>DBVN01000067.1:2575-9381 GCA_002308515.1 Verrucomicrobia bacterium UBA1263 | reverse complement strand
CCTAATGGCGATTTTGGGATAAAACAAAAAGAATGGCACCTGTCTGATACCGTTCTTTCGTAATTATTAAAAATCGCGCAGCTTGACTGAAAAGCTTTTGTGTTCCCCCCTACAAGAACATCACTATCAAAAGCTGGGCGTAGAAAATCTTGAGGATGGTCGCCAAAGGATAGACGGACGCGTTGCCCACATTCACGGTCGTGGCATCCGAGCGGGAAGCCGCGAACTCCATCGCCATCGGCTGAGTCTGGAAACCGCTCATCACACCCAGTAAGGTGGGGATGCTGGGTACTCTGCATATCAGCAGCACACCCCAGATGATCAGATGAACAAGGACGAGCATTCCCAGCGAAACAAGAATCAGGAACCATCCGTCCCCTCGCAATGTGCTGAGCAGTTTTGAGCCGGAATTGACACCGATCACCGCCAGGAACAACGCGAACCCGGCATGACGCAGGGCCATATTTGCCGCCGGAGCGATGCTCCAGACAAACGGCCCGGAACGGCCTATGGAACCGAAGATCAGCGCGACGACTAACGGACCGCCGGCATATCCCAAGGTGACCGGAACATCCACACCCGGAACCGGGATAGGTATCTGACCAATCAAAAGCCCCAGAGCGACCCCGATAAACAGACTGAAAAAGGTCTGCTCGGTGGCGATGTTCATGGAGTTGCCAAAGAATTTATTGATGGACGACTGCTTGTCCTTTTTGACGATCACGCGCACCAGGTCGCCCAGCTGGAGACGTGTGCGCTGGTTGATCTCCAGACGGTTGTCCCCTCTTTTGATGCGGCAGATGCTCGCGCCCATGCTGCTGAGTTTCAGCCGCCAGACACTTTGGTTGATCAGCAGTTTATTGGAAACGGTAAAAAAGCGTGTGGAAAAAAAGTTGCGGTCCTGGATAAGCCCCGTATTTCCCTTCCTGCCCAGGATATCCGCCGCGGCCTCTACAGAGGCGGCAGGTCCCTCTATGACGACCATCGCGCCCATCGGGATCATCGTATCTCCATCAATGAAATGATGTTCGCCATTGAAATGATAACGGGACGCGACCACATTGGCAAAACGATTGATCAGAGCGCCCGTCCAGCAGCGGTAATTCCCCGGCACATCTTTGCTCAGCTCAACAACGTCGATCAGATAGGACAGGGTTTTGGGTCGATTGCCAGCGCGTTTTCTTTCCCGCATCAGATGGAACTGGATGATCAACAGCACCCCAATGATGGCGAAAGGATACGCCACGCCATAGCCCGCGTCCGCCTTTCTCAGATCATTTTCAACGATATCTTCCTGAGCGTCCCTATACTCATTGGCCTCTTTTTCATCCAATCCGTTTTCCCGGATATATTGCTCGATCGCGTTTTTAGTCACCAAACGTTTTGCCTCTTTGGCCGCGTTCAAGGACGGCGTATTCGTCAGTGTACCGCAAAAGAGACCACTGATGACCATGGAATCTTTACCGCAGAACTTGATCACCCCCACACTGCAAATAAAAATGACGGTCATCGCCACAAAAGTCACAACATTCAGCATCATCCCGGTACGCCTGAGCGATTGAAAAAACGCGGGAGCCGCCGTCAAACCGACACAATAAATGAACAAGGCCAGCCCAAATCTTTCAATATCATGATGAATCTCCAAATCCGGATATATCACGCCAAACACCACACCTACAAAGAAAACGGCGGCAACCCCCAGTTTAAAGTTGCCCGGCAGTCTGATCCTGCCTGTGATCTCGCCCAAACCCATAATGAGGGTCAGGGCCGGAAGTGTAGCGAAAACCCAATTCGACAAAAGCCAGTTCGCGATATCATTCATGATCTTTAAATATTATGCTGGTAACGCTTTTCGATCAGCGTTATTCCCGTGAACAGAGGAAACAGCCTGTCCCGGCTGTTGGAAATGATTTTATAAACTTATTTCTCAATGTCTATTCTAAATCATAAGTTTCTTTAACTATTAAAATTAGACATTAAAATCTATTTTTTGAATTAGAAAAAATTATATCCTGTAAACAGTATTACAAAACGGCCTTTTTATGAACACCCCTTCCCCAGACGCGAAAAGGACGGTATCTGTTGTCCGATACCGCCCTTTTGTGATTATTCGGGGTTATTCAGTTTAGACGGTGAAAAACACCTTGGAGAGGATATACATCATCACCCAGGAGAGGATCAGACCGCCGATACCCAGTATCAGACCCGTCTTCCACATACCCGTTGTATCGGTATAACCCGTGGCGTGAGCCAGCGCGTTCGGCGGGGTGGAGATCGGCAGACACATACCCAGTGAGCAGGCAAAGGCCACAGCCACCATCAGAGAGGTCACACCGCCCAGCGGAGCCAGGTTTTCCTTACAAGCCACTGCCACAGTGATCAAAATAGGCACCATCAAGCTGGCCGTGGAAGTGTGGCTCATGAAGTTCGCGAAGAACAAACACACGAAACCGCAGCCCACCATCAGCATGAACGGAGACCAGCTGGCAAACGGAATGGCATTGATCAGGTGCTGAGCCAAACCGGTATTCTGTAACCCCAGACCGAGAGCGAAACCGCCGGCCACCAGCCAGAGCACATCCCAGCTCATATCATTCAAATCATGTTTGGTGATCACACCCGTCAGCGCAAAGACAGCCATCGGGATCATCGCGATCACATTATCATTGATGCCGTGCACCTTTTTGCCGGTGATCCACAGGATAACGCACAGAGCAAAGGTGCAGTAAACAATGATCGCGCGGGGACTGGTATCGAACTTGTCCGCGCCGGCGATCTTCAAGGTCATCTCTTTCATCTTGATCGGGTAGATCTTCAGCAGCAGCAGCCAGGCGATGAACATCATCACCAGCACATACGGCACACCAAACATCATCCATTCACCAAAGGTGATATTAAAACCGGCGTTCTGCAGCGCGCCCAGAGCGATGGCATTCGGAGGCGTTCCGATCGGGGTCCCCATACCGCCGATATTGGCACCCAGAGGAATAGCCAGCGCGAAAGCGGCCTTGCCTCTGTCCTCGGCATCAAAGAGCTTCAGCACCGGGGTCAAAATAGCCAGCATCATCGCCGCCGTCGCGGTATTGCTCATGAACATGGAGAACACAGCGGTGATGACCATCAGACCGAACAGCACGATCTTGGGATTCTTGCCGAACGGTTTCAGCAGCACACGCGCCAGGTTCAAGTCCAGATGGTACTTGGTCGCCGCGGCAGCCAGAAAGAATCCGCCCAGGAAGAGCATGATGATCGGATCGGCGAATGTCGCCATGATGGATTTGAACGTCAGCATGTCAACACCTTCCACCCGGAATGGCAATAGCGACGAGTTAGACACCGTCAGGATCATCAGCACGATGACGAGCATGGAAGTGGACCAGATCGGGAACGGCTGGAGGATCCAGTAGAGTGCCGCCATCACAAAAATGGCAATGACACGGATCTCTAACAGATTTAATGTATTTTCACCGGTAAAGCCCAGGGATTCATACGGCAGAAAGAGCGCCGCGATCGCAAAGGCTGTCGCGATAATGAATTTAATGAACTGTGATCTTGTCATATATTTTTATTTTTCTATTTTTATTTCTTTACCAAGTTAAGAACACCTGGCCGCGGACGAACAAGGCCGTGGCTCTGTAATCAGGTGTGTAAAAGTTTCCGGGCATGATCGTTTCGATCACGGCATGTGTCTTGATATGCTTCGTGAAGCTGTACTCCGCGATGCCGTAGATCAGATGTCCCTTGAATTCGCCGTTCGCGCTGTGTATGGCATCACCGCCCAGCGGATTTTCCGGCGCGAACATCGGGCGATAAGTTCCGGAGAAACGGAACCCTTCCCAAGGTTCCATGGAGTATCCCACATACGGAGAGTACATATTGGTATAGTCACAAGCTCTGCCGCTGTCCACACGGGTATAAGCCATGATCTCACTGATACGCGGATAACGTCCCCACAACGGATCGAAACCGACATCGGGACTGCTGTCATCACCGGAAAGGTATTCAAAGCCGACCCACAGTTTGCTGTTCACGACATCATGGAAAGAGTAAGTCACTTTCGCGTCACCGCCATACCCCAGGAAATCGAGGTCATTGCGTTTGCCTCCCTGGATCGCGGCACGGGCTACCATAGACCAGTTGTCATTCCACTTGACGGTGACCTGCGGCTGGAACGTCACACTGTCGCCGGAGATAGAGCTGGATAAACTGCTCGGATATTCATGCTTGTAAATGAAAAGCCCGTCCAGGATCGTTTTCTCAAAGTGCTTATTGCGAAGGAGCAGCATACCGCCCTGGATATCATTTTCCGCCAGGTATTGACGGCTTTTCTGCATATCGATCGGCGGCAGCCAGGCATCGGACTTCGCGCATTGATACAGATAAACCGCGTCCAGCGTGGTTTCCTCATCCGGGAATTTCCATGTAAAACGCGCTGAATCAAAAAATGTTGTGCGGGATCCGTCACGGGTCGTGCCATCCTGCACGATCCAGTTCTGGCCCATGTCGAGCAGCTCCTGACGACCGATCCTCAGGCGCCAGTTGGCATCCTGCGGTTCCAGTGTCGCGTAGAGATTGTCGAACATCACTTCACCGGACTCCCACTCTCTGGAGGATTTGGGATCAATAAAATTTCTTAAAACATACATCGCGCGGCCGCTGAAGGAGAAATACTCCGTCGGCATCACATCCGCCCACAAACGGAAACGGTAGCGCTGATGATGCTTATCCTCATCCGCGTCATTATACTGAGGATTCGTCAGATACTCTTCGCGCGCACGCAGATCCGCGCCCCACTTCAACCAGGAAACGGGATGTTTTGTCTTTTGGATCCATTCTTCTGTCAGACCTTTGGAGACTTCTTCCTGTTGAGCGGCAGCTTGTTCAGCTTCCGCGAGTTTAGGAGTATCTGTATTTTGCGCGGCTGGCTGCGCCGCTGCTGCATCCTCCGCAAAACATTGTGAACCGGAGATTGTTAATGCAGCAAGTATTACGATTATTCTGGCCGTTTTGGCATTAACCATACGCCCTGTTTTCTACAAAATCCGGCGGTTCTAAGTCAAATAAAAAGATAACTTTACTTAAATAATAAGTTACACTTATAAAACTCCTGTTTTTCAAAAAACTTTCTCTAATCCCACTTCATCAGTAAAACGTTTTTCCCCGCCGTTTGCCGCATTCTGAGTTTGACATCCGGTTCCATACGGATATCTTAACTGCATGAACGGTGAGCCGTTAAAAACTGTTTATCTCAAGCCCCGCGAAGCCGACCGCTTACGCGCCGGGCATCCGTGGGTCTATTATGGTGAAATAACCCCGCTTCGTGAACCCATCGCCGATGGGGAATGTGTGCAAGTCCTGGACTCCCGAAATCACCTCGTTGGATGCGGACTTTTCAACTCCAAGTCTAAGATCCGGGTCCGACTCCTCTCCCGACGGGAAAAGCTGACCCTCAACACCGAGTTTTTCAAAAACCGGATCGAAACCGCCTTGGAAGTGCGCCGCCATGCCATGCCGGGTGCCACCTCCTTCCGGGTCGTGAACGCCGAAAGCGATTTCCTCAGCGGACTGATCATTGACAAGTATGAAGATGTCCTCGTACTTCAAACCACCTCGCTGGGCATGGATCAACGCAAGTCCCTGATTGTGGAAGCCCTCAAAGAGATATTTCATCCGACCGCCGTCCTGGAGAAGAACGATTCCCCTTCCCGTACCTTTGAAGGCATGGAGATGGTCCATTCCACCCTGTACGGCACCGCTCCCGCGGGCGACCAGCTTATCCGCCTGAACCAGCTCCAGTTCAAGGTCAACTTTGATTCCGGCCACAAGACCGGCTGCTATCTGGACCAGCAGGTCAACTACAAGAAAGTGGGCGATATGGCCGCCGGTGCCCGTGTCCTGGACTGCTTCTGCTTCCTGGGCGGCTTCGCCCTGCATGCCGCCAAAGCCGGAGCCCGTGAAGTCATTGGCATAGACCAAAGCGAAACAGCCATCAAAACAGCCAGTGAAGGAGCCAAACTCAACAACCTTTCCGGCTGCACCTTCATCAACGCCAACGCCTTCGACTGGCTGATCGAACACGCCAAGAATACCGAGATAGAACAGAAAGACCTCTTTGACCTCATCATTCTGGATCCCCCCTCTTTCACCCGGAACCGCCACTCGGTAGATGCCGCGCTGAATGGATACAAAGAGATCCACCTGAGAGCCTTGAAGCTCCTGCGGCCCGGCGGCACACTGGCCACCTTCTGCTGTTCGCACCATGTGGACACACAGACCTTCCAGAACGTCATCCTGAACGCAGCCTTCGACGCTCACAAGATCCTGCGCCGGACTCAGATCTACAGTCAGTCCCCGGATCATCCCATTATCCCGGTCATCCCCGAAACCGAATACCTCAAAGGATTCGCCTTCGAGGTCGCCAAATAAAAACGGATAAAGAAATAAAAAATCCCCGGTGGAATGACCATCGGGGACTTTTATCATGGATAAGTGATCACTCTATCACTTCTTTGTAGAATTTCTGCTTATCCAGCATTTCTACTTTGAACGGCGATACAGCCCCTTCCACACGCTTCCAATTCACCGCGTCATCGCTCTCATAAAGAACCCCGGTGAAAGTCAAAGAAAGTTCACCCTCGGTTGTCAGGGTATACTCTATTTTTGGAAGTTCAGAGGGTTGAGTACTCACCAATGCCACACGGAATCCGAGATCATAGTAGTAGTAGTCCCCTACCCAACCTTCCGGCGGTTTGCTGGAATCATATCGAACAGCCGAACGACAATTAAATGCATCAGAGCTATAGGAA
>DBVN01000067.1:852-2563 GCA_002308515.1 Verrucomicrobia bacterium UBA1263 | reverse complement strand
TATCATAGAATCCCCAGGCGTTCGGCATCTTCTGTCCTACTACAACGGTTTGTCTTGGGGTCGGAGGAGCACTGTTGTAGAAATACCACCCCACTTCATCCAGATTGGGACATTCCCCATAGATTTGTTCTATTGTCTCAATATCGGTTCCATTATTGAATGCCGTGGTCGTTCCGGCACGGCAGGCATACTCCCATTGAGCCTCAGTTGGCAGGGTGTATTCATATCCCTCCGGCAATCTTCCTGCTTCTTTCTCGAATGCTGTCAATTTTTCACAAAATGCCTTCGCAGTTTTCCAACTTACCTGTTCTACCGGGCGTTTGTTATCACCAAAGTGAGAAGGATTTTCCCCTGTTAGCGCTTTATACTGCTCCTGAGTGACTTCATATTTGCTCAACCAGTAGCCAGTGTTCAGAGTGACTTCATGCAGGAGTTCATCAGTCGGGTTTCTTCCCAATTCACCAACAGGTGATCCCATCATAAATGTACCCGGTTCTACCCAGATCATTTCTAATGTCACAGTAGGAATATTTCCTTCAAATTCCATTGGAATCGTTATATCTTTAGTGGGAACCAACGCCACACGGAATCCATAGCTTCTGTCCCAGGAGCCTGGATAAACATCTTTTCTGCTTGCCGAACGACATACATTCGCGTCAGCATCCCAACTGCCTCCGCGCATGACACGCTTTTCACCCAGACCTAACTTTTTGGGATTGACCACTGGTGTTGTTGGATACTCTTCATAAAAGTCTAAACACCATTCCCACACATTTCCGTGCATATCATAGAAACCCCAGGCGTTTGGCTGTTTCTGCCCTACGGGAGGAGTCGTTTTTTTACTGTTATCAGAATACCAGCCCACTTCATTCATTTCGGGACACTTCACCTCATCGGTTAAATTTTTCCCGTTATTCAAAGCGGTCGTTGTTCCAGTCCGACAGGCATATTCCCACTGTGCTTCAGTTGGCANNGCAAACGGCCTGCCGCAAACTCAGCCGCGGTCAATCTGGCACAAAATGTCTGCGCGTCCACCCAGGTGACCAGTTCTACCGGTAAATTATCCCCTTTGAAATAAGACTGATTCCACATGAGAGTCGCGTACTGTGCCTGAGTCACTTCATATTTACCCAGCCAGTAACCTTGTGTCAGCGTCACTTCATGCTGGGTTTCATTATCTCCCCTGCCCAGTTCATATTCCGGACTGCCCATCACGAATGTGCCCGGTTCTACCCAAATCATCTCCAGATTTACGGTATCGGATATGGGGATCGTGATGTTTTTGTCTGTTGATCCAGCCGCCTGCGCCATCATTGCTACCAATGCCAGACTTAGCGAACCTGTGAATAATTTAATGCAGCTTGCCATAAAATATTACGTTATAACAATAACTGGATGAAGGATAACATATTCGCATTATAAACACAAGTAAGACCCTCATTTTTCACCAGCATGGATGTGTCAAATTCTGTAACCGGTTCCCGGTGAGGTGTTTGTTTGGATCATTCTGAAAACCCCTGAGAAGGGGTTTCGTCACATAGACCCGGGCTGGGCGTGAAACGCCCTACCCGGGGTAACGGATTCCCCCATGACACAACCCCGCAAGGGGTTGCGTATCAACATCAATATGAATCAATTTCACGCAACCCTTACAGGGTTGTTCATTGGATGACACCTTTCCCCGGGTAGAACGCTGCGCGTTCAACCCGGG
>DBVN01000067.1:0-832 GCA_002308515.1 Verrucomicrobia bacterium UBA1263 | reverse complement strand
GAGACGCGCGGGTCGCGCGTCTCTACCGAACATATTATTATTCAATAACTTATCCGTGTGCATCTGTGGTTCTTTTCAATCATCTGTGTTTTTTCAACCTCCAGCGAGCCATGTTTTTCGGAAAAAATAGAATTGCCTGGGCTGCCGTCCGCCCCTAGAATGCTCCGCCGTGAGGAGGCTCATCCTCACTTCTTATTTTATGGACACGAGGAGAATAGACGCGCTCATTTTTGATTTTGACGGAACTCTGGCGGACACCATGTTTTTCCATTGGAAGGCATGGGAGATCGTCGCGCGGCGCCACGGGATAAAACTGGATCAGAAACGCCTTTACTCCATGGGCGGCATCCCTTCCCGCGACATCCTGATCATCCTGCGCCGGGAACAATCTCTGCCGGATCTGGATATCGAAGCCGCGGCCAAAGAAAAAGAAGCGGAATACGTCAGGATGATGGGCAAAGTCCGCCTGATCGAGCCGATCGCCTCCATCGCCCGTGAAAACCGCGGCAAGCTCCCCATGGCTATCGCCACCGGAGGCCGCCGCTCCATCATGGAAACCATCCTGCCCCAGCTGGGCATCCAGGACTGGTTCCAGGCCGTTGTGACCAGCCAGGATGTGACACGCCAGAAACCGGCTCCCGACATCTTCCTGGAAGCCGCCCGCCGTCTGGGAGTTGAGCCTCAATATTGCCGGGGATACGAGGATACCGATCTGGGACTGGAGGGCATCCGCGCCGCCGGCATGGAAGCCGTGGATGTGCGGCAGATCATCCCGCCGTCCTGCCTGATCAGCTCATTATAAACCTAGGGTCTTGACCAGCATCTCTGAGGT
>DBVN01000044.1 GCA_002308515.1 Verrucomicrobia bacterium UBA1263 | reverse complement strand
GTGACCTATATCATCAACCAGACGATCACCCCGGCTCCGTTGACCATCACGATCAACGACACCAAGGCGTATGATGGAACGACTCTGACCTCCAGCTACACCAAGGCAACAGCCACGGGTCTGATGAGCGGTGACAGACTGACCGCCGGTGCCGCTACAACAAGCAGCGCTGACATTGGTACATACAACTATCCTGCTACCTCTGTGATCTCGACTCCGTTCGACACCGCTAAAGGTATCAGCAACTACACAGTGACATACGTCATCACTCAGAACATCACTCCGGCTCCGTTGACCATCACGATCAACGACAGCAAGGTGTATGATGGTGCTCCGCTGACCAGCAGCTACACGATCGCGACCGCTAAAGGTCTGATCGCTGGTGACGCTCTGACAGCTGGTGCCGCCACAACAGGCAGTGCCAAGGTTGGCAGCTACACCTATCCGGCAAGCTCCAGCATCAGCACACCGTTCAATACGTCTCTGGGTATCAGCAACTACACTGTGACCTACGTCATCAATCAGAAGATCACCGCTGCTCCGCTGGTCATCACGATCAACGATCAGAAGATCTATGATTCCACAGTTCTGGTTTCACCTTACACAATCGCGACCACAACAGGTCTGATCGCGGGTGACTATCTGACAGCTGGTGCCGCTACGACCTCCAAGGCCGATATCGGAACCTATAGCTATCCGAAGACCTCTACGATCACGACCGCGTTCGCGACCGCTATGGGTATCGAGAACTACAGCGTGAGCTACGTCATCGATCAGAAGATCACAGCCCTTGAAATGGCTGTTGGTCTGCCTGGTGCTGAACGCTACTACGGCGAGATGAACTATGAGGCCATTGATGATATGACTCATGCTCAGTACGGTAAGAAGACCGTCTGGGATAAGACCGACCTCTGGTTCTACTACAATGGTAAGTGGGAACCGTATTCCACCTTCGCGGATTACTTCACCGGTACTCCGACATTCAAGTGTGCCGCCAAGGATCGTGTCGCCCCTGTGGGTAACTACGACGTCATGGTCTATTGGGGTTCCTTCAGAGGCAACAACGTGAAGATCACCAACGCCGTCAGCGATACCGTGTTGACACACAATGCCAATAACTCCGCTCAGGCTTACAGCGCGGTGCTGGGTGACTACTACCGCGTCCTGCCGGTGGATCTCTACATCACCGCTTACACGGATGAACCTATCGGACTGAGCAAGATCAAATCTCTCATCGCCTGCCAGGATGAGACTATCATCCAGAATTCTCTGGGTCTGAAGTACTACTACGGCAGAACCAACGAAGTGACCGGCAAACTTGAAGGTTACTTTGTCAATGGTGAGAATGAGAGCGTTCTGATCAGCAAGCCGAGAACGAGACTCAAGAACCGCTTCCAGGAACTGGGACTCGGTACTTATGAGATCACTCCTTACGGCGCTCAGGCTGACAACTACAACATCATCCGTTGGAACGGTACACTGGCTATCTTCAACGATATCTGGTGCCTGGAAGACGGTCCGCTGCCGAAGAACTACGAGGTGACGGGTCTGTTTGAACAGCTCGTTCTGGTGAAGAACGATTCCGGTTACAACTGGGAAGGTATCCAGCTCTTCGCGAGCAACGTCAAGGGTGGAACCATCGTCAACGCCACCAGCACGACCAAGGCTGGCTACATGATCCAGCACAACTATCCGGTTGTGAATGGTGAAGTCGTGGCGTTCGTCCTTGAATACCAGATCAAGTCTGGCAATGGTCTGAAAGATTATCCTGACTTCAGCTTCACTCCGATCGTTGCTGGTGTCAATGATGATCAGATCCAGGTCCGCACTCCGGCCTCTGGTACAGTTAAGTATGCTGACCAGACTCCGAGCACGATCATCTATCCGTACATCATGGACGTGAAGACCTATGGTCCTTCCAACGGCTATGATATGGAAGACTGGACGTTCGATCTGAACGGCGAAGGTCATCCTGAGGATTGGATCGGTCTCAGATACCGTGAGAAATACGGCTGGGCCGCGTGGGTGAACGTTGGCTTCGTCCTCGAAATCAACGGCACGACCAAGGGCGCCGTCTATGAGATCCAATTCTCTGACAGCGTGACAGGTCCGTGGACTCCTGTGGTGCCGCAGATCACGGCGACCGGTACGACCACATACTGGGTTGATAAAGGTGCTCCTAAGACCTCATCTCACCCGGTCGTGGACGGCAAGGCCACCAACCGCTACTACAGAGTGGTTCAAGTCAAGTAATCACTTGATGAAACGAGATCTCTGTGAAGTGATTCACAGAGATCTATAAACGAATCAGTCACTGTGTGGGCATCACGCCTGCGCAGTGACTGTTTTGTCGAGCGAGGGGGCTTGACTTCCAAGGCATTTTGAATTAAAAGGTTTTGGAGTTTAAGAAAGCGAAGATGCGCTTCAACGGACATAACAGAGATTTTGCTTTGAGCAGGATCCTTCGGGACAGACTGAGATGGATTTGTGCCATCGCGGCTTTCATCTGGCTGAGCGCCATTGTTCCGGGGTTTGCCGAGGATCTGAACTACATGACCCCTTCTTATGATAATCTGTTTTCCGACTACAAGTTAGGATCTAAACCCAGCGATTCCTTTTCCATCTACAAAGAAAGCTACGGCAGCGCGGGGCCGATGGTTTTGAATTACCAAAGCGGTCTTCT
This sequence comes from Verrucomicrobia bacterium UBA1263, assembly GCA_002308515.1. Taxonomy (GTDB): domain Bacteria; phylum Verrucomicrobiota; class Verrucomicrobiia; order Limisphaerales; family UBA1412; genus UBA1412. The sequence goes on along the minus strand of DBVN01000044.1, from coordinate 9,268 downwards.
GGAACAGGTCGTTCTGGTCGTCAATAACACCACCACGAACTGGAACGCCGTTAAGCTGCTGGTCAGCAATGTGAAAGGGGGGATCGTCTATAACGCGTCCGCGGTCAGTCATGACCAGTACGAACTGATCCACAATTATACGGTTGCCGCTGACGGTGGAATGGTCAAATTTGTGGTGGAGTACAAGCTCGATTCTCCCGAAGAAAGTGAAGAGCTGGAGGAAGAACCTCATTTTGCCTTTCAGCCGGTCCAGGCGGAAAAGCCCGTTTTAAGTTCGGAACCCATGAAGCCCGTCCGCACGATCATGGAGATCCAGCCGCTGGGGGTCGGATATTACAGCGTGGATCTGCCCACAAAGATGAATACGCCGCAGGACTGGTCTCAGCCGCTCAGCCCTTACGGCATGGGCGGATGGTCGAATGTGGGGGTCGTGCTTTCCTTTGACGCTGTGGTGGATAAGGTCTATGAGATCCAGTTTTCGGACGATGGCGTCCATTGGCTTCCATCGGTGCCGCGAGTCAAGGCGGCTAGCAATCTTGTTTTCTGGGTCGATAAGGGCAGCCCCAAAACANNACCCCTTCGCATCCGATGCTGACGATCGTTCCGGGCGGCATCCCGGCTCCGTTGCGGCTGTACCGGGTGATGGAGATCCAGTAGTTTCTGTTATACAAGGATTTGCTCCCCGGAGTGGAGATAACTCAGACGACCCGGCATAAGTTCCTTCAGTTTCTCAAAGGCTTTCAGACCGGTGCAGTGGCAGGTATAGTATTGAGTTTCAGGGTATTCTAGCAGGGCGGAAGCAATTTTGCGCAAAACCCAATCCGGTTCTGTCGTTCCCAGCGAAGGACTGGAAAGATGGAATCCGCCAATGACCGTATCCATCGGCTGCCCGGCCAGTTCGACCGCGCGTGCCAGGATGTTGACGATGCCCCGGTGTGCGCAGCCTGTGATCAGGGTCTTCTTATTTCCCTCTGTCAGGATCAGATTTTGCTCGTGCAGAAAGGGATCGGCAACGACACGATCATTTCTTAGTATATAAAGTGTTTGATTAGAATCTGCTGTAGATCCTTTCCCGATCGAAGAAGTGAACAGCAGAAGATTCTCACCTATCCGCTCTTTTCCGCTGGTGAAGTGGATCCGCTCTGTCTTAAGGAGTTCAGGAGAGATATCCACGCTGATGGATGCTACCCCGCCTGCTTTCAAGGACAAATGCGTTTCCAGCGCTGTTTCTCTCAGGTAGAGAGGGGCACGGGTATTGAGCTTGAGGAACGCTTCCATCCCGCCGCTGTGATCATTGTGACCATGGGAGAGGATAGCCAGATCCACTTTCCGCAAATCTATATTCAACCGCTTGGCGTTCAGCAGGAAAGAATCACTTTTGCCCGCATCAAAAAGGATAACGCCATCCGCTGTTTCCAGCAGAAGGCTCAGCCCGTGTTCACAAACGAATTCAGGCGAGAGAGCCGTGTTTTCTATAAGGGCTGTAACACGCACGAACAGAGGGATCTACTTTGTTTTGAATCCCAGAGTGATCGTCTGATCTTTCGGCTCCAGCCGCAGAGCGTTTTCCTGGCCGGGTTTTCTGGTATCTGTACAAGTTCCTTGTTTACAGGTGATTTGATAAGGGAAACCCTTGTAAAGCGCCTGGATCGTTTGGGAATCAATATGCAGGAACGGCAGGGGAGCCGCCGGTGCTGTCGTCAATTCCATATCCCATTGGAAAGAAGGATCTTTTGATTTGCAGACAATTGTCATTTCTCCTTCAGTGAAAGTGAATGCAAAGGTTGCCTGTTCATCCAGAGTCTGCCATTCCACTTGAAGCGTCTTATTTCCGGAGGTAATGATCGGCGTTTTCCCTTGAATCAGAGTATGTTTGCCGTCAGCTGTTACTTTATAAAGACGCAGACCCGCGCGCTTCTCAGCGGAGCTCCAGACGAAACCATCCACGAACGGCAGGGTGGTGTAGATGCACTGGGTAGAGGGCCCGGCTTTGTCAATGTAATCGGAGGCAAAATCCTCATTGAACAGGTGGATGTCCCGAATGGTCAGGTTTGCGCCTTCCCAGAGGAGATTAGCGCGGTAGAAACGGCTGTTGAACCAGACGGTCTTCTTTTCCTGATTCTTGTGGTCGGTCAGGGCGCTTTGGGCGGTAGCCGGATTGACGGGATACTGTTTCCGGAACCAGGCACCGCTTTCGGCCAGAGTTTCTATCCGGATCTTGCCTTCGGCTTTCAATTTGGCCAGGGAGGGCATCTGTATCTCGTAGCCCTGTTTCATCCGTCCCCAGGTGAAGGAGTTTTCCTGTCCGGCCTGTGTATAGGTGAATCCCAGACAGGGATCATCGAACATCTTCTCAAAGAACCAGTTCACCCATTCCTGAGAGCCGCCGCCTTCCCAATACACCGGCTCCAGCGAGACCACGCCTTGTGTCTGACCGCCTAAGCCGCTTTCGTACTGATAGATGGGGTCGCTGCCCAGCATCCTGAAAATGGGAACCGGGATCTGTCCTTCGCGGGTCTGAGCCGGCATGTAAGCGTTTTTGCGGCTGGCATAGTAACCGCCTCCCCAGTAGCCGCCCCACATGGTGTAACCGTCTGTCCCGATTTGGTCTTTGCAGGTGCAGGAGGCAATGATGTGGTACTTGTCGCTCATATAGGCCAGAGAATGCGCGTCAATGAACCAGGAACCCACGGAGGCCGGATAAAACCCGAAGATCTCCTTGAACTTGCGCATATATTCGTCCACCAGCATCTCCCGTTCTTTCGGGGTGTATCCGGTGGCGAAGCCGACATTGGCGTGCCAGTCCCAGGGATAACGTCCGCGCCACTTAAGGCTGACTGCTTCCACATGCGGCTGAGTGATTTCCCACCAGGCACCGACTTCCGAGCCGCGGGCCAGCTCCTGTTTCATCAGGCTTTGATACTTGGGATTGATCAGCGCGTCGTACTGCAGCAGGAAAGTTCCTTTCAGGTCGTACCGTGTCATGATCTTGACCTGTTCGGCTGTCGTCTGGTACAGGACTTCATCCGTATATTCCGCGATACGGGGTTCATTCTGGCGGATGAAATTGATAATGTTGACGATGCGGGGAGCATCGGTTTTCTTTGAAGCGGTATCGCGCGTTGTGGTCGTGGAGGAACAGCATCCGCTCAGCAGTGCTGTCAGGACAAAAGCGAGGAGATATTTATAAGCGTTCATATTTTATCGGGAGCAGGGATCTGTGACCTGCGGACACAAGGCTTGTAACATTTTCAGGCCGTAAATGTCAATAGAGTTGGCTTGTTTTCTGTTTGACGGAGCCGGGGGGATTCTCTATCCTGAGAGCGGTTAGACGAGATAACAGAAAGCTGACAAATGAATCATTATAAAAACTTTTTAGAACTGGCGGCAGGGCGTTATTCTGTCCGCAAATTCGCGGATCGTCCCATCGAGCAGGAGGTTCTGGATCANNGCGGGGCATCTGGCTCCGACCGCCTGTAATTTCCAGCCTCAGAAGATCCTGGTCATCAACAGCCGGGAGGCTCTGGAAAAACTCAGCCGGTGTACCCGTTCCTTTTTCAACGCGCCGGCCGCGATGCTGATCTGCTATGATAAAAACCTCTGCTGGAAGCGGGGAGCGGATGAAAAACCCAGCGGTGAAGTGGATGCCAGCATCGTGACGACTCATCTCATGCTTCAGGCGGCCGCCCTGGGTGTCGGCACCACATGGGTCATGTCTTTTGATCCGAAGGCCATACGCGGTGAATTCAACATCCCGGAGAATATCGTGGAAGTCGCCCTGCTGGTCATGGGCTATCCCGCGCCGGACGCTGAACCTTCTCCCCGGCATACCCAATATCGTCCCGCAGAGGAGATCGTCAGCTACAACCGGTTTTAGGTGGTTACAGTCAAAAAAATCAACAGAAATTGTACAGCGACGAAAAATCTTTAAAAAAAATAAAACGATGTTGCTGATGTAATTCCTGTATTTTATCCTGAAATAAATGATAACGGGGAAGATCCAATTTCCCGTTTTCTTTATAGAATTCCCAATGATGGACAACGATGACGGTGAAATCATATTTTTCGATATAGGCATCCAGTTTGGAAATTTCATGGGTGGTCTTTCTGAATTGAGAAAAAATACAGCCCGGATGTTCAGTGAGTACTAACTTTCCAATGTTTAAAAAGTTGCGTTTTCGTAATTTCATTAACAAATATGCGGGAAGAGATAGGAGAGGCAGCTTTTTGCGGTCTATCCAGCCCAAAGAAAAAAAGTTGAATTGTTTTTCCAGACATTCCAGAGTTACCTTAGAATACTGATCTTGAGGAGCAACAAATGTTTTTGGTTGAGTATGAAAAACAGAGTCAATAATTTCCAACCCATTGGTAATTTTTTGAAACACCTTTTTCTTATCTTGTGAGTCAAATTCATAATTTCCGGCAATGGATTTATGATTAAATCCGTGTAGCAGAATATCATACTTTCCATAAAAAGAAGAAAAAAAAGATTTAATCTCAGAGTTATCAGATAGTGGAAATTCTTTATCAATACCTGCGGTTTGCTTGGGAATAAAGGGTTCATAAGATCCTTTTCCAAAATCGATTGATTCTGTAGTTGCTGAAGGATTTATTGCTGGAATAACAGAAAAATTGATAGGGATATTATTAGAAAACAGGAATCCATATACTTCCAGCAATTGATCTGGTGAAGTGAAAAAATTCATGTCGTCATCTCGAAGAAGAAGAATCTTTTTTTTGTTTGTATCTTTTGCATTCATGAAAATATTCTTTTTATTGGTACAGATTGTTAATTTTTTTAACAATATTATCCCAGGAATATTGTTGCGCGGTAAGTTTACCAGCATCTGCCAGCTGACGAGAAAAATCAGGATCTTCTAAAATTTTTTTTGTCTTTTTTGCGATAGAATCAGGAGAAGAAATATCTGCGAAACAAAGGTTTTTATTATCTTGACCATAGTCAATGATTCCTCCGATTTTTCCGCAGACAACGGGTGTATGAGCTGCCCATGCTTCCATAATAACGATTCCAAAAGTTTCATATAGACTTGAAAAAACAAAAACATCTGCTGCGGTGTATGCATTGACAAGATCCAGATCCTGGTATTTTAAATTGGGAATAATCCGTACAGAATCAGTGAGATCGTATTCCTTTATTTTGGAAATTATGGAATCTAAATAGGTTTGATCATAAATGACTCCGATCATTACTAAATAACAAGACACTTTTTCTTGATGAAGAAGATGGAACGCTTCAACTATTTTAAGCTGATTTTTCTGCTCATAGAATCCTGCGACACAAAGAATTATTTTTGATTCAGAAGGGATTTTATATTTTTCACGAAAAGCATAACCACAGCCTTTGGAAAAAAGGTCGAAATTGACTCCATTTGGTAAACATATAACATTATTTTTAGGATATCTTTTCAATATTTCTTCCTGTTCTTTACCTGAAAGGCAAATGATAGCATTGGCATCACGGTATATATATTTGGTGGAAAACAAGATTTCCAAGATCTTCCCCCAGTTGAAAGATCCTTTTAGCGGAGCAACTAGTTGTTGAAGTTGTTGTTGAGGCAGAGCCAGATATCCTCCATGGATGCTAATAACATAGGGAATTCTGCGGATTTTTGCGACAAGACGTCCCATGGCTCCCATAAATCCTCCAGTATGAAGATGGATGGCTTTCAGGTTTTTTGCGAAAAGAAGAGAGAAAAATAAAGAAAGAGAAAAATAATTACCACCGCGGAAATTCAGTTGCTGTTTGGACTTTTTAGATAATCCCCAACGTGGATAAAAACCATGGAAGCGTTTTACTGGAATATTATAGATATAATCCTGACCTGGTTTTGACAACAGATCTGATGTATATATTACGCTTTTATATCCAAACTTGTTTTGTTTCAGAATAATGTGCAGAATAACAGATTCTGTTCCTCCCCATTCATCTTTTGTGTAACGACGAGGGATATGTATGATTAGAGGAAGGTTAGAATTTTCAACGGTCATTTTAAAAAGGATTTTGAATGGTTTATATTATATTTAAACCCAAAATCACCATTAGAAGATATGAAAAAGCAAGAAATAGCAAATAAGAGAAAGGGTTAAAGAGGAAATGAAATGTAAGAAATCATTACTTTGAAAAAACACCTGTTTTTTACAATTTCTTTAATTCATAACTCTCTAATATACAATTTTATATTCAGGTTTTCTTCCAATGACCGTCATTAGAAACCAATACCCCTATTTGCGATTTTGGATTTAATCGATGTTTTCTTTTTGTTTAATTATCAATTTATACAATTATTAACAAGGAGCTAAAAAGCATCACATACACATTTCAAGATAACACGTCGTAGAATAAGATACAAGTCATTCGTTTTGCGATGACGCATTGCGCATTGCCACAAAAGAAAAGATAACTTTGAATACGAGCGCGAAACTGCCTGCCATTGTCTCACAGGTGGGTGGACTCCGGACGCTGGTCGAGCCGGGTCGGAACGGTTTCCACTTTGATCCCCAGGATGTTGGCTCCATGAAAGCGGCCTATCACGCTGTAATGAGCAGCCGGGAGCAAATCATCCAAAACGCTTATCAGGAGGTTCTGGACCGATATTCCTGGGATACGGTAACAGCATCGCTGCTCCGCTTCTATGAGGAAGTCAGGAACTACAGACAGGATAGGTAAAGGAACCACAGATCAACACGGATAAACACAGATAAATTATTGATATTAAATTATTTATTATTATAATACCGGCGTTCGGTTTTGTCGTCCCTTCAGAGTTCAATATATGTTTGCATTGAAAAGAGATCCCCGGTAACGGATTTTCGCAAAATCAACCTTCCCACGGGGTGACAGCGTTTAGTTTCTTTTTCTTTATCTTATAATCTATTAAAAATTTTTTAACAGTATTGACTTTTTTTTGAAAAAATGTTATTTTTTTGTGATGTGTTTTTTGTGATGTGTTTTTTGTGATGTGTTTTTTGTGATGTGTTTGCACATAAAAAATCATCGGCAACTTTTAATGTTATACAGAAGGGATAGAATTCAGAATATGAAAAAGAGTTCAAAAAAATTACTCATCACAGTGTCTTTGGCAGTATGTGCCTCTGTTTGTATGCTTTTTGGCGGAGAATCATCTAAGGATACGATAAAAAATCTTGGAGATCAACTTATTGAATTTCAGAAACATCGTCCCAAAAAATATGATGTAGGATTTATCAAAGTGCAATCGGTAGGCAATGATGTATGGGACACCTATTGTTACAGGATCAAGAGAGATGGTGACTTTGCTCATTTTATTGCTAAAAATTTAAATAGCTCAAGTACCAATATTCTTTATTCAGCTGAAATAGGTTCTTTGACAGATTATTTGTCCATTCATAGTAAATATGATAACGCGTATTGGAAAAGCGGTGCAGCTCCAAATCAACCATTAACACTAACTACATGGACAAATAAGGGAATTCCTCCGGAAGAAAATAATTCACTCTTCAGGGAGATGAATTCGGTACTTAAAACAGACCCCAAGTTGAATATTATCAACTGTATGGATATAGCTATCCAGGACGGGGATGATCATTATTGCATTACGAATGAAACGGGACAAAAGATAGCCAGTTTTTCTCTGGTTCGTGACGCACAGGGACGTATTATTCGCCAGGATTTTGTAAATGACGTTCCACGGTATCCCTTTGGTGTTACAAATGTTCCTTTAATTGGAAGTGTTTATCATTTTGGTTACGAAACCAATCTGGGGGTTCCTTTTTTCCCGAATTGGTGTGCGACCGAAAATATCTACAAAGAAATCAAGGAAGGGAAAGAGACAGTTTTCACAAATAAAAAGGGAACTAATTTTTATGTCTATCTTAATCTTAACCCGGATTTTGATAAATCCAAGTTTGAACTTATTCCAAACGGGATAACTAATTACATGCATTATTGGGTAGAAGGAACAAATATCTTATATACAAATTATTATGGTAGAATAGATCGGTTACTTACACAAAAAGAGGCTGATGAATTGAATAAGTCCTATGGAATAAAAAAATAATATAAATTCAACAAATAAATGGCGACACTTGCTCTTTTAGCTGTTGTATTGTTTGCTTATGCACAAACTTTTATCGCACTATATTGGCGTTAGGAGGGTTTAATGTTACATGTCTATGTATCGGCAACATGGGAAAAACTATTGGACTTTCTCCGGCAAGCGAAAGAATGGTTTTAACTTTTATAGCGGTTTGGATGTTTCTGGGAAGCGTATTATTGCTAAAACAAAAGTTCTTTTGCAAGGATAAGAATGATCAATAGATATACAAACGTATCTTTTGATTTATTCTATTAATGTTAAAATTTTATAATAAATAATGTAAGATTATTTTACCATGAACTCTCCACCTCATGAGGGATTATCTGCAGAATTCTGCAAAATAATTTGTTTTTCTTTTCTTTTTGTTCTTATTTATTTTTTTGCCAGTGGCGCGAGTTGGGGATTCTTTTTCTTTTCTCAGAGTGGTTCGCAGATTCCACATTGGGAGGTAAAATCTATTCTTTCAGGAACATTTTCGCTCAGTACAAATATTGCGGAAATGGAATTTGATTTAGCTTGGTACAACGGTGGATTGCAGCAAGTTTGGGGGCTTGGAGTTTCGTTGTGGCTGTTGCCTTTTGAAGTTTTGGCACATTGGGTCGGATATGAATATTGCCCGGACATTATACCGCTACTAACACTTCTGTTTTTACTGAGTTTTTATACGCTAAAGACTGCGGTTCAACTTATCCAAGACGGGATCAGTCCGTTTAAAGGAATGTTTTTTGCGTTTGCGGTTCTTTTTTGTTCATCATTATTTAATTTTCTTCTTGGGAAAAAGTTGATTTATGAAGTGACCTGTCTTTACTCTCTTTTGTTTTCATTGTTCTTATTAGTAAGTGTAGTCAGATATGTTTTATTCCGAAAGAATTTTGATTTTTTCCTGAGCTGTTTTTTAGCCGGATTTATAGCAAATGTCCGCCCGACACATGGTGTTTATGGTGTTGCTGCAGGATGTATCTGTATATGGTTCGCATCAGAATCCTGGAGACAATCCTATAAAGCAAGAAATTTTTGGAAGCCATTCAGTGGGGCGTTCATTGTTTTGTCCGGACTGGTGTTTTTAGCTTTATCAAATTTAATCCGTTTTGGAAATCCATTTGAATTTGGGCATAATTTAATTTTTTCGGGAGAGAATATTATTTATGGGTCTTGACCAGCATCTCTGAGGT
>DBVN01000056.1:23317-28592 GCA_002308515.1 Verrucomicrobia bacterium UBA1263 | reverse complement strand
GCGATCGCGGAACCGCAGCCGAAAGTTTTGAAACGCGCGTCCGAGATACGGCCATCGTTTCCTATTTTCAGGCTGATCTTCATAATATCACCGCAAGCCGCGGCACCCACTTCACCAATACCATCAGCGTCTTCCAGATCGCCCATATTGCGGGGATTCAGAAAGTGATCCATCACAGTCGGATTATAAAGACTATATTCTTCAGCCATAATTTACCTCTATTTGCAAGCGGCTCCGCCCTGGGAGCCACCCTGCTCACAGTGTAACAGAATCCTCCTAAAAAGCAACGGCGTAAGAATAACGAGCCAAATTTTGAGGGAACTTTAGAAAAGAAGAAAAAAAATGGAGGCGAGAACCGGACTCGAACCGGTGCATGGAGCTTTTGCAGAGCTCTGCCTTACCAACTTGGCTATCCCGCCTCACGACACACGACCGCCTGTGGCGAACGCGCTTGGTTGTTTTACCTCAAAACCGAGCCCTTGACAAGCGTTTTCTGTCACTTCTCCGATATTTCCTCTTTTCGTTTTGGCACTCTTAATGACTTTCCTTTCACATTCCACTCATTAGGCTTGATTTTTACGGTGTATAAAGTACACTAAACCGCAGTGAGATATGATGGACATTTTAACTCTTAAAAAACTCTCAATCGGGATCGCCCTGGGCCTCGCTGTCCTGGGAACCGAAGCTGTTGCCGTTTCCGCCGCGGAAAACACCGCGTCCGCTGAAACGCAAACCACCGCTATCGATCCTCGTATTCAGGAATTTACACTGGACAATGGCTGGAAATTCATCGTTCTGCCCCGTCATGAGGTCCCCACGGTATCCTTCTATACCTGGGCCGATGTCGGCTCCGCTCAGGAGGTCAAAGGCATCACCGGTATTGCCCACCTGCTGGAGCATCTGGCTTTCAAAGGGACTTCGCACATCGGCACGACCGATTATGAAAAGGAAAAAGTCGCTCTGGAAAAGGTAGATGCCGCCTATCAAGCTCTGATAGACGAGACCCGCAAAGGCAGCAAAGCCGATATGGAACAGCTGGAAAAATTGAACCGCGATTTTCAGGCGGCTCAGGAGGATGCCGGACAGTATGTGGTGCCCAATGAATTCGGCATGGCTATCGAACTTTTCGGCGGACGCGGTTTGAACGCCTCCACCTCCTCTGACCGCACGGATTACTTTTTCAGTCTGCCTTCCAACGCAGCCGAGCTCTGGTTCTTCCTGGAATCCGACCGTTTCTATGAGCCGGTCTTCCGTGAATTCTACAAAGAACGCAACGTCGTCACCGAAGAACGCCGGATGCGCACCGAAAGCAGTCCCATCGGGTTCGCTCTGGAGGAGCTGCTCAGCGCCGCTTATAAAGCTCACCCCTACGGCGAGCCGACCGTTGGCCATTTCAGCGACATCCAGTCCCTGACTCCGCAGAACGTCATGCACTTCTTCCGCACGCAGTACGTTCCGGCCAGCATGACCTCGGTCGTTGTGGGCGACATCACCCCGGAACGGGTCAAGGAACTGGCCAAGATCTACTTTGAACGCATCCCGGCCGCTCCCAAGCCGGAACCCACCCGCACGGTGGAGCCGCCTCAGAATGTGGAGCGCAAGCTGATCTTCCATTTACAGTCGCAGCCCACTTATATCGTGGCTTATCACAAGCCGGAAATGATGCACCCGGACGGCGCCGTCTATGACGCGATCTCCAGCATCCTCAGCGACGGACGTTCCAGCCGGCTCTACCGCAGTCTGGTCCGCGACAAACAGATCGCTGTGGCCGCCGAAGGTTTCAGCGGCTTCCCCGGTGAGAAATATCCCAATCTTTTCCTCTTCTACGCTATGCCGGCTCCCGGCCACACCAATGAGGAAGTGGCTCAGGCTATCCAGGAAGAGATCCAGAAACTCATCAATGAACCCGTTTCCGAAGCGGAACTGACCGGTGTCAAGAACCGGGCCGAAGCGGGAATGCTCCGCGCTCTGACCAGCAATTCCGGATGGGCCTCCGCTCTGGGGCAGTATCAGGGCATGACAGGCGACTGGCGCAATCTTTTCCGCCAGCTGGACCGCATCCGTGCGGTGACCCCGGCGGATATCCAGCGTGTTGCCAGGGAGACCTTCAAAGATACGAACAAGACCTCCGCTTATATTGAAACTCTTACCACCGAAAACCAATAATAACAGGACACAATAATGAAACATCTGATTTACTCTCTTCTGACCGCGGCTCTCTGCCTTTGCGTGAACAGCGCCCCTGCCGCCGAACAAGGCAAACCGGTCACCAACTATAAAGAGATCCGGCTGCCGGAGCTGAACTCCATGCAGGTCCGCCAGCCGGAACGCTACGTCATGGAAAACGGCATGACGGTCTATCTGCTGGAAGATCATGAAGTACCTCTGATCGACCTGAGTCTGCGCATCTACACCGGCTCACGCTGGGAACCGGCGGACAAAGCCGGTCTGGCGGATATCGTCGGCGAGGTCATGCGTACCGGCGGCAGCAAGAAATTCCCCGGCGACGAACTGGATGACGAGCTGGACAACAGCGCCACTTCCATCGAGATCGGCATCGGCAGGAACGAAGGTTCTGCTTCCATCAACTCGCTCAAGCACAACTTTGCACACAGTCTGGAGATCCTCACCGACCTGCTGCAGAACCCCGTCTTCCCCGAAGAGAAGATCGCCCTCTGCAAACAGGAGATCGCCGGCGGCATCGTTCGCCGCAATGATGACGCTTCCGGCATCTGCTCCCGCGAGTTCAACCGTCTGATCCGCGGCAAAGACTCTCCCTATGGACATCAGGCAGAATTGACGACCCTGGCCAATATCAGTCGCGAAGATCTGATCCGGTTTCATCAGCAGTATTTCCAGCCCCAGAACATGATCCTGGGCGTATGGGGCGACTTCAGCGCCGCCGAAATGAAAAAACTGCTGGCTGAGACCCTCGGACAATGGAAAAAAGGCACGGCCGCCCGTCCCGCCGTTCCCGGCATCGATATGAAAGCCGCCGGCACCACCGGAGTCTATCTGGTGGAAAAGACCGACATCGAACAGTCCTTCATCCGCATGGGTCACATCGGCGGTCTGCAGTCCGATCCGGACTACTACGCTCTGATCCTGCTCAATGACATCCTGGGCGGCGGATTCTCATCCCGTCTCTTCTGCCATATCCGCACCGACAAAGGTCTGGCCTATCACGTCGGTAGCGTCTGGTCAGCCGGTATGGATATTCCGGGCACCTTTGTCGTCTCCGGCAGCACCAAGCTGGCCAGCACCAGTGAATTCATCCGCGCGGCGCGCGAAGAAGTCGAGCGCGTCATCAAAGAAGGAGTCACCGAAGAAGAACTCCAGAGATCCAAGGACACCTTCCTGAACGGCTTCGTCTTTGAATTCGACTCCACCGGCAAGATCGTCAGCCGTCTCATGGCCTATGAATACTACGGCTATCCGGCAGACACGCTGGAACACTTCCAGGAGAACATTGCGAAGGTCACCTGCGCCGATATCCTGGCCGCGGCCAAAAAACATCTGAAACCCCAGAATATGCTGATCCTCGTTGTGGGCAATCCCGAAAAATTCGACAAGCCCCTCACCGAATTCGGCAAAGTCACTCCGCTGGATATCACTATCCCCGGAATGCGATAGACCCCCATGGGAAACTGGAAACGTCTATTCCTGACCTTACTGGCCGGGATCACCCTTTCCTGGGCGACAGGCGGCGCGGCGGTGGATCTCTCGCCCGATAACACGGCAAGGATCACCCTGCGCAGCCGCCTGGAAGGTCAGTTCATCGTCAAAGGCGTTCCCTTTCCTCCCAGCATCACTCCCAGCCGTGAAGGCAATGTCCGCACTTTCATGCCCAACACCAGCCGGGACTGGCCGGCCTCGGTGCGGCTGGATCCCTCCACGGTGGTCGTCGTCTGCGAGCGGGTCAAACAGATCTTTCTCCAGGAACTGGAACTGCAAGACCAGTGGAAAGGGCTGATCGAAATAGACATTGATTTTTACCCCAAAGGGGTCCTGCGTCCGATCATGCTCTCCCACCGTCTGATGAACGACGGTCTCCATACCCAGATGAAAATAGCCGATGAAGTCGTTCCCCACCGGCTCATTCAGGCTCTCGTTCAAGTGCTGCTGCTGGAATATGCCAACCGCGATCTCCGGCAGACACAAATGGCCGAAGTCCCCCTGTGGATGATAGACGGCATGACCCAGCTCATCATGCAGCGCGGCGGTCCGGCGCTGATCCCCACACCGGGAGCCCCCAAAGATTTTTCCACGGTCACCACCAATCCGGCCAAAGTCGCCAAATCCCGGCTCAAGACCATCCAGCCGCCGGAGTTCAGCCAGATCACCTCACCGGGACCGGAATTTTCCTCCGGGGTCAACTGGATGATCTTTCAGGATGCCAGTCTCGTCCTGACCTGGGAACTGCTGAATCAACCCAGCGGCAAGATAAACTACTGCCGCAACCTGCTTCTGCTCAAAAACTACCGCAACTGGCAGCTGGCCTTTCTGGAGGCATGGAAAGGTCAATTCAAGAACATGACCGATGTGGAAAAATGGTGGGCTCTGGTTCTGGTCAACTGCCGCAAGGACACCAGCATGAACGCCTGGACACTGAAACAAAGCATCGAAAAACTCAACGAGATCCTGGCCGAAGCCTCCGTCAGCACCATCTCCCAGATCAACCAGCCCAGACCTCCCACCACCATCCACCTGCAGCAGATCGCCGAAAGCTGGGCTCCCATGGTGCAGATCTACTTCTTTGAACGGGTCGCGGCTCAGCTCAAAGCCTTTGAACTGGCAGCCGATCCCGTTGTGNNCTGGCCAGCCGCTACCGCACGACCATCATTGACTACATCCGCCAGCCGCGCATCTATGCCTTTTTTGGCAAAGACGCTCCCTCACGCGCTGACTTGCGCGTCCTGAAAAAACGCCTCAACTACCTCGACAATGAACGCGAACAGCTCCAGGAAAAAGCCAACGCCACTCCGGAAGAACCCGACAAATACCTGGAGGACGAAAAACAGACCCCGGCGGGATCAAACGATCAGCCTTAAAACCACGGTTCCAATATCCTGATCCGGCTGTTATTCCATTTATCACTGGCAGTTTCGGTACAGAACCAGTATGATTCCGCTCATTGGATAGAAAATATCTGTTATGTTTGTTCGACTGGATGAAGTGACCAAAAAATTCAATGATACCGTTGCGGTCAACCGGGTATCTCTTACAGTAGAAGATGGAGAACTCTTTTTCCTGCTGGGACCCAGCGGCTGCGGCA
>DBVN01000056.1:0-23239 GCA_002308515.1 Verrucomicrobia bacterium UBA1263 | reverse complement strand
GACATCGGCTTCCTGTTCCAGAACTATGCTCTGTGGCCTCACATGACCGTAGAGCAAAACGTAGCTTACGGTCTGGATGTTCGCAAAGTCCCTGCCGCCGAGAAAAAAGCGCGTGTGAAGGAAGCACTGGAGATCGTCCGCATGAACGACTATGCCCAGCGCCGTCCCAATCAGCTTTCCGGCGGTCAGCAGCAGCGTGTGGCACTGGCCCGCGCCATCGTCATCCGTCCCGATCTGCTTCTGCTGGACGAACCTCTGTCCAACCTGGATGCCCGTCTGCGCATGACCCTGCGGGATGAGATACGGCGTATCCACGCGGAGACCCGGATCACCACGATCTATGTCACTCACGATCAATCTGAAGCGCTCAGTCTGGCTCGTCATATCGCCGTCCTGCGTGAGGGGCATCTGGAACAGAAAGGAACTCCCCTGGAACTCTATCGCCAGCCCAACAGCGTTTTCAACGCCAACTTTATGGGTGAAATCAACTGGTTCGAGGGAAATGTGGAAAGCGTGAATGACAGGATCATCCTGGTGCGTGTGAACGATTTCCTTTGGAAAGTCCGCGCCGCTGGCTCCTACACGCCGGGCACTGCCGTCAAAATCGGGTTCCGTCCCGAAGCCGTCAGTCTGGTTCCTGTCGAAACATCGGATGTGAACGAGCTGGAAGCGTCTGTCACAGACACCCTCTACCTGGGAGCCATGAGAGAAACTCTGTTCCGTCCTAAAATTTTTCCAAATAAGATTCTAAAGTCATTAGACTTAAATCCAAATACATCTCTTTCCATTCAAAATACTTATACACTTTATATACTTCCTGGGGATATCCTTATCTTTCCCTCGGACAAATAAAAAATAAAAAAAATTCAAAACTTTACTTTACGGGCGGTGTTTACAAGTGTACAGATTCGTTGTAATCTGTGTTGCCTTTTGGTGTTCGCCAGGCAGGATTTGTTGTTTGTAACCTGTTCCCGGTGAGCAACGGGTGTATCGCGCATTTAGATACCCCCGTGTAAAAGTCAACCTATTGAATGCATATAGTTAGTGATTTATATATCCGCGCGATGAATAAAAATCTGCTTTCAGTAACTGCTCTGCTCTGTGCTCTGGCGGTAGCCTCGGCTCAAGAGAACGCTAAAACAGACCCTACGCTGCAAGGGACAACTGCGGCAGCTTCAACTGAGAACATCCGGGCCCTCAGTCTGACCGACTGCGTCCAGATCGGTTTGGAACATAATCTGGACATCAAAATCAACCGTTTCCAGCCCATGCTGTCCAAGTATGATTATTCCATGGCCTATGGAGCATACGATCCGACTCTGACGGTGGGCTATACGCACAGCGATTCTAAGAATCCCAGTTCTACCGAAACAGGAACCACTTATGTTACAACTAACAGTGAGATCTATGGCGATAACGCCAACGCCGGACTCAATTTTCTGACTCCGCTGGGCAGCACCGTCGGATTCCAGGGCAGCTACTCCCGCAGCGGTTACTCCTCCGGTGTCTATAACCGGGACAACTCCCAGTTCAACGGCAGCGGCAGGATATCCATCACCCAGCCGCTCTTGAAAAATATGTGGATAGACTCCACCCGTATGAACATCAAGGTGGCCCGCAATACGATGCACTCCTCTGAGCTGACCTATCAGTACAACCTGATGACCACCATCAACCAGATCGAGATCGCGTATTACAACCTGATCGGAGCCAGAGAAGACATCATCGCCGGGGAACAGAACCTGAATCAGTCCCAGGAGTTCTTGAAAGAAACCCTCAAAAAAGTGGAGCTGGGCTCCCTGATCGAGCTGGATTCCAAGGACGCGGAATCCCAGGTTGCCTCTTCCAAGTCCTCCCTGATAGCTCTGAAACAAGCCTATAAAACCGCCGCGAACAATCTGCGCAAGGTATTGAGCGATGATTTTTCCCAATGGCAGGACACCGATTTTGATTTGACAGATGAACTGACCACCATCGCGACCCTGCCCAACCGCGCGGACAGCTGGTACAAGGGCTTGACGCTCCGGCCGGATCTGCTTCAAATGAAAGTGGATGTGGAAAGTAAGGATATCAATATCAAATACTCTTTCAACCAACTCTTTCCGCAGCTGGACGTGATCGGCTCTTACGGCCACTCCGGCGCGGGCTGGGCTGATGGAGAAAGTCCCCTGACCCAGGTGGCCCAGGGCACCTATCCGAACTACAGCATCGGCGGTCAGCTTTCAGTCCCCATCGGCACGATCACTGCCCGTAATACCTACAAGAGAAGAAAGGCGGAACGGGAACAAAGCATCCTGCGGCTGAAACAGAAAGAGCAGAATGTAATGGTGGAGATTGATAATGCCATCAACAGCGTCAACAGCAGCTTGGAAGCGATCACCTCTACTCGTGAAGCCAGACAATATGCCGAACAAGCTTATGAAGCCGGCAAAACCCGTCTGGAACATGGCAAAGCCACATCCTTTGAAGTGCTGCAGCTGCAGACCACACTTTTTCAAAATAGACTGGCGGAGATCAAAGCCCTGGTCAATTACAACATCAATCTGGCCAATCTCCGTTATGCGGAAGGGGCTACGTTAGAAAATTACAATATAGAAGTGATCTACGAATAAATTAATTTGGGCAGTAAACAGAAAGTTGTAATAAAGTGGAATAGGATCAAAACCTGCTCATTACCCTGTTGACAAGCCCACTAAAAAATAAATACAAAATATGAGATGGAATAGAAAACCAACGAAAAAGCTTCCTCCGGTGGAAAGAGGAAAGAAAAGCAGAAAAAGCGAAAGAACCAGAGCGCAGATATTGAGTGCCGCACTGAAATGCTTCACCAGTATGGGCTACTCCGCAACCTCCATTCAGGATATTGTGGACTCCGCGGACTTTACCAAACCAACGCTTTACTACTACTTCAACAGTAAAGCCGATCTGTTCGCCGCTCTTATCGACTCAGCCCTGAAAGATTCTCAGGAATTTGTTACGAAACTGACGAAAAAAGAAGGCACTTTCAAGGATGTATTGGTAAACATCCTTCTGTCCTCATCCCAAAGAACACATGATAAGACTTCTCTGACTCGTCTGATTCATTATTCATTCTTTGCGGCTGAAAGGGAGATCCCCTATCGTCAGAAATGCTTCGAAGAAGCATCCAAACTCTATGATATCTTGGGAAATTTCTTTGACAGCAAAAAGAAAGAAGGCGTTCTCAAGTCTGATTATGAATCCATCGATATCGCGAAAGCCTTCTTAGCTTATGCAAATAGTTTCACGATTGAACAGGTCGTCAACAAAGCTCCTGTCCTGACTCCAAAACGCGCGGAAATGATCATTGATATGTTCCTTTCCGGCATAAGCAAATAAGCATTGTATTGATTTTCAATCAATTATTTTACAAGAGGCTTGACAACGTCTGAGTTTCAAGCATCAATTATTAACGTTTGAAGGTGAAGTATTCTTCACCTTCAATGCTATCGGGGCATTCTTTAAAATTCGCAATGGAAGGTCTGCTTTCGATCAGTAAAATTTCCATTTGCGAAACGATATTATAATGAAAATATATGTAGGCAACATTGCCTTCAGCTCTACTGACGACGATCTGCGAAAAGCCTTTGAGCCGTTTGGGACAGTTACCCTGGCCGAAGTCGTCGTCGATCGCCGTACTGCCCGTTCCAAGGGATTCGGTTTTGTAGAGATGGTCAATGACGAGGAAGCGCAAACTGCTATCGAAGCTCTCAACGGCACCGAACTGGGAGGCCGCCGCGTCGTAGTGAGCGAATCCCGTCCCCGTGAAGAAAGACCCGCCCGCCATGAAAAACGCGGCAGCAGCGGTCAGGAAAACAACTCCGCTAAATAGAGTTTACTAAACACGTTATTTTAGGTCAGCAAGACCACAGAGACCGGAGTCATACTCCGGTTTTTTGTTTTATGAGCCGCTATTCCGAAAATTTCCTTCTAATCTTCACTGCCTTATGGTATTTTAACAAGTGCGATAGACTTTGTCTGGTATGTCGGAATCAACAATAAAAAAGCCCGTATGGGCCGGATTGGAATACACTACATTACAGCAATGTATGCACTGTGGATTATGTCTTTCTGTTTGTCCAACTTATGTGGAAACAAAACGAGAACGTCACAGTCCGCGCGGCCGTATTGCCACCGCGCGCGCCATCGCTGACGGCAAGGTTCCCATGACGCGGGAATTCGCCAAAGAGGTTTACTTCTGCCTGGGCTGTCTGGCCTGTACCAGCGCTTGTCCCGCGGGCGTGGATTACGCCACGATTTTTGAACACCTCCGCGCGGAGGCCGAACGCTCCAAACTGCTGGACAATCCTATTCGCAAGATCATCCGCTACAGCACGATCTACTGCCTTTTCATGGACCTGCGCAAACTGCTGGCTTTGGGATGGCTGATGCGCCTGTACGAACGTCTCGGCATCCAATGGCTCATCCGTCACAGTGGTGTGATGAAGCTGATGCCCAAGCGTTTGCGGGAATTGGAAGCCATGACTCCCGACATCCCACGCAAGTTTTCCTCCGGCATGATCCGTGAAACGACTCCGGCAAGGAACGGCAAACGCCGCTACCGGGTCGCCTTCCTGACTGGCTGCGCTCAGGACCTGATCTTCAGCGAGATCAATCGCGACTGTGTGGAAGTGCTGGCCTGGAACGGCTGCGAAGTCTATTCACCCAAACATCAGTACTGCTGCGGCTCGCTGCACGCGCACAATGGTGAGACCGAATTGGCCAGGGAACTAGCCAAGAAGCAGATACAGCAATTTCCACCGGAAGAATTCGATGCCATCATCAGCAACGCGGGCGGCTGCGGTTCGCACATGAAGCATTATTACGCCTTTCTGAAAGACGATCCCGCCTGGAGCGAACGGGCCAAACTGTGGGATTCCAAAGTCAAAGACATCCACGAATGGCTGGATCAGATCGGCATCGAGGCACCGCCGTCTGTTCCGGGAAGTCCTAAAGTAAAAGTCACTTACCATGAAAGCTGTCACCTTTCCCATGGACAAAAGGTAGTCCTCCAGCCGCGGGCCATCCTCCAGAAGATCCCGGATGTGGAGCTGATCGAACTGCCGGAAAGCAACTGGTGCTGCGGCAGCGCTGGTATCTATAACATCGTCCAGCCGGAAATGGCAAATAAGCTGCTGGAAAGAAAGATAGCGAACATTTTGAAAACAGGCGCCGAAGTGGTCGCCAACGGTAATTCCGGCTGTATGCTCCAGCTTATCAATGGAATGAAACAGCGGCAGTTGAATATCAGAGTCGTTCATCCCATGACTCTTTTAGCCGAGGCTTACAAACGTGGTCAAAAGAAATAATACCCCATTTTCAAAATGCCCCCTTTGCGGATACGCGCTGCAGCCTCTCCATTCAGAGGAAAGCAAAAACTATTTCCACTGTTCCCGGAAAATCTGCGGACACATCGTCCTGAAGCAAAAAGAACAGGATCGGAACAGAGAAGCTTTTTCCGACTTTCCGGACTACCGGCAAAGCTCGACCTCTCTCTGGGATAAAATCAAAGATTCTTTCTGGAATGCCACCGAAGAATCCAAAACCAGAAAATTCTGGGAAGAACTCTTCCTGCCCGAAACTCCCGGCACACTCCTGGAAATCGGCTATGGAGACCTCTCCTGGGTACTGCAGGCCTGTCAGCGCGGCTGGATCACAGAATCCATCCATCCTAACCCGGCTTCCGCTGAGGAATACGAAAACAAAGGGATCCATGTTCAACAAGGGATCCCGGAATGGTCTAACTATACAGACGAATCTTTTGATGCCGTTGTCATCCGCTGGGCACTGGAAGAGATCGATAACCCCGTTTTCTATCTGAATCAAGCCTGGAAGAAACTCAAACAAGGTGGACGTCTGGTACTGATCGCCTGGAACGAAAACTCACTGGGCCATGAACTCTACGGGAGCAAATGGCTGCCCCTGCACGTTCCCCAATACCGGCAAATCTTCTCCATGGGCTCCCTGCACCGCTGTGTATCCAGCGCGGGCATCCATGAAAAACTGACCCTTTTCAGCACATCCACCGGTCAGCTGCCTCAGGCTTTTCCCATTGAACCATTTCATTCCCAAAATGATATGGAAAAAACTGTTCAAAAACGTCTGAAAGAAGCCCCCCTTTCCGGCGAAGCTCTGGTCCTCATTTGTCAAAAAACAAAAAAATGAACGTCATCCCTACAGATTTTCAAGGTCTCTTTGTCATTGAACCCAAAGTATTCGGCGATGCCCGCGGGTACTTTCTGGAAACCTGGAACCAGCAGCGATACCGGGAAACAGGCATCCACGCTGACTTTGTTCAGGATAACATCTCCTTCAGCCGCAAGGGCATCTTGCGCGGTTTGCATTACCAGATCCCACCCCAGGGCAAACTGGTTTCCGTCATCGAAGGCCGTGTGCAAGATGTAGTTGTGGACTTGCGCCGCGGTTCCGGGATGTTCGGCAAATGGTTCTCTGTGGAGCTGGACGGACAAAGCAAACGTCAGCTCTTCGTTCCGGCTGGCTTTGCCCATGGATTCGCCGTATTGAGCGAAACGGCTCTCTTTCACTATAAATGCACGGAACTCTACCATCCGGAGGGAGAAGTGACCCTTCTATGGAACGATCCGGCACTGGGGATCTCCTGGGATGTGGAGTCGCCGATCCTGTCCGCCAAGGATGAAGCGGGCACCCCCTTGAAAGATCTGCCGTCATCCAAGCTGTTCGATTGATAAAAAAGTCAAAAAAATTTTCATTTTTTGATGATTTATTTTACCCAACCGACAACTTTCTTTCTCTGATAAAAGAATGGAAATCTCATTCTGCCCTTATTTTTCAAGGCATTTTCTCAAGTGGGGAAAGATGTTCTTCCCGCCTGAAAAAAAATTAAATATTTTTTGTTTTTCCTCTTTACATCCCCTCGCGTTGTGATAAAATTTTCCCCGGTGTTGAGGCATGGGTGTCTCATAAATGTGTATTCTATATACACACCCCTGACCTCACAGGTTGTATTGAGTTCGAGATTGAATATTTTGTTTATGAAGAAGACAACATTGTTACTGGCCGCGATCTTTGTGGCGGCTGCAGTTTCTGCGAATGCGCTGACACCTGCTCAGGTGAATGCAATAGATGAAGCCATCAGCGGTGCCAAGCTCCGCAATGTAAGCTCTGTTGCTACAGAACTGCTCACTAAGGCGAATGCTTCCGATCGTGAAGATGTCCTCGCTCAAGTGATCCGCGCAACCAAATCCAGTAAGGCTGGCGCCCTCATTCAGACGGTGAAAGCCATTTCTGAGTCTAATCCGGAATTAGCTCCTCTGGCGGCTGCGAAAGCTGCTGATCTCCAGAAGAGTCTGTCGGTCAAGCTCGCGAAAGTGGCCATCAAAGCCGCTCCCGCGTACGCGAACGAAATCGTAGCGGAAGTTTCTGCGGTAGCTCCGAAATATGCTGCTGAAGTAGAAGCCGCTCTCGATGACATTGATCCGTCTCTGCTTCCGCTGGACCCGACTGTGCTTCCGCAAGCGACTGTAAACTTCGGTGAAGATGCCTTCGGCAATGCGGCTCCTGGCGTGCTCCTGCACCAAGTTGCTCCCGTAACTGAAGGAACGGTGCCTTTCGTGCGTCGTTATCCCGCCAAGTTCTACACTGGAAAATAATTATCATTAGTTAGAAATTCACACACCCTGTTATTCTTACGAATACAGGGTGTTTTTGTTTATACATTCCTTTGACACAGTCGCGAAAGAATGCTTTAATTTTTCTGTCTTATACTGATAGCTGCGGACGCTCCATCTTTCTATGGCTAAAATCTTAAAATATCTGCGTACCTTAGCCGATCCAACAAGGCTTCGGATCCTTTCCCTTTTAGAAAAAGAAACCCTTTCTGTTCAGGAACTTCAATCTATCACAAGAATGGGGCAATCCCGCATTTCCACCCATTTGGCGGTACTTTTGGAGAGTGGTCTTTTGACATCTCAGCGGAAAGGACGGAGTATCCTTTATAAACTCTCCGATCTGACAGTTCTTCCTCATTCAGAACTTGTTACGTCCGCGCTTCAAGGGGCGCGAGAACTGCCTGATTATAAGACGGATCTGGTCAACCTCAAAAGAATACTCTCTCTGCGGGAAGAACATACACGTCTTTTCTTCAATCAGGTAGCCGGCCGTTTTGATCGTAAATACGGTCCGGGAAGATCCTGGCAGGCTTTTGGTCAACTTCTCCTTAAAATGCTGCCGCCCCTGGTGATCGCAGATCTTGGTTCTGGTGAAGGTTTGATAAGTGAACTCTTCGCCCAAAGCGCGAAACAAGTCATCGCTGTGGATAATTCCCCTAAAATCATCAAATTTGGTCAGGCTCAAGCCAAAAAAGCAGGGATCAAAAATATTGAATTTCGATTGGGTGATATCCAAGACCCTCCTGTTCAGGATGCCTCTGTGGATGTGGTCGTCATCAGTCAGGTTCTTCATCATCTGGATAAACCGGAACAAGCACTCTCCGCGGCATATCGGATCCTGATCCCCGGCGGTAAAATCTTTATTCTGGATCTGTTGAAACATAATTTCTCAGAAGCGCATAAACTTTACGGAGATACCAGGCTGGGCTTTTCCGAAGGCGAGATCCATCTGCTGCTGGAGCACGCTCTGTTCAAAAATATCGATATCACCATTGCAGACCATGAGGAAAATCCGCCTCATCTGCAAACGCTGCTGGCCACCGCTGTTAAAAAATAAGAAAAAGGAACCACTATTCCGTGGTTCCATCACTTTATTTGTCTATTTTCCCACTATTCGATGGAAACTGACAAAATATCCAGCAAGCGGTTTAAATCTTCTTTATTATAAAACTGTATCTCCAGAGAACCTTTCTCCCCATCGCTGGACTTCACTTTTACTTGAGTTCCCAAGTGTTCACGCAGTTTTTCTTCCACTTTGCGGAGATGTACATTCGGAGGAGGCGGTGTCTTCGGCTGTGAATGCTCCGTCTTGTTCAATTTGCGCGCGACCAGTGTTTCCACTTCGCGCACACTCAGCTTGCCGCTGACCACACGCTCGGCCATAGCCTGCATATCCTCGATATACTCCAAAGAGAGGATAGCTTTGGCATGACCTACACTTAAACGTCCGTCCGCCACCATGACCTGAACAGACTGTGGTAATTTCAGCAAACGAAGCGCGTTAGCCACCACTACACGTCCCTTGCCGACGCGGGCGGCTGCCGCTTCTTGCGTCAATTTGAACTCCCGGATGAGTTGCTCAAAACCGATCGCCTCATCAATGGGATTCAGATTTTCACGCTGAAGGTTCTCCACCATCATCAGTTCCAATGCCTTACGGTCATCAGCTTCAATAATGATAACAGGAACTTCTTTAAGACCGGCTGTTTTTCCGGCACGGAGACGGCGTTCACCCGCGATCAATTCATAACGGCTGTCAGAGCTTTTGCGAACGATCAGCGGCTGCATGATCCCGTGCTCACGAATAGACTGCGTGAGTTCGTCCAGAGATTCTTTTATAAAATGCTTGCGAGGCTGCAAACGAGACGGGAACACACGTTCTATCGGTACATTGAGAACAGCGTCTCGAGAAGACGCGGTATCTGTTTTCGGTTCCGGTTTCCCGGCTGCCGGTTTCTGTGCCGTTGTATTATTTGAGGACGTTTTGGCTTTTCTGTCACCCATCAGCGCCCCAAAGCCTCTGCCTAAAGCGGACTTCGCCATACAACTAGCTTCATCAAAAAATGATTTTTTGTCAATCCTGAGTATGACTTTCCGGCAAAAAAATTATGAAAAAGATGTGTTATTTTACACAACATGTTGATTCTTAAAGATATAACATGAAACAAAACAAAAAATCAAATATTTGATAAATTTTTTTAAAAAAACTTGCACTCTATCCTATTTTCTGCCAAAATCCCTGCGGTGTCGGGAAGATGTCTTTTCGAGATCACGTTTTGATGTGCCTTGAAAAGCGCTTCAGATAAATAATTAATGTGGCTGACTTTCGTCTCCCGACTAGTTAGCCTTTGTTGATGTTGAGAAAATTGAGTTATGAACATGATTAAAACAGTTACAGTTGCTTCCGTTCTGGCAGCGGCTTCTGTCGTGCAAGCAGATATTCTGTTTGATAGCACAAGTACGTTCAATCAAGTATCCGTGCAGAGTTCTCCTGCTGCCCAAGTAATTGGCGGTAGCATTCTGACTGATCTTGGTAATGATCGTCCTTATGGCGAATATCCTAAGTACACCATTACTGGTGCTGGCAGCCTGAGCTTTGTTGCGGGAACAAGCCCTGATATCGCTATGTTCGCGCTGTACGCGAATGATGCTTTCTATGCAGTGGGTGATGCCGTTTACATGGGACCTGGTTATCGTTTCGATGATTCCGCGTTCACATTCACTACATATCAAGCGGGTGAAGAAAGCATGATTTCCACAACGGATTTCATGACCTATGATACGCCGATCACCTATAACGATTATAACAGAGCGGGTTTGAGCTTTATGATCACCACCGAAAATCCGGATGGTATCAGACTGCCCTTCTCCCAGGCTGACAGTATCTATATCGCTCCTTTTGAGGATGGCACAACCCCCGATTACGACAAGGATATGTGGTACGGCAATGACATCGATCATACCACTTGGAAGACCACTCTCGGTCTGCAGTATCCTGAAACCACACAGCCGTTCTCTCTGCGCGTTGACGGTACCGGTACCATCGTTCCTGAGGCCGGTACATTCCAACTCGCTCTGATGGGCTTAGCCTCTCTGGCTGGTTTCGCTGGTCTGCGTCGTTTCAAACGCGACTAATTCAGATTAGTTGATTTTCAAAAAAGTGTGGAGTTTGCTCCACACTTTTTTTGTTTCTGTATTTCCAATAAAAAAGACGCACTCTTCATGCGCCTCTTCTTTTTGTTTTTTTATTACTGGTCTAATCCGTCATCCAGTCCATGATCGCTTTCTGGGTATGGAGACGGTTTTCCGCCTGGTCAAAGATATTTCCGGCGAACTGCTCGAATATCTCTTCCGTGATCTCCTTGCCGCGATAAGCAGGCAGGCAGTGCAGCACCATCACATCCTTATTGGCCAGAGAGACCATTTCTTTATTGATCTGATAGTTCTTCAGCAAACTGATCCTCTGCGCGCTTTCACTCTCTTTGCCCATGGAGATCCAGGTATCCGTATAAAGCACATCCGCGCCTTTCGCGGCTTCTTTGGGATCAGTCGTGCAATAGATATTAGCGCCGTTTCCAGCGCGTTTCAGTACTTCATCGGGCAGCTGGTATTCCTTAGGCGCGGCAATACGCAATTCAAACCCCAGCTTTGCCGCCGCGAATGCCCAGGAAATGGGAATATTGCAGGCTCCGTCGCCCACAAAGGTCACCACTTTACCTTGGATAGAGTGCATTTTCTCTTCGATGGTGAAAATGTCTGTCAAGATCTGGCAGGGATGCTCCCAGTCTGTCAGCGCGTTCACGGTAGGAATACCAGAATACTGCGCGAAATCTTCCACATCCTGCTGTTTGAAAGTACGGATCACACAGCCGTGGGTCATACGCCCCAGCACTCGTGCCGTATCTTTGATCAACTCGCCGCGGCCCAACTGGATATCACTGGTACTCAAGAAAATAGCGTTTCCGCCCAGCTCATGGATGCCCACTTCAAAGGAAACTCTTGTCCGTGTGGATGATTTAGCGAAAATCATTCCCCAGGTCTGTCCTTTCAGGGGAAGCAGTGTCCGGGAGCCCCGTTCACGTTTGAACATGGCGGTGTTCTCCAGTATCTGCTTCATATCGCGAAGCGGGAGTTTTTCAATACTAAGTAAATGATTCATATTTTTTTTAGCTATATTTTATTAAATTCTTCAGCTGTCTCTTCTATCTTGGCCATGGCCTCTTCCGCTTCCTGAGCGCTCAGATTCAATGGCGGCAGNNCAGCCGCACTACCGATGCTCCGGCCGGAACAGTCAATACACCGTTTTCCTTCAGCGCGTTCACAAATTGAACTGAAGGAGTGGCCGCGGATTTCTTAAAAACAGGTGACTCCGCGTTCAGCGAAAATCCCTGCATAAAGCCCATGCCTCTGGATCTTTCAATCACATTCGGATACCGGACAGCCAGTTCGGTAACCGTTTTTTTCATTAGAGCGCCCAGTTTGCGGACATTCTCCGCCAAATGATCCCGCTCGATGACTTCCAGCACTTTTCGTGCCACGGCACATGCCAAAGGCGTTCCGCCAAAAGTCGTAGCGTGGCTGCCGGGTCCCAACAGATCCGCGTAGGGTTTTCTCACCCAGAACGCGCCCATCGGGAAACCGCTCGCGATCCCCTTTGCCATACTGAAAACATCCGGCAGGAAAGTCTTGCCCTCCGGGTGATCTCTCAAAATTTCCTGAAAACTGCAAAAACTGCCAGAGCGATAGTAACCGCACTGCACTTCATCCATCATAAGCAGGATGTTGCGTTCCGTGCAGAGCTTGCGGAGCCCTGCCAGATATTCCGGATCGGCCGGTGTGATACCGCCTTCGCCCTGGATACCTTCGATAAGAATGGCCGCGGTCTTAGGACCGATCGCCGCTTCCGCCGCCTTCAGATCGTTATAGGGAATGTATTTGAAGCCTTCCACGATCGGATCAAAGCCTTTTTTGACCTTGTCCTGACCTGTGGCCGCGATACCGGCCAGAGTGCGTCCATGGAAAGAATGCAGAGCGGTAATGACCTCATAACGTCCAGTTCCATTGCCGAACTTGCGGGCCAGCTTATAAAGTCCCTCATTGGCTTCGCCACCACTGTTGGCAAAGAAGCACTTGCCCTCTCCCACACGGCTGACGATCTCCTGAGCCAAACGCCCCTGCCCCTCATGATAATAAAGGTTGGAAATATGGATCAGTTTGCGGGCTTGCTCCGCCAGCGTTGCCGCCAGCTCCGGATGCGCGTGTCCCAGGGAACAAACGGCGATCCCGGCTCCCATATCCAAATAACGTTTTCCATCCGCGTCCCAAACATAACTTCCTTGAGCGTGATCCAATACCAAGTCGAACCGGCCATAGCTCGGCACAACATAATCATTGAACAACTGTTTGATTTTTTCTGCTTTTTCGCTCATAAATTCTCTATAAAACCAATTCTGTGCCCACTCCCGCGTGGGTAAAAATTTCCAGCATCACACTGTGCGGCATCCGTCCATCCACCAGCGACACCTTTTCTACTCCGGCACGGATCGCTTCCACCGCGCTGTCCATCTTCGGGATCATGCCAGCATCGATCACACCGTTCTTTTTCAATCCATCCACTTCGGAGACCTGCACCTGAGAGATCAGCGAGGTAGGATCTTTCAGATCGCGCATCAGTCCGGGCACATCGCTCATGAAAACCAACCGTCTGGCCTTCAGCGCAATAGCTACCTGTGCCGCGGCGATATCCGCGTTGCAATTATAAAAATTGCCTTCCGCGTCTTGAGCCGTGGGACTGATGACCGGGGTGATATTATTGGCGATGCAATCCAGTATCTGCGCCGTGTCCACTCCATTGACTTCACCCACAAAGCCGACATCCAGCATCTCCCCGTTCTCGCCGGGAACCAGTTTCTTTCTGCATTTCAGCACCTTGCTTCCGGCAAAACCTTTAGCTTTGCCGCCAAAGCTCTGGATCGTCTCCACGATACGCGGATTGATCTCATAAGAAAGGACTTTCTCCACCACATTCATGGTCTGCTGATCAGTCACACGCATGCCCTGGATGAACTGGGTCTCAATGCCGGAATCCTTCAGCGCGCGTGTGATCGCCTTGCCACCGCCGTGGACTACCACCGGATTGATCCCGACCGCTTCCAGAAACGTGATATCACGAGCAACACTGTCCCGCTGTTCGGGATCCTTCGCGTCCATGAAACTGCCGCCGTACTTGATGACGAATGTCTCACCGCGGTAACGCTGGATATAAGGCAGCGCCTCCAGCAGAAAATCGGCCCGTATGATCAACTGATTCAAAGTCATATCTATTCGCCTTTGTTGAAGTCCACGTATTCTTCCGTCAGATCCGCCGTATAGAACAGTGTGCTGACTTTACCCAGATTCAGGAAAATATGCAGATCGAACTCCTTCTGCTGAGTGATCTTCTGCACTGTTGCCAGAGGGATATCCGTCGGCTGACCGGCCTTCAGAACGTAAACGATATTGCTGTCGCCGGGCAGACTGTAGGCCAGATCCACCTTGTTTTCATCCACATGTGCGGAAGAATAACCGATCGCGTCCAGCACGCGGCCCCAGTTCGGATCGCCGCCGCACCAGCTGGTCTTGACGAGGGCGCTGTTGGCCACCGCACGGACAGCCGCGTCCGCGTCAGCAAAAGTCTCGGCTCCTTCCAGCCGGATGGTGATGAAGCGGGAAACTCCCTCGCCGTCGTGTACCATCTTATGGGCCAAAGTTAGACAAACATGAGCCAAAGCCTGGCTAAAATGTTTGAAATCATCCGATTCCGTACTGGTGATCCGGAGATTGCCGGCCAATCCGTTGGCCAACGCCAGCACCGTATCATTCGTACTCATGTCACCATCCACAGAAATACGATTAAAACTATTGGCCACAGCGTCTTCTAATGCCACTTGGAGGATCTTCGGCTCGATCGCCGCGTCCGTTGTGATAAAGCCCAGCATCGTCGCGTGAAGCTGTCGCGGTGTCGCCGCCGGACGTTTGCCGGTCGCGCTCATACCCGGCTGGATCATACCGGCACCTTTGCACATACCCGCCACACGGACCGTTTTGCCTCCCAGAACCAGTTCCACCGCTGTCTCTTTGGAAACATTGTCACTGGTCATGATCGCTTCCGCGGCGAAATGAGCCGACTCCGCTGTATCCGAAGCCGTCTCCAAAGCCATACGGATGCCCCGTTCCACATTCTCCATCGGCATCTGCACACCGATACGCCCTGTAGAACAGACCAGCACCTTTTCGGCATCGATCCCCAGCAGTTCCGCTGTCAGCTCGGTCATACGCCGCGCGTCCCGGATACCCTGTTCACCCGTGCAGGCATTCGCGTTGCCGGAATTAGCCACCACCGCGCGCGCCACACCGCCGGGCACACGCGACTCGGAGACCTTCACCGGAGCCGCGCAGACCTGGTTCGTTGTAAACATCCCGGCCACACTGGCATCCACCGTTGAATACAGAATCGCCAGGTCACGTTTCTGCCCCTTGCTGGAGCCTTTTCCCGTACCCAAACGCTTGATATCACAGAAAACGCCGCCGGCGCGAAAACCAGCCGGAGCGGTCACCCCTTCATTGGGCAATATCTTGAACAATGGTTCCATGAATAAAAATTAATCGTCTCAGTAAAATAAAAGAAAAAAGGGAAAATAAAAAGCACCTCCCAATGAATCTTTTTTAACGAAGGGTCACGGTCACCCCGTTCGTCTAAAGAATCATCGGCAGTAAAAACAATACCTCTTGCAGGTCAAACTCTGACAACCGCACACCCCAATACATCAACATGATACGGACAAAAAGTCAACCCGATTCCGCGTCAAAAAACAAAAAATTTTATCCGAGAGCCTTTTTAGCCCCGACAGACATGGAAAGAACCGGATTTTCCTTTATTTTTCGAGTGATCAATGTTCTCTGTATTGGTACGTGTTCATTCTGGATCCCAAAACTGGATACCCATGGATTTTATTTGCAAAGGCAAAATCTGCAATGTAAATTATGGGCGCGTTGCGGGCGAAACACCTATGCGTCTGCGATAGCAGTTGATTGCTAAGATCACTATATCTTTTGTAATCATCTTTTTTTCACCTCCTGGAGACGCGGATTTTTTCGCGTCTCCTTTTTCTTTTGATCATTTTGATAAAAACAGGCTTGATTTTTCACGTTTTTTCTCTCATTCTGGGGGAGCTTTATTGTTTGAGCATTCGGCTTAAACAGAATGGATTACTTATGCAGTCTTATTTTAAAGTTTTAGTGCTGGCCGGAGTCCTTACAGGCGCGGCTTCTGTTTTAGCGGAAGACGCTGTCCCGCAAATCTTTGAATTGAAGAACGGCGACCGGATCACAGCTACCATTCAATCCCAATCAGAAACAAACATGGTCGTTTTGACTCCGTTCGGCGGCACTTTGACACTGCCTCTGGATCAAATCACCAAGCAGTCTCCCCTTCCTTCTCCGGAAGAAATCGCCGCTGAGGCCGAGAAAGCCGCGAAAGCAGAAGCGGAAAAAGCAGCTGAAGCAGCTGATGCTGAAGTGGAAGAAGCCAAGAAAATCCCCGAAACCTTCGCGGGCAAATTCTTCTCCAATCTGGCCGGTGAAGTCCAGCTCGGTTTGGATGCCGGTTACGGTGCCAGCGATTATATGAACTACTACGGCCGTGTGAAAGCGAGCCATGGTGTGGAACGCTGGAAGAGTTTGTGGGACGGCAAGCTGACCTACGGCAAGAACAAGGGTGTAGTCTCCGCGGATAAGCTGGATACCTCCTATCGTCTGGAATACGATGTCATTCAGGATAAACTGTTCCTCTATGGCGAACCGACCGGCGGTTATGACACCATCCGCAATATCGATTACTACTTCACGGCTGGCGGCGGTCTGGGTTACCACATCCTGAAGAAAGACAATGTAGTATTCGATGCCTCGGCTGGCGCGTCTCATCAGAGCTATCACTATAAAAATGAAGGCACCCGCAATGATCTGTATGTGGATCTGGGCGAAAGCCTCACATGGGAAATCGTCAAGAACCTGAACTTCCTGGAGAAATTCACCTACAGTCCGAAGGCGAATGACTGGAACGTCTATCGCATCACCGTTGAGGCGGGGCTTTCCTGGGGATTCTATAAGAATATGACCTTTAACTTCACGCTGATCGAGAAGTATGATTCTCGTCCGGCGGCCGGCATCGATCACAACGATCTGCAGCTGGTCTCCTCTATCGGTCTGAAGTTCTAAATTTATTGGAGAGAAGTTAGTTCTTCTCCATTTTTCTCAATCTCAATTGACCACAGGCGGCGTTTATATCGCCGCCTTTTTTTTGTCTCAATGTGACAGAGACACCCCTCCGCTGGAGGTGGTTGAAGAAGCCCTGGATGACGGTCTGGGGCGGACGCTGGAAATCGCATCCGTCCACATCGTTGAAGGGGATCAGATTGACATGGGCATGGAACCGGCGCGCGATCCCGGCCAGCAGATCACACTGCTCCGGGGTATCGTTGAGCCGGTCTATCAGGATGTACTCGAAGGAGATCATCCGGCCTTTGGCCCGCTGATACGCTTCGCAGGCGGCCAAAAGCTCTTTCAGGGGATATTTGCGGTTGACCGGCATGATCTGATCACGGATGTGATCTGTCGCCGCGTGGAGAGAAATGGCCAGACGGTACTGAGGCTCCTCCCCGGCCAGACGGCGGATCTGAGGCGCTAACCCGCTGGTACTGATCGTGATCTTGCGGGCTCCCAGATTGCCGCCCCAGGGAGCATTGATCACCGACAGGGCCGCCATCAGATTCTCATAATTGGCAAGCGGTTCCCCCATTCCCATCACCACGATATTACTGAGCAGACGCTCTTCTTTCGCGCCAGACTGCCGGCGGTACCACCGTTCCGCGCCCAGAAACTGCCCCACGATCTCGGCCGCGGTCAGATTTCTGACAAAACCGGAACGACCGCTGGCGCAAAACTTACAGCCGCAAGGACATCCCACCTGAGTTGAAACGCAGAGCGTCTGTCTGTCCGAGTCCTCATGCCCGGCGGGGATCAGAACGCTCTCGATCAAATCACCGCCCTCCAGCTTCCAGAGGAATTTGCGCGTTTCGTGTTCCTGCCCCGTTACCGTAACAAGCGGAGCGCAATAGAAGGAATAGTTTTCTTTCAGCCTGGCCCGCAGAGTCTTGGAAAGATTGCTGCATTCATCGAATCCACCCGCGAACTTGCAATAGATCCAGTCCATGAGCTGACCCGCGCGCCAGCGGGATTCACCCCACCGCTCGAACTGATCCTGAAGAGCTTCCAAAGATTGCGAAAAAATTGACTCCACTGACGACCTTTCCATACAAAACAGGGATCAAAAGCCGGGTCACCCCACTTTTAATCCCTCATTTTCAAAGAATAATGGTTATTATTTCTCTCCGCTCAGATAATACTTCTGCACGTATTCACGCACCATGCGGTTGGTGTTGAACTGTCCCGGCAGAGTCGCGAAATTGCGGCGGATGCGTTTGATCCAAAGTTTGGGGATACCATTGGCACTGCGGTCAAAGAACTCCGGCACGACTTGTTCAGTCAATGTGCGGAACAGATTTTCGCTGTCGATGCGATCCTGTTCCTTTACATCATCCGGGTTGCTGTCCTCGCCAATGGCGAAACCGTTCGTGCCATCATAACCTTCACGCCACCAACCGTCTAAAATACTTAGATTCAGACAACCGTTGACACAGGTCTTCTGACCGCTCGTACCGGAAGCCTCCAGCGGACGGCGTGGATTGTTCAGCCACACATCGCAGCCGGACACCATCTGACGAGCCACATGCACGTCGTAGTTCTCCAGGAAGACCAGACGACCGGCCAGCTCGGAGTATTTGCTCTGATGGATGATGTTCTGGATGTAGCGTTTGCCTTCGTCATCACGGGGATGCGCTTTGCCTGCAAAAATGAACTGCACCGGACGTACAGGATCCTTGACCAGTTTCACGATTTCGTTGAAACGTTCAAAGATCAGCACGGCGCGTTTATAAGTAGCGAAACGGCGGGCAAAACCAATTGTTAAAGCATTGGGATCCAGCAGTCTGTCAAACTCCACAAAGCTGTCGCGGGCCATGTTCTTGCCCTGAGCCAGCAGACGGCGGCGGGCAAACTCGATCAACTCGCGGCGCAGCTGGTAACGGAGCGCCCAGATCTCTTCATCGGTAACAAAATCCTCGTCCAGGAAGTTCTTCCAGGTCTCCGGCTCGTAAATCAGCTCCTGCCATTCCGCGCCCAGCTTGTTCTCATAGAATTTGGCCACACAGCCTTTCATCCAGCCGGCCAGATGAACGCCGTTGGTGATATGTCCGATGGGAACTTCTTCCTCTTTCTTGCCGGGATAGAGGTCTTTCCACATCTTGCGGCTGACTTGTCCGTGCAGCTCGCTGACACCGTTCGCGCTGCGGCTGCCTTTCAAAGCCAGAACCGTCATGCAGAACAGCTCGTCATTATCCTCCGGATTCACACGGCCCAGCCCCATCACCTTACTGAAAGGCACTTTCAGATTAGAGGCGTAATTGCCCAGGGCATAACGAACCAGTCCTTCATTGAAGCGGTCATGACCGGCCGGTACCGGAGTATGCGTCGTAAAGACGGCATGAGCGATCGCCTCCTTCAAACCTTCCTCGAAGGTCTTGCCCATCATCACTTGCTCACGAATGAGTTCCAGCACCAGGAAAGCGGAATGGCCCTCATTCATGTGGAATACGGAGGGATTGATGCCCAGGTAGCGAAGAAGCTTTACGCCGCCGATGCCCAGAACGATCTCCTGCATAATGCGTGTGGTCACGTCGCCACCGTAAACACGGGCTGTGATCTCGCGCAGATTGCCCGGATTCTGCTCCACATTGGTGTCCAGCAGGAATAAAGTGCTGCGGCCCACCATGGTCTTCCAGGTGCGGAAGAAAACAGGCTGTCCCATGATATCCACTTCACACAGAAGCGGATCTCCGTCCGATTTCAGGACCGGTTCCATGGCCAGGTTCCGCGGATTCAACTGCGGATAATACTCGACCTGCCAGTTTTCATGATTGATGGTCTGCTGAAAATAACCATCACGGTAAAAGAGGGTTATCCCCACAAACCCTAAACCGAGATCGCTGGCGGATTTCGTATGATCGCCGGCCAGCATTCCCAGACCGCCCGCGGCGATGGGCAGGGATTCATGGAAACCAAATTCAGCGGAAAAATAGGCTACCGGGTTATTCAGAAGCTGAGGCGCGTTGACCGCGGCCCAGGTATCCTGCCGTCCCATATAGTCGTCAAATTTTTTCAGGACAGCTTTCACCTTGGCGGCAAAGCAGGGATCCTGCAAACGTACACGCAATTCATAAGCGTTCCACTCGGAAACCTCGCGCAAAACAGCTACTGCGTTGTGGTACTGGTTCTGCCATGTTCTGGGGGAAAGGGTCTCAAATATCTCCTGTGCTTCATTATTCCAAGTCCACCAGAGGTTTCTGGCCATCTTGTTCAAACCGGCAACAATTTCTTTTAATTCTTTTTGAGTTAAAGGCTCTGATCTCATATCGCTGAATGGACAGCTTCAACCGCTGTCACCGGATGTATTCTCTCATTTTTAACGGGTTGGGCGCAATCCTTAAATTTGAGGAACGGCCGAAACAATAAAGACAAAGGCCGCCGCAGGATATCCGGGACAGCCTCCAAATTTTTTCTTGAAACAATGTATCTTTTTAATCAGGAATTACTTTTCTTTAATTCCTTTGAAAAGATCCTCCAGTATCTGTTCCGCGGAGAGATCCGCGTATCCATCCGGGTCGGTCATGATGGAAGTACCGTCCAGATTCCAGCGGAAGAACCCGACAGAACCGTTATACGCCTTTCGGTCAAAACAGACATAATCCTCAAAGGACTTCATCGCAGCCGGATAGCGCTTGGCCCACTGGGGATAATACTTCTGCACATAGTAGGAAGCCAGTCTGTAAGCCTCACAGTCGGTAGTGTTGCCGTGCGGGTTGAGCGCGCTCATCTGCACTCCGCCGCCATATTTACCGGTCACGCTCTTAGTCGGCGAGGAATGGATCAGAAGGATGCTGCCATCCGAACATCTTCCCAGACAGATCCATACATGACCCGGCTGGCTGACGATGTCGCCCGGCCGCAGATAGCCTTCGCCCTGTTCCAGTCTGGCGTTGGTCCAGGTACCATAACCATATTCATCAGCAAGCTTTTTGGCCAATTCATGCGAGTGATGCACATATCCTTCTTTTTTGCCGGATTTGGATTCCAGGGTATTGTAGAGCGTCCAGCCGACGAATCCGGAGCAGTCTATGCCGGCGTAGTAGTATTGGTTCCAGCCGCTGTAGTGGTTATAGCTCTTCCACGGCGTGGCGTAATCCTGATAGAAATAGTCGTCATCCTTGCTGTTGTAGAAATCTACCCAGGTCTTGCTGACACCGAGGGATCTGCCCTGGATGGAAGTCCCCTCATCCTGCCAGGTCCAGTTGCCGCCCCAAACATAGAGCGCTGTTCCCACGGGAGTGAACGCCGTGGCCAGGAAGTTTTTCAGGGTCTTCAAGCCGGGCTTGCCTGTCAGCACAGGTTTATAAGAGGTGCGCATATCATCCAGCAAACGCGCATCCACCACGGTATCATCCTTGACGGTGATACGGTAGTTGTACTGTTCCATCAGTTTATTCTGAATGGTATATTCAGGATCATTCTGCACAGCCAGCAGACGGGTCTCATTCCCTATCTGGAACTTATAGATCTTCGCGCCATCCTTGCGCACATCGGCGGTCTTCAATTCTTTGTGATTTTCGATGCCCAAATAGACAGCTTTGCATTTGATAGTATCCGTCCCTCCCGTTTTGCATGAAGATAAAAGAGGCAGCAGCACCGCCATGGCCAGTAGGATCGGGAAAATAATAAATCTTTTTCTCATAATTTCGTGTTTTATTGTTTGCTTTGCCGTTTATTTGTCCGCTCCAAAGAAAACAACGCGCTTATTTATATAACCTTTCGCTCAAATATGCAACACTTTACACATGGTCAGCCGTTTTCGGCTGAACGACAAGGTTCAAATTAGAATTGAATTCCGGGCTATTCGGTCCTATTTTAAGGGCGTTATGCGTTTTGTGAAAACAACGGCAGTCGCGGCGGNNTTTGTCCCGTCCGACGGTGATTTATAATCATTTCGAGGGCACACAGGTCTCGTTGTTCAACGGCAAGGATCTGACCGGATGGAAGTTGATGTCCGGTGTCGGTCCGGGCTATGTAGTCCAGGACGGTGTCATCGTTTGTCCCGCGGACGGCGGCGGCAACCTGATGACCGAGAAAGAGTTTTCTAATTTTATCCTCCGCTTTGATGTCAAGCTGACCTCCGCGGGCAACAACGGCATCGGCATCCGCGCTCCCCTGGAGGGGCACGCCGCGTCGGACGGCATGGAGATCCAGGTGCTCGATAATGAGCACAAAAGCTATGAAAAACTGAACCCCTGGCAGTATCACGGCTCGGTTTATGGTTTCTTCCCGGCCAAGCGCGGCTATCAAAAGGCTCTGGGTGAATGGA
Source organism: Verrucomicrobia bacterium UBA1263 (assembly GCA_002308515.1). Classification (GTDB taxonomy): domain Bacteria; phylum Verrucomicrobiota; class Verrucomicrobiia; order Limisphaerales; family UBA1412; genus UBA1412. The sequence goes on along the minus strand of DBVN01000056.1, from coordinate 1,003 downwards.
ATGAGGAGGAGATCATCGCCGACGGCCGCCATATCAAGGTGACCCTGAACGGTGAAGTGATCCTGGATGAGAACCTGAACACCTACAATACTGATCACGCTAAGATGCTCAATCAGTGCGGGATGCTGCGCGACAGCGGACACATCGGTTTTTTGGGACACGGCACCCATGTGGAATTCCGCAATATCCGCATCAAGGAACTCCCCTATCCTCAGATAGATAACATCGCTCCCGAAGGCTTCACCGCGCTGTTCGACGGCAAAGACCTGGAAGGCTGGCGGGGAACGGCATGGAATCCGCTGACACGCGGCTCCATGTCCGAAGAAGAGCTGAAAACGGCACAGATCGAAGCCGACAAAAGGATGCGGGAACACTGGTCTGTAAAGGACGGTGTGCTCTGCTATGACGGGAAGGGACGCCAGAACGACAATTTGCGTTCGGACAAGCCGTATATCAACTTTGAATTGCTGGTGGACTGGAAAATCGAACAGAACGGCGACAGCGGCATCTTCCTGAGAGGAACCCCGGAAGTGCAGATCTGGGATTCAAAGGTGTATGGCGAGGGCTCCGGCAGCCTGATCGGCAACAAGAAGAACGCCAGCAAGCCCCTGGTGAAAGCGGACAATCCGGTCGGGGAATGGAACAACTTACGCATCCTGCTGCTGGACAACAAAGTCACTGTCTATCTGAATAACCAGCTGGTGGTCAGAAATACTACCATGGAAAACTATTGGAACCCCAATGTTCCGCTCTATCCAACCGGCTTCGTTGAGCTGCAAACCTACGGCACTCCGGTTTATTTCAAGAATATCTATATCCGCGAGATCAAGTAGGCAATAGAACTCGTTGATAATAAAGATCCCCGGCGGGAAAAACCGTCGGGGATTTTTTTCAAATATTGATTTATCCCAAAATCATCATCAGAAATCCTAAAGCCATTTAAAATAACAAATAATATCTTTAACAACAATGATTTATTGTAGCAACGGTGTTAAAAAACAAC
>DBVN01000039.1:13376-13547 GCA_002308515.1 Verrucomicrobia bacterium UBA1263 | reverse complement strand
CTGGAGGAAATCTTCGGGCGGGGGGGCCTGGATGTGCATGCGCTCCTGTGTGGCCGGATGGGTAAAAGCCATTTTCCAGGCATGGAGCATCTGGCGTTTGGGAGCATAACGGGCCAGTTCCCTGAGACGGGCGTTTTGGCGTTCGCCATAGGTGGCATCGCCCACCAGCGG
>DBVN01000039.1:10438-13344 GCA_002308515.1 Verrucomicrobia bacterium UBA1263 | reverse complement strand
CGGATCTGATGGGTGCGGCCGGTGTGGATCTGAGCCTGGACCATCGCGGCGTATTCTCCGCGCTTCAGTACCTGATAAGTGGTCAGCGCGTAGCGGCCCTGGTTCGCGTTTTTGCAGGCGGTCATGCGTTTGCGTTCTTTGTGATCCCGGTCAATAGGGACTTCGATTTTGCCCTTTTCCGGGAGATCGTTTCTGCACACGAGGGCCAGATAAAATTTTTCGGTCGTCCTTTCATTGAACTGCTGACTCAGGGACTGGTGTGCCTGGTCGCTCTTGGCCGCGATCAGGACGCCGGAGGTATCCATATCCAGACGGTGGACGATGCCGGGGCGCGCGACTCCTCCAATGCCGCTGAGCTGATCTGCGCAGTGGTAGAGCAGGGCATTGACGAGGGTGTGTTCCTCGTGGCCGACAGCGGGATGGACACAAAGCCCGGCGGGTTTATTGACAACGATCAGGTGTTCATCTTCGTAGAGGATATCCAGCGGGATATCTTCGGGCAGGATCTGGAGCGGCTTGGGTTCGGGCCAGCGGATGGTAACGACATCACCTTCATGAGGATGAACAGAGGGGAAGACTTTTCGCCCGTTGATACGGATATACCCGTGATGCATCAAACGCTGGAGAGCGGTGCGGGACAGATCCGGATAGCGTGTTCTGAGAAAGGCATCCATACGCTCCATGGGCAAAGAGGTCTCGATGGTAAAACATTCCTCTTTGCGCGGTGAGGTTTCGCCGTTTGGAGATGTGTTTTCCAAACCGATGTTATCTTCCGGAGATTCCAGGTATTCCATCATGATCGTTTTTGGTGTTGAAGTGGTGATAGATAAGGAGCCCTATTCCTGTCAGTTCAACTGCCAGGGCAATGAGCTGCGCCTGAGAAAAACAGAGAAAAACCCGTGGAACATCTCCGCGGAAAAGCTCCGCGATGAAGCGCAGCACTCCGTAGCCGATGAAATAAAAAGCGGTGATCTGTCCCTGGAACTTTCTGTGACGGAAACAGTATTCCAGAACAGCGAAAAGCAGAAGATTGAATCCCGCTTCGTAAAGCTGGACAGGATGGACGGCGACACCATGGGTCTCGTGGTATTCCGGATAATGCACTCCCAGAAACGAGGAAGTGGGACGACCATAGCAGCAGCCGTTGATGAAACAGCCCACACGGCCCAAAGCGTGAGCCAGAGCCAGACTGGGAGCCGCGATGTCGAAGAAGGTCCAAACGGGTATTTTGTTTTTGAGCAGATAGATCAGAACACATCCAATGCCGCAGATCATGCCGCCAAAATAGACCAGCCCTCCGTTGCGGTAATTGAAGATCTCAGTCCAGGGCTGATCAGCAAAGTAGTCATTCCAATAAGTGATCACAAAAAGAGCCCTGGCACCCACCAGCGTTCCGATCAATACCCAGGGGATCGAGTTGAGAAACTGCTCGGAAGTCACATTGGAAGTCAGCTGGGCACGCCGTGAACCCGTCCAGAGACCAGCCAGTATCCCCAGAGCGAACATGACCCCGTACCAGTAAACGGGATGTCCGGCGATTTCAAAGGCGATTCGGTAGCTCATATTTCGATTGTTTTAAATTGAATTTTTTACGATTTTCCAGTTGGAACGGATCTTTTCAATCATTTGCGCGGTCTGAAGTGTTTCCGCCAGAGTCATTTTAGGCGATTCTTTCAATCCGGAGCGGATACACTCGGATACATGCTCGATCTCAAACTCGAACCCGTTGCCGCTGTAAGGCTTGCTGATCGTTTGCGTCTCCACGGGAGTATTGGGCGAAGAACCGATCCCGCCACCATGAATGGCGCAGAGTGCCACGGGCGGTTTCCAGAAAGGACAGGGGATATGGATCGTTGCCCGTTCCATAAACAGATAAGCCTCTTTCCGCGAGGCGGTATCGATCGAAGCGTGAAGGACGGAAAGCGCCCCGGAGCGATGCTGTGCCTGGATGATCACACGGGTATCCACACCAGTACGCGAAAGAGTGGCCATCGCCTGAAATTCAGTAATGTCACCCAGAAAATGCCGCGCGGTCGTCAGCGGATAGATCCCGACATCATACAATGCGCCGCCGCCCAGCTCCGGATTCATCAGACGGCCTTTGGGATCCAGATTGCCAATGAAGCCAAAATCCATCTGAGCCAGAGTTGTTTTTCCGTATTTTTGAGATGAGACGATCTCTTTCACCCGGTCGATCACGGGAAAAGTGCGCGTCCAGAGACCTTCCATCAGGAAAAGATCCTTTTGCCGAGCCAGTTGGATCAGTTCCTGTGTCTGTTCGGCATGGAGTGTGAACGGCTTTTCACAAAGGACAGGTTTGCCCGCAAGGAGCGCCTGACGTGTGACCGGGTAATGAGCGCTGTTGACAAGCCCGATATAAACGATATCAATATCTTCTTGTTCAAGAAGTTCTTCATAACTTCCATAGGCTTTGGGGATCTGATGAGCGGACGCAAACGACCGGGCACGCTCCAGATCTCTGGAAGCGACGGCGGCAAGCTCCGCGGAAGCTGTGTGAGAAAATTCAGAGGCGAACTTGTTGGCGATCTTGCCTGTTCCCAGGATGCCCCAGCGGATTTTCTTAAAGCCGCCGGACTGAGAAGATTGATCGTTATTGTTGATAGGGTACTCCATAAGACCGTCCACGCGGAAGAATTATCGCATAAAGCGGGTTCTTGAGGAAGACTAAAGAGAATTCTTGGATTTTTAAAAAAAAAGGAATAAAATCGAGAGTCTTTTGGTTCTGTCAAAAGGATAGTTCCAAAAATAAATGCTATGAATTCTACTCATTCCGGTAGTTGGTGGAGATATCTGAAAGGATATCATTGGCTTGTTTTCATCCTGGCTGCTTGCGGCTGGATGTTCGACACGATGGATCAGCAGCTGTTTACGGCTTCCCGCGCGGA
>DBVN01000039.1:5655-10411 GCA_002308515.1 Verrucomicrobia bacterium UBA1263 | reverse complement strand
CTACAGTGCCGGCTCCTGGGTCACGACCATTTTCATTATTGGCTGGGCTATCGGCGGTTTGATCTTTGGTGTGCTGGGGGATCGCTGGGGACGCGCTAAGACCATGGCGCTGACGATCATCCTTTACGCGGCCTTTACAGGACTGTCCGGTTTGGCGACAAGTGAATTCAGCCTGGCATTGGGACGCTGTCTGGCGGATATTGGGATCACATTTACCCCGTATCATTTCTTCGCGATAGGACGATTCCTGACCGGCTTAGGCGTGGGCGGCGAGTTTGCCGTTGGCGCGGCGTTGGTTGCCGAAGTGATGCCGGAGAATGCCCGCGCGGGCGCGCTGGGTATGATGCAGGCTCTTTCCGCTGTTGGTAACTTATTTGGCGCATGGCTCTTAGGTGTGATCGTCCCGATGTGGGGATGGCAGGGTTTGTACTTTGTGGGGACTTTCCCGGCTCTCATTGGTGTCATGGTCATGTTCAAGATGCATGAACCGGAGAAGTGGGTCAAAGCCCGTGCCGCCGCTCTGGCGAATCCGGGAGATAAAACCAAGCAGTTCGGCAGTGTCAAAGATCTTTTCGGCCATCCTGTCTGGAGACGCAACGCGCTGGTCGGTATTGCCCTGGCCGTGGCCGGCGTGCTGGGATTGTGGGGTGCCGGTTTCTGGAGTTCAGATCTGATCAAGTCCATCATTCCCACGATGACACAGGAAGATAAGATTCGTTATGAACAACTGGTCTCCGCGTCACCCGAAGAGCAGGTATCCCTGATCCAGAGGATGGATGAAGACAAGCAGATGCAATTTAAGCATTTCCGTATCAATTTGGAAATCAAGCCGCGCATCGAGGAAAGCAAAGCTCTGACCGAGCCGCTGATGGCATCTGAGGTGGAGATCATCAAACAACTGATCCCCAGAGGCATGGATGAAAGCAGCAAGACCCGCCTTCGTTCCAAGGCGCTGATGCTGCAGCAGACAGGCGCGTTTTTCGGTATGTACTTCTTTGTCATAGCCGCGAGTCGTATTGGCCGCCGCGCGACCTTCCTGGGAGCGATGATCATGGGATGGATCGCGGTCGGCCTTGTGTTTTTGACCTTTAAGGAAGCCTACCAAATCTGGTATTTGTGGCCGTTCCTGGGATTCGCGACACAAGTGCCTTTTGGCGGTTACGCGGTTTACCTGCCGGAGCTGTTCCCGACACGGCTTCGCAGTACAGGTATCAGTTTTTGCTACAACGTAGGACGTTTCATTACAGCTGCCGGTGTGTTGATGCTGGGCAGTTTGGCTGTGGCTTTGGACGGAAAAACGGCCTTTGCCGGGTTCCGTATCGCCGCGGTTTTGATTGCAAGTTCCTACATAATTGGTATTGTAGCCCTGATTTGGGCACCTGAAACGGTGAATAAACCGCTGCCCGAAGAAGACTAGACTCTCAGGCATACGATTCCCTGAGCTTCTGGTCATTACGCGTTTGTACACAATAAATATATGAAAAATAATGTGTTTACGACCTTCAATCTTTTGAAAGGCCGCAATGTTGTTCGTGCTTGTCTTGTTGCTTGCTTGTTATTCACATCTCTTCCTTCTACAGGATTTTGTGATACAGCCGCAGAAGCCGCGCCTTCTATTTCTTATCTTTTGAGCGCTCCCAGGGATACCGGTGAGGTTTCGGGTTCGGTGACAGTGACCGTTCTTTTTATGAACAACGGCGCTTCCAAAGAGCGTTTTGAAATACCGGCAGAGATGACGGCTTATATTACTCAAAATGGCATTCAGAAAGAAGTGCTTATCAAGAGTGATTCCGGCAAGGAATGGGTTGATATGGAGCCGGGTACCTTCAAATCCCGTCAGTACAAGGTACCGGTCGAAAACACACAGGGCGATGTTCAGATCTCTCTGGACAATGCTTCGACTATATCCCTGCAGCTCAGCGGACAAGCCCCTGAACTCAAAGCGGACGGCAAGGTCGATCCCACGAAGGGTTCTCCCTATATCACCGGAGAGATGGGTGAAGCGGATGCCAAGCTGGAAGGCAAGGGCGCGAAAGAACGTAACGCGATGGTGGATTATTTCAGCAAACACTTTGCCGGTTATGACCCGATCTACTTCCTGATCGGTGCTAATCCCAGCGGAACGGATGGACGCTTGAGAGGAACTTTCCCCAATGCCCGTTTCCAGGTCAGTTTGCGCTATAGACTGTTCACCGAGGATTCTTACTTCGCGGAAAAATGGAATGGTTTCACCAATGTGTTCATCACTTATACCCAGAATACAGAATGGGATCTGGCCGGAGAATCCGCTCCGTTCCTGGATACGATGTTCAAACCGGAACTCCAATACCATTGGCGGGATATCTTCAAAGAGCCGAAGGGTATTTTAGAGAAGATGGATCTGATGGCCGCGGTCGCTCATGAATCCAATGGACGCAATGGCTCAGGTTCACGCAGTATCAATTATGTGATCGCGCGTCCGAAACTTTATTTTGGTGATCCGGAACGTCTGAACGGCTATTTAGCTCCCGGATTCTGGTTCTATTTTGGTTCATTGTCTGACAATCCAACTATTCGTCACTATCGCGGTCACGCGGATGTGAAAGCCGCTATCCAATGGGCAGACACCATTCAGCTGGCCAGCTGGTTCCGCATGGGTGATGAATTGGAAAAGGGGAGTATGCAGCTGGATCTGAGCTATCCTCTGGGACGGCTGACGGGGAACTGCCTGGATTTTTATCTGGATATCCAGTACTTCACCGGTTACGGTCAAACGCTTTTGAATTATGACCAGCGTGAACAGGCACTCCGCGCGGGTGTGATGTTTGTACGCTAAAGAGGCTGCATAGCCTTACAAACGAGGCACTTTATGATGGATGATCTTCAAGATGGTTTTCCGCGTAAAGTGCCTTGTGTTATGTGCGGAGCCTGCTGCCGCTGGGAAGGGGAAGTGAAAATATCGGAGGAAGAGATCACCCGGCTGGCAAAGTTCCTGAACATTTCCGAGGAGGATTTCATCCAGTCTTACACTCAGCTGAGATATGACAGAAAAGGGTTGGGTGTCAAAATGTTAGAAGACGGGACGTGCGTCTTCCTGGGTGAGCGTAACGTGTGCCGGGTGCATTCGGTAAAACCCTCTCAGTGCAAGGGGTATCCATTTCAATGGAGAACGCGCGACTCGGCTCTTCATTGCCAGGCGGTTCGCGTTCTGCTGGATCAGGGTGTTTTGAAGAGAGAATACCCGGCGGATTTTGAATACTGATTCTTTTTTACCACCAGCCTTTTTTCTCCTCTTCGCTGTCATTGGAGCGATAGGTCTGGATGAGAAGCTGACTGCGGGCGGCGGTCATTGCCATAATGAACTCGTCATAAGACTGATAGCGTTCATTAGGATCTTTGGCCATGGCCCGGACGATCACCTGGCTGGTCATTTCCGTGATAGAGGAGATGATTTGATTGGGAGGAACCAGCGGTGATTCCACGTGTGCCATAACAACTTCTTCCACTGTGGGAGCGTCAAATGGGACCCGCCCTGTCAGAGCATGATAGAGTGTCCCGGCCAGAGAGTACATATCCGCCAGGAAATCTTCCCGTTCCCGGCGTATTTTTTCCGGCGCGATATAATAAGGAGTGCCCCAGATAACCGATTCACCGACTTCGGTATCATCGCCCTGGATCGCCAGACCAAAGTCCACCAGTTTGGGCTCGCCTTCATTATTGAACAGGATATTAGCCGGTTTGACATCCCGGTGCAGCAGACCGTGTTTATTGGCGCAGTCCAGAGCGGAAGCGATCTTGATGCCGATATCCAGAACGTTCAGCTCCGGAACGATTTGTCCGGATTCGATCCAGGAATCCAGACTGCCGTTGTTGGCCAGTTCCATGACCAGATAGCGGCTGCCTTCGCTTTCGTCAAAGCTGTAGATATGAATGATATTGCTGTGGTTGAGTCCTGCCGCGGCTTTTGCCTCGCGCAGAAAGGAGGTGATGGCTTCTTTATCATTAGCCAGCTCCGGTTTCATGAGTTTGACAGCGACTTCGCGTTCCAGCATGACATCGAAGGAACGGAAAACTGTCCCCATTCCGCCTTGTCCGATGATCTCTCTCAATTCAAACTGGCGGAGCCTCATGGGAACCATGAAGTTATGACCGCATTTTGAACAAGGGTAAGTGCTTAGCGGCTGCAGATTGTCCGGGATGAATACCCTGGAACCGCAGCTGGAGCAGGTAACCATTTTCAGAGAGACTTTTCCGTCATTATCACTCACAACCTTATTTTAGCAGATTTTATGCCAAAGACAAGGAGACAAGCGGTCTATGTAAAAAAACACCGGGCCGCGCGTTTCCATTCTGAATACCCCGGACGAAGTGCGGAAAGAACCACAGATGCACACAGATATTGATAATGCGGAACAAATGATGTAAAAACAACTCGTTGTGGGTGAAAGCCCGGTGCTGGAATCTTTTGTTTCCATCACACTTCCTTGCCTATGAATTTCGTTTTGATACTTTCCAAAATGAAAGGGGAGAAATGAGAATAACTATAGGAAAGGTGGTGAAATAAAAAAGATGATTACCGAAGATCTAGCAACCCTTACAATAATCATCTTGTTTATCAGTTATATGCTGATAAATAGACAGATGAAATAAACATCCGCAATGTGTGCAAGGTGACAGCCTTGTCACACTCTTAATCTACCTCATAAAACACTCCTTTGCAAATAAAATATTTACGCTGACGATGTTCGATCCTGTCACCGGTTTCATTCTGAATACC
>DBVN01000039.1:0-5648 GCA_002308515.1 Verrucomicrobia bacterium UBA1263 | reverse complement strand
CCCGGGTTGAACGCGCAGCGTTCTACCCGGGGTTATGATCGTCCCCAAAATTCAACCCCGGCAGGGGTTGCGTAAATGGATAATCATTTGTATTTTATACGCAACCCCATACGGGGTTGAAACGTGGGGGAAAATCCGTTACCCCGGGTAGGGCGTTTCACGCCCAACCCGGGTCTATGTGACGAAACCCCTTCACAGGGGTTTTCAGAATGACCCCACAAATATCTCACCGGGAACCGGTGGCAGAAATGAATATACCCCTTGCGCCGTTGCGAAATATCTGCTACTTTGTCCGAGTCGTTCCTTGCGGATGGACCGCTGAGGAATGGAAAAACATAAGTTATTAAACATAAATAAATTCTAACGCTTTTGCGTAAGGACAATTAGGTCTAAACTGAAATCCGCAAAATTTCAATTATCGAGACTGAAATCGTTTAGAACGCCCCGGTATCGGGGTGGTTCTTCATGTTTCCTCGATAATGGGTCTTTGCGGAACCTCAGTTTGGGAAACAGAAGTGACCACGCATTTATAGGAGGATCCTATTGTGGCACCGGTGAAGATCCACCTTTCTCTTTCCCGTTGAAATCGTTCCATTTCATTAGACTGCCATTGACATCTCTGCTGCAAAAGATATGACCAAAAGCGAGGAGAACATTTATTCCGCGTAACAACGATGGACAAAAAAACATCATCAACTAACAAACCGTTTCTGGTAGGAACCATCATACTGGTTGCCTCGCTCTGCGCCGCCGGCGCGTGGATCAAACAGATCCAGAAACAAGTACAAGCTGAACAAGATCAGCTGACCCGCCTCCAGCAGGAGGAAGAAGCTCAACTCCAGACCCGGCTGAACGAGGCCAACGCCCACTATCTGGCGGAAGCAAACCGCATCAACGCGGCCAACGCGGATGTGCATGACCCGCTGGATCCCAAATATCTGGTCGAACAGCTGCGCAATATCAGCAATTCCACCGAAGAATATGAACGCAACAGCACCGCTTTCTATTGTCTGGAAGGGCTGCTGATGAATGGAACCAATTCGCTTCCGGCGCTCAAGGATATCATCATTGAGGAGCACAATTTCGATTTGAACCTCAACCGACTTTATCAGAACCGCTCCCTGCGTCAGGAGATCATGACTCTGCTGATGTCCATGAAAACCCGTGACGCGGCCGATCTGCTCAGCCGTCTTATCCCGGCGGTGCAAAACGCCAAGGAAATGCGGGATCTCAGCCGCGAGCTGATGAGCATTTCCGACGGCTATCGTCCTTACTGCATCAGTGCGGCCCGTGAAATGCACGCCAAAGCACTTGAGAAACGAAATGAGATCGGTGACTGGAATAAACAACAAGAGCTGGATCGGCAAATGGAGGAAATACTCAGACAAAATGACAACAAAGTCACGGACGAGTTCAAGAGCCTTGCCAAAATTAAGGAGAATATCCAGAACAATGAACGGGAAATAGATTCCCTGCGCAGCACGCTCATCGAGATCCTCAAAGACGATGAATTCGCGCATTCGCTCATGGATCAAAAAGCCTGGCGCAGAGACAAAGGCAATGTTGACACAAGTCTGTTCACAATTTCAGAGAGCGTCCTTCATGACGCTGTCATGCCCTATTGCTATGAGGCCATCCAATATCAGGAAGAAAACCATAAAAATAAAAAAGCGGCTCCGGCTTTGATGGATCTGGCTCAAAAATACATCGGCCAGCCGCAGGCCACGGAAATCATCCTGAAGACGATAAAAGAGAAGACCTCTTCCGCCGATCGCTGCAACAGCATCCTGAACCTGTCGCTCGACAAGCGTTTCCCCAAGAATATAAATCGGATCAATTTCAATGCTTACAAGATCATGCCCGCCGCCGGCACGGAGCTTGTTGACGTGGAGACCGCGCGGATGGCAAATGAACGTCTGATCTTTCTGGATGCCGCGGCCGCGCAATTCGCGGATGATGAAAACATGCAGCGTGTCATCGCGGTCGTTCGCTCCAATCTGCAATACATTGCCAGCGAAGGAGCCGACATGAATGCCTGGACCCCGGATGAATCCATCAAAAATGAGCTCAACAAGATCTCTGAGAATGTCATAGACAAAGGTATAGATGAGCATCTTGAGGAATTCCAGAAACAAATAGAAAAAGAAATCGAAAGAACGCAAAAACAGAAATAACACCCCTATAATATCGTATGAAAAAATTTTACATTCTTATTCTTGCCAGCGTGATCCTGCTGGGACTGACCGCCGCTTATGTCTGGCACTGCCGCAGCGCTCAGACGGAATGGACCGCGCGGCAGACTGAAAGCTGGGACCTGAAAAAACAGGAACTCCAGTCGCAAATAGACGATCTCAGCGCCAAAACAAAAGAACTGAAACCGCAGAAAACAAAGCTGGATGTGCCGGAGCTGGAACCGCAGGCCCTGACCGCCCGTCTCCAGGGGATGAAAGACTGGTCTGAACTCTTCGGGAACAATGTCCCGACAAACAGCGCGATGAAAAAGATCGCTCATGATCAGATACGGGAGGCGTACTTCGTCTTCCAAGGACTCCAGGATCAGGGTGATGACTCTCTGGATGCCATTCGTGACTATCTGGCCAATGGTCACAATGTGACCCTCTACAGACCTTATAATATACAGGATCCCAACGAATATTTTGATCCGGAGAGATCCTCTTCCAATAGATACGTTGTTGATCGGCATGTGGTGATGCCGGAAACTTCCCGTCTGGGGTTCCTTCAAGTTCTGGGAAATATCAAGACCCCGGCATCACTGGGAATACTTTGCAATACAATGCAAAGTACCTCCGATTTCCGGGAGCTTACCAAAGCGGGAAATCTCCTTCTGGCAGCGGACAGGGATACTTATGTCCAGGCGGTGCTGGCGGCTTATATAGCGTTTTACCCGAACATTCACGGGGTGACTCAAAACGAACTGCTCGCGTCCATCAAAGACATCAGCAAAGATGAATACAATAAACTGGTACTGGATCCGGATAGTTTTTATGGTGAGGACGGCAAACTCCGCATAGATGATCTCTACAGCCGGATACGATCCTTAAAAGAGGATAGCATTCCATTGGCTGCCGAGATTTTCAACCGCGCGGATACCAGCTTGAAAGATAAGTCGGATATCCTGATAGGTCTGGAAAGGGCTATATACGGTTATAGAGGCGATGACCACAAAGTTGATCCGGCGAATGTGGAACAAGTCAGCTCCATATACGCCAGTTTCATCAACGGTCTGAGCAATGAAGACAAAAACACACTGGGCTCCATGGCTCTCATGTTTTATGCCACCGCTATGGGGGAGAATGATACCGAAAGGCAGCAGCAGTACTTGAATCTGATCGATCAGCTGCCCGCCTTGCAAGAAGAAGGGTCTCTCTTTAACGAAACACGTGATTTTATGAAAAACACGATCTCTCAAATGCTCAAAAAAGGAGAAGATTTTGGAAAAGATTTTGATAGCGCCATGGCACAAAAAGAAATGTTTGATTCAGGATTTCCGCAAAGATTCATGAAAAGCAGTCTGGATTTCTTCAAAGAACATCCTGAATGGAAAGACTCGCATTTCTACAAAAACTTCAATTAGAAAATAAACCGCAAACGCGGCATCTCTAACCAAGAATCCCCAGAGTCAAAACCTCCGGGGATTTTTTTTGGTTTCTGCTGATTGAGCGGAATAAGCAAAGAACCAGTCTGATATTAAGGAAAATGATTAAAATGAAAATATAGATAAGAGCAAAAGAACGATTCCGATAGAATAACCTTTTCTTGAGGGAGCGGTTATGGTAGATTGGGAGGGGCATTGGGAGTGACCGGATATGACAAAGAAGAGACCGCCAATAGGATTAGAAGATTTTGCCCAGCTGATACGTGATGGATACTATTATGTAGATAAGACGTATGTGGTGAAGGAGGTTCTGGAAAGTGGAAGCAATGTGAGTCTGTTCACACGTCCACGGCGTTTTGGCAAGACTCTGACCTTGGATATGTTGAAGTGTTTCTTTGAGATAGGAGGCCCTAAGGATGTATTTGAAGGTCTGAAGATATCTCAAGAGAAGGAGATATGTGAGCAGTACCAGGGGAAGTATCCTGTTATCTTCATTAGCTTGAAGAGTGTAGAGGGACTGACGTTTGAAGTTGCAAGGTCTGAGTTAGCTAAGGCACTGAGCAAAGAGACATTGCGACATCCATTTCTTGCAACAAGTGATAAACTGAATGAGAGTGAAAAAGGCATATTTCAGCAGTTATGTGACATGCAACAGAATGCCAAAGCCGCTGACATAGATCTCATTACAGGATGTTTTTATACCCTTTCTGAGCTTCTCTATAAGCACTATGAGCAGAAAGTCATCATATTGATAGATGAGTATGATGTCCCATTAGATAAGTCGGAGCAGAACGGTTTCTATAAAGAGATGGTGAGTCTGATTCGAGGAGTGTTTAATCAGGCGCTGAAGACCAATCCTTACATGAAGTTTGCGGTCATGACGGGATGTCTGAGAATAGCCAAGGAAAGCATTTTCACCGGGCTGAACAAGGTCAAAGTTTATACGGTATTAGATCGTAATTTTAGTGATGCTTTTGGTTATACCGATGAAGAAGTCCGGGCTATGCTGGAATACCTGGATCTTTCTAAGCACTATGAAGATATTAAAGCCTGGTACGACGGCTATCAGTTTGGTGACAAACATATCTACTGTCCGTGGGATGTAAATAATTACTGCCGGAAGCTATTTTCGGATCCAAACGGAGAACCAGAAGCCTTTTGGATAAACACCAGTGGTAATGATATCGTTCGTAAATTCATTGAGATGTCCGAGGGAGGACTTCTCAAAAGAGAACTGGAAAAACTTATTGCCGGGGAAACTGTTCAAAAGGAGGTGCAGCAAGAGCTGACATACCAGGAATTGTACACTAGTATAGATAATATCTGGAGCGTACTGTTCACTACGGGCTACCTCACCCAGGAGGGGAAAGCGAATGGAGATTTTCTGAATCTGCGTATTCCCAATTATGGGATACGGGAGATTTTCAACAAGCAGGTTTTCAAGTGGATCAAGGATAAGTTCAAAGATGATGTCCCTGCCATAAGAGAGTTTTGTGAGTTGTTTCCGCAAGGCAAGCCTGAGGAGATCGAAAGGCGCTTCAACGAATTTCTAAGAAGAACCATTAGCGTGAGAGATTTCGGGGCGGAGAGCTTTTATCATGGGTGTTTATTGGGGATGATGGCCTATATGCCGGATACATGGACGATAGAGTCCAATCGTGAAGCCGGTGATGGTTATTGTGATATATCTATAGGTCTGATTGAGACAGGAGTGGGTGTCATCATAGAGATGAAACATGCAAAGGACAGAGACTTGGAGAAACACTGCATGGAAGCCTTGGCACAAATCGAAGCCAGACATTATGAAGAGAAGCTTTTGAATGATCCCAGTTACTTTGAAATCAAGACGGTTTTGAAATACGGCATTGCCTGTTACGGGAAGAGCTGCAAGGTCATGCTGAGAGTGTAGCTCTAAAACAATATCTATTTCGCGGGAGAGACTGAAGAAGGTCTCTCTTTTTTGTTTGGGTCTTGACCAGCATCTCTGGGAAAAGTTAGAAAAAAAGTCACTAGCATCCCATAGAGATGGGAA
>DBVN01000102.1:1022-11379 GCA_002308515.1 Verrucomicrobia bacterium UBA1263 | reverse complement strand
CGGGAGATCGAGCTGACCAACTGCGGTCAGGTGATGGATGCTTTTGTCAAAGATCATCCTGTCGCCGTTATCCACTGCGCCGCTATCAGCAGCAGTGTAATCTGCCAGCAAAATCCCGGTTTGGCTCGCAGAGTCAATGTTTTCACCACTCGATTCTTATCCGATATCGCGTCGGATATCCCCTTCTTCCTCTTTTCAACGGATCTTGTCTTTGACGGGAAACAAGGGAATTATCACCCGGAAGATACCGTCAACCCGCTGAGCATCTACGGAGAAACCAAGGCGGAAGCCGAGCAGTACATTCTGAGCAATCCAAGACATACCGTCATCCGCACCTCGCTGAACGGCGGCATCTCACCCAGAGGCAGCCGCGGATTCAATGAGGAGATCCGCAACGCCTGGAGAGCCGGCAAAGAGCTTTGTCTCTTTTCCGATGAATACCGTTGTCCGATCGCCGCTAAACTGACAGCGGAGATCGTGACGGAGCTGCTGGAGAAACAAGTTGCCGGGATCGTTCATGTTGCCGGTGGAAAACGGCTTTCCAGATACGAGATCGCGACTCTTCTGGCGGGAATCTATACCGATGTCAAACCGCTCATGCGGGAAGGTTCTTTGCGGGAATACAAAGGGGCGCCCCGCGCTCCGGATACTTCGCTGGATATAAGTCAGACCGAAGAGCTTCTCGGTCATTCCATCCCCGGTTTGGGCGAATGGCTTCAGCAAAATCCCAATGAACCCTTCTGATCAGCGTGAAACGGGAACTCCGTACCGGGGACGCGTCGCTCCTTCCCCGACCGGTTATCTGCATCTGGGACACGCGCGCACTTTTTACACCGCTTATTCCAGAGCCTTAAAACATAACGGCTGGCTTATCTATCGGGATGAAGATCTGGATTTTCTGCGCTGCAAACCCGAATTCAGTCAGGCAGCCGTGGAAGATCTTCTGTGGTTAGGGATCCGCTGGAAAGGTGATGTCATCCGGCAAAGTCAAAGGCTGACGCTCTATCGGGAAGCCTTTGAGCGGTTGAAAAAAGACGGTTTTATTTATCCTTGCACCTGCTCCCGCAAGGACGTGGCTCAGGCGGCCTCCGCGCCGCATCCTTCCCCGGACGGAGAACCGATCTACCCCGGAACATGCCGGGAACGCTCTATCCGGGATATTCCCAGCGGAACACAGATCGTCTGGCGTTTCCGGGTCCCGGATGGAGAAACGATCCGTTTCCATGACGGACATTTCGGAGAACAATCTTTTATCGCGGGGAAAAGTGAAAACGCGGACTTCGGTGATTTTATCGTCTGGCGGCATGATGATCTCCCCTCCTATCAGCTGGCCGTTACCGTGGATGACGCGCAAATGGGGATCACAGAAGTCGTTCGCGGAGCCGATCTGCTCCTCTCCACTGCCAGACAGCTTCTGCTTTATCGGGCACTGGGACTGAAATCTCCCTGTTTTTATCATTGTCCGCTGGTGACAGACGAAAACGGAAATCGCCTGGCAAAACGCTGTGACTCACTTTCACTGCGTGCCTTAAGAAACAGCGGGGTCACCCCGCGAGAGATTATTTCAAAGTGGAGCGATGATGTTTAGGAATCATCTCTCCCGATAGCCTCTACGGGACAAGAGGAAAAAGCTTTTGCGCAGCGGGCTTCCTCTTCCGGGGTTTCCGGCTGTTTAGCCACATAAGCATGGCCTTCATCACTGCGCGCGAAATTGCCTCTCGCGGTTTCACTGCATAGATCGCAGTCTATACATTGACTATCCACAAAATACCGTCCAGGAACATTCTGGGGGAAACTATTTGCTCTATCTGCCATAAAATTATCTTAATTCAATTCTTCTGTTCTATTCAAAATGACTCAGGATCTTTCTATACTCACGGCATCGCCGGGCAATATCCGGCGCGTTGAGAATATCGGAAACAGCGCACACGCGTCTGGCTCCGGCCTCCATGACCTGCTCCAAGTTGCTCAAATTCACACTTCCGATCGCGAACCAGGGAATCCGGATATTCTCAGAAGCCCAGCGGACATATTCCAAAGTCACCGGCACCGCCTGCGGTTTTGTACGGGTAGCAAAGACCGGCCCCACGCCCAAATAAACAGCGCCGGCATCAACAGCTCTCAGCGCCTGAGCCGGAGCATGACTGCTCAATCCGACATAAGGAAATCCATTGGAGACTGTTTTCCCCTGAAACACATCTTGCACCGTATGATATCCGCCGTCAAAAAAATCTTCTTGTCCCAGATGGATATACTCCGCCCCAACAGCCAGCGCGGCATCTATATGATCATTGATAACCAAAGGCACCCCGGCGGCCTGGGTCACAGGATGGACCCGTTCCGCGACATGGATCATCTCTTCCGCGGAGGCGTTTTTCATTCTCAGCTGGATGATATCCGATCCCCCATCCACCAGGGCACGAGCCACATCTTCCGGCTGGCGGCCGTTTAAGTAAGCTCCGTCAATAAATGTGTAAAGATGACAATCTTGGATCTGTTTCACAGCAGCGCTTCCTGTCAAAAGGGTTTCTCTTTAGGGATGATGCCCGGCTGCCAAACTGCATCCCAGCCAGTAGCCGCCCCATAATATCAGCAAACAAACCACGGGAGTCCCCAGGATATTGAACGCCGCGTATCCGTAATGATGGATCTTTATCAAATGCAAGGTCTGAAGCCCCAGCGCGGACAGTGTGGAATATCCTCCGCAAAAACCGCTCATCAAGAGGAATCTTCCTTCCTGACTCATCCAGCCTCCGCGAGTGAACGCAAACGCCGCAAAAACACCCATCAGGAAACAACTGGTCAAATTGATAATAAAAGTCCCTATGGGAAAAACACAAGGAGCCCGGCTGATCCATTGATCCATTCCGTAACGCAGCACGCATCCCGCGGCACCCCCGGCCGCTACATAGATGAAAGGCATTATCCCGCTCATGTTCCCCTAAAAGTCGCGAATATCGCGAATATCCTTTCCCCGCATCCAGACATACCGGAACATGAGCGCGCGCAGAACAGCCGTCACCGGGATAGCCAGAAGTGCGCCCAGGATGCCGCCCATCAAAGTCGCTCCCACGAGGACTGCCACGATGATGATAGCCGGATGCATACCGACCCGGTCCCCGATCACTCTGGGGAAGACGATATACCCGTCAAAAAGGTGAACAATGATGTAAAGTCCCACCACAAGAAGCGGATGCATCCAGTCATTGAACTGAACGGCAGCCAGCAGGACCGCCGGCACAATGGAAAGCGCCATCCCCAAATAAGGAATGATGCTGAAAACCCCGGCCGCCGCGCCGATCAGGATGGCATATTTCATTCCAATGCAAAGGAAACCGATGGTCAGCAATATCCCTTCGCAAAGCGCCACCAGCACCTGTCCCCGGAAAAACACCACCATGGATTCACTGACCGTATTCAGGAACCAGATCGCCTCCTCTTTGGCCTTGGACTCCCACAGCGGCACATAATTCCGCCAGCGCATATTGATCGTTTCCCGTTCCACCAGAAAATAATAGGTATAGACCGGCACCAAAATGACACCGATCAGGAAGCTCCCCAGCGAAAGCACACGGGATACATGTCCCATGATCCATCCCCCGGCCACCTCGAATACATTGCCGAACCACTTCTGGAAAGAATCTCCGACCCCCTGATCCCAGGCGATCCTCAAACGATCCGCCCAGCCGGAGGCCGCCAGCGACTCATTGAAATGATTCACCTGCGTCTCCACATACAGCCTCAGCTTATTCAGCAAAACCGGAGAATTCCGAATAAAATCATCTATTTCAACAACCAGCAAAGGAATCAGCCAGGACAGGACCAGCGCCAGGATCCCGCCGATCACCGCGAACACCAGCAGAACACCCAGTCTCCTTTTGATCTTCCATCGGGTCAGAAAAACAACCAGCGGATCCAGCAAACACGCCAGGATCGCGCCGGCCGCCAGCGGTATCAGTACGGCGGACAACTTACTGGCCAGCCACGCCGCTCCCCAAAGCAAAAATACAGCCATAGCCACGAGAACCCCAACGGCTAACGCCGTCAGACTGTGCCATAACCATCGGGCTTGCTGCTGTGTCGGTTTTGGAAATTCCATAATCGTATCCTTCGAGGAGACCCCTTTATGATTGCCTCCCTTGTCAAGAGTCTTCATGACCAGCCTCTTTTTGTCAACTCAAAAGCCTTATTCCCCCTAAAACGATGCCAGAAATTCCAGACTTTTTTGAAACAACAAACAATATCCTTGACAATAATGACTTACTGTAGAGATGAGCGACCCGCTCGTCTCGGAGACGCGAGAGTCTCACATCTCTACAGAACTTATTGTTATTCAATAATTTATCTGTGTTCATCTGTGTTGATCTGTGATTCTTTTACGCGAAAAAAAATCCCCGGTGCTGTTACGCATCGAGGATCTTTGTTTTTTATCTCAACTTACGATTTATGGTACAGGCACTAGTGCTACACGGAAACCTGTATATTGATTAGTAGTATTGGCTGGATATCCAATTCGACGTGCTGATCGACAGAGGAACGCTCCGCTTTCCCAACATCCGCCTCGCTTAATGCGAGCTTCACCGGACTTGGGACCATCTGGATCGGTTACAGGAGTGCTGGGATAATCCGAGGACCAATCCCAACACCATTCCCATACATTACCGTGCATATCGTACAATCCCCAAGCATTCGACTGCTTCTGGCCTACAGGATGAGTTGTTTCTCCACTGTTATAGGCATACCATCCCACTTCATCCACGTTAGGACACTGATTTTTATCTGTCAAATCTTCTCCATTGTTCAAAGCGGAAGTTGTGCCAGCCCGGCAGGCATATTCCCACTGAGCTTCCGTAGGCAAAACATATTCATACCCCGCTGGCAATCTTCCTGCTGCACGTTCGATCTCTGTCAGCTTCGCGCAGAAATTGGCCGCGTCATCCCAGCTTACACATTCCACAGGAAGATCATCCCCCTTAAAATAGGAAGGATTCTTCCCCATAACAGCCTGGTATTGTGCCTGAGTCACTTCATATTTCCCCAGCCAATATCCTTCTGTCAGAGTTACTTCATGCTGTCTTTCACTCGCAAAACGCCCCAATTCACTAATTGGAGAGCCTTCTATAAATGAACCCGACTCAATCCAAATCATATCCAGATTTACTGTATCGGAAAGAGGTATGGAGAGATTATTATCCACTTCAACATAAGAACGATAAAACCTCTTTCCACTCCAAACACCTGTCGTATAAGGAGACTTATCGGTCACATCCTTCCAGTTCTTCATGTCAGAGCTTTCCTGGAGCATACCTGCAAAGTCTATCCTTACCTTAGTACTATTTGCTATTGGAATAATACTGATAATGTCTCCAGCATCCATCACAGTTAATGTCGCTTTCTGACTGTTTGCTACACCTGCGATATTAGAAACTGTTACGGTATAAGTTCCCTCATTACTCTTCGACACATTTCTAATGGTATAACTCTTTGATGTACCTCCCTGCAGAGCAACACCATCTTTATACCAACGATAATTCAATGGAGCAGACCCTTTTGCTTCTACAGAGAAAGTTACATCACTGCCCTCTGGAACAGTCTGAGGTACAGGTTGTATTATGATCTCAGGAGGTACAGGTCCACCCACAATTTCCACATCTATTGTCGCCGTGCAAGTTACCTCGTTTTCAGTATAACTGGCTCCTATTGTTACATCACCCTCAGCAATAGCCGTTAAAAGGCCTCTATCGTTGATAGTTGCGTAATCTTTCCCGGAAACGATTTCCCAAACTGGATCCACCGACTTGCTTGTTCCATCACTGTAATACGCCTTACAGATACTGTTCATAGTCTTACCCACGTATATAACAATACCATTTGGCACGATCTTGATATGATCAAGAGTACAGTCAGGGTCAAAGTTGGCTTCGGTATCTCCTTCGGTAGTGAATGTTTCCTCGTCAAATGTCACTTCACCATTCACAGGGATCACTCCAGCAAATCCTTCTTCCGGTTCGATCGTGTAGGTCAGCGTTCTCGGTTCTGCATCCAGGAATGACCAGCGGATCAATCCTCTGGCTTCCACATACCTGCCACCATCACTGATGCTCGTCACATTCAGATTCATTCCTGTCGGCAGTTGTTCTTCCACGAAATAGACACTGATTTCACTAGCCGGGATCACTTCCAGGCTTACATCGGCCTTACCATCCAAAACGGTGATCGTTCTCACATTGACACTGTCCGCCGCCAGTTCCACCGAGGCCGGTTTCACAGTCGAACTCACCCAGCAGGCCGGTTCATTCTCGCTGTCATCATAAGTGTAATAACCACCATTAACCCAAATCATAGCCGCTCTGGCAACATACGTCACCGGAATATCAAACGGTTCTCTGCTCCAGTCCTGACCTCTTGTCCAGGCTACGGCATAGAGTGAAACTTCCGGTGTACTGATCTCAAAGTCGTCATTCGTATCCGCCGGATGCGTCTGAGGAAGGAACGGGAATGTTATTTCTCTTATCCCCATAATTGCAACTGTCGTTTCGTCAAAGGTCACTTCACCACTGAAAGAAATGGTTCCGCTGTAATTCTCCGAAACAGTCAAAACATAGCTGATATCACGCGGTGTTCCATCCAGGAACGACCAGCGGATCATATTTCTGTTTTCTATGTATTTACCACTGTTACTGATATTACTGATCGTGTAGTTTTGACCAGCCGGCAGCTGTTCTTCCACGAAATAAACGCTTACATCCGCTTTCGGGGTGACCTGCAAAGTCACTTCCGCGCTGTTCATACTTTTGGCAATATAACTTCTTATGGCTACATTTTCAGTCTCAGCAGGTGTGTATTCCACTGTAAACGCTTCAAACACCAACTGGGCCCCCGCTATTATAGCTTCATTTTCAGAATTGCCTGTTTGATAGGTAAACGGCTTTGAAATGCCATAATAGTAATCACCTGACTCTGGATGATCCAGATAGCCCTGATCGTATGCTTCCAGCTGCAGAGTCACCACTTGTCCGGCTGGAACCATATCCGTTGTGATCAGCTCGCCTTTGAGCAAACCGGTTCCAACTCCTTTAGCACTAAGCGCAAAAGGCTGTCTCGCGATCACTTGACCGTTATAAATAAGGGCTCCGGTAATTTCATTACCAACCTTCATTCCAACCAAGTTACCACCACAACTTGCACCATAAGTCACAGGATTCTGTGACTTCAGGTTGATCATTGCGCTGCCTGTAACGGACTTAGGATTGATTGTCTGATTTACAATATAGGTCACCGTATAGTTATAGATACCCTTTGCCGTATCAAACGACGTACTGATCGCAGAACTTGTTGGATAACTGTAAGTCCCCACATCCGCACTTGCGCTGGTGAATGCTCCTGATACCAGCCTGTCCCCCGCAATCAACCCTCTGGCTGTTGCTTTAGTGTAACCAGATACAAGAACTTTTCCGTCATACTCTTTGCTGTCATTGATCGTAATGGTCAACGGAGCCGGTGTGATGCTCTGATTCACAGTATAGCTTACTGAGTAATTGCTGATGCCATTTGCTGTAGCAAACGGGATGCTGATTACAGAGTTCACAGGATAGCTATAATTACCAATATCGGAGTCTGCTGTTGTCGCTGCTCCGGCTGTCAGTCTGTCTCCAGCCATCAAACCGCTGGCAGTCGCCTTTGTATAGCTGCTAACCAATGCTGTTCCATCGTATGCTTTGCTGTCGCTGAGCAAGATAGACAGCGAAGCCGGAGTAATACTCTGATTCACAATATAGGTCACGGTATAGTTGCTGATACCCTGTGCCGTCGTAAACGGTGTCGAGATGTTGACTCCATTCGGATAACTGTAATTACCCACATTAGCGCTGGCGCTGGCAAAAGTTCCGCCCGTCAGATAGTCTCCATCCTTTAATCCGCTCACTGTTGCCTTAGTATAGCTGGAAACTAATACCGTTCCGTCATACATCTTAGTGTCATTGAGCGTAATGGTTAAAGGAACTGGTTTAAGAGTTTCCGGACCTTGAATATAATTGTTTTTGACTTCAGCCGCGGAAAGCACACCTTTATAAATACGGAATTCATCAAAATCTCCGACAAAATATGGATCTGTAGAATATTGGGATTTTCCAATCCACATGTTGGGACATCCTCCCCATTGAGTGGGATTGAACTCTTGTGGTGCTTCCCCAGTTTGAACACCATCGGAATAAATATATCCCATTTTCTTTTGATCATCATACACATAAACAATATGATGGAATATACCGTCACCAATAGGAAGAACTGGTGCTGTCACAATTTGTTCTACGCCATCCAAACGAACACCATCTCGCAGATCATTCTTGTCACTAGCCCAAGTCATCATGGTATAGTTTCTACCATTGGCAATCGTATTATCCTCGTATGTATCACAATTTCCGAAATCAAAAAGCCTCATCCAAGCTCCGTTATCTGCATTAGCTCTTGCCCACATTTCAACAGAGAATGATGTAAAACTGGCAATGATCTCCGGCGGTAAAGCTACAAAACATCCATCAGTAAAAGAATATGTATCTCCCGTACCATCAAGAGATAAATATCCATTCTGAATCTTGGCTGAACCATAAAGTGTTGCATCCGCACCACTGACACTCTCTGGTGACATAAGCCGTCCATGATCTTCGTATGTTGTATCGAATCCATAACGATAGAAAAGAACCGCATTCTCGCCAGTTAAAACTCTAAGAATTGCTGTACTGCTTATCACCGACCCCGTGCTGTTGCTCACCACAACATAATATACCCCTTCATTATTCTTCTCGGCTCTGCTGATGGTATAACCGGAATCGGTGGCACCACTGATAGCTTTGCCATCCTTATACCATTGATAAGTCAATTCAGTTCCCGTAGCAGTCACTGTAAATGTCACAGGATCGTTTTCATTCACTGTCTGGCTTTGCGGCTGTGTTGTGATGGTTAGCACGTCAATATCATCATCACTCACCGTTAAAGTTGCCTCATCACTCTTCACACTGCCAAAGTCATTGCTGACGATGACATGATAGTTGCCTGCGTCTGCCGTTGTAACAGAAGGAATCGTGTAGCTGGTTTCCGTCGCGTCTGGGATTGCTTTACCATCTTTATACCATTGGTAGTAAAGAGGCAATCCACTTTCTCCCTGAGTCAGATACACAGGATAACTCGTTGTTTCTCCATATTCATTGGACACCACAACACTGTACTCGGCGAAATCCGATTCCGTGATGCCGTTGATCGAATAGCTGGCACTGGTCGCGCCGGGAATCGCTTTGCCGTTCTTGTACCATTGATAAGTCAATCCACCGCTTCCAGCAAACAGCGTGGAAGTCAGGAAGAAACTCATCAACAGCGACATCACGGTGATCCCGGCTGTTTTTATCAAGTTTCTATTCATATCTCATACTCCTGTAAACAAAATCTTTCGTTTTCGATTCAAACACAAAAATTCTTTTGATTATTTGCTTATTCCACTGGAACAAGAACGACACGAAAACCAGCTGGCAAAGCGTCCTCTACGCGATAGCCACGATAACCAGAACGGGTGTTAGCTATTTCACTCCGACTACTTCCTCCTCGTACAAGCGCAGCCGCTCCTTCAGCAAATGGATCTGTTACATCCTCTGCCCCTAACGAAGGAATGTAAAAACCATTCCAACTAGAACCTTCTACTGGTCTATCTAAACACCATTCACACACATTCCCGTGCATATCGTAAAACCCCCAGGCATTGGGAAGTTTCTGCCCCACCTCATGAACTTTATAGTCACTGTTTCCTCCATACCAGGCTACTTCATCCAAATTCACATCTGTAGACAACCATGAAGTCAAAAGATTCTTTCCATTATTCAGAGCCGTAGTCGTTCCCGCCCGGCAGGCATATTCCCACTGTGCTTCTGTTGGCAGTGTGTATTTGTAATTCATTGGAATATTGCCAGCTGCACGTTCTATTTGTGTCAGTCGATCACAGAAAGTTTCAGCATTCTCTTTCCATACGTAAAAAACAGGTTTATTATCTTTATAGTCCTCGTCATCAGCATACATACTACGAGGTATCTCCCTCATAACCGCATAATATTGTGCTTGAGTCACTTCATATTTACCCATCCAAAAGCCTTTGGTCAAGGTCACCTTATGCAAAGTCTCATTGTCCTGATGTCCCATTTCTGTCTCAGGACTGCCCATCATAAAAGTTCCGGGATTCACCCAGATCATATCCAGGTCCACCATTCCCAGGATAGAAGTGGTAAAATTCTTTTTATCATTCGTATTCACATCCCTCGCACCTACGGTAAAGGTAACGGAATCACCTACTTTAGCCTTCACACTGGTCGGCTGG
>DBVN01000102.1:830-1004 GCA_002308515.1 Verrucomicrobia bacterium UBA1263 | reverse complement strand
AAGCGATGGCTACCAATACTGCCGCAGCAGTACACCACACTGTTATATTCTTCATCTCTCTAAGACGTTTACTTTTATTGTTTTACCTAGTTCTACCGCAAAAGGTTAAAACAAGCAAGATCATGAAGAAATGAAAAGAAAAATTTCTACGGGAAAAAGATGAAGTGAGAAAAG
>DBVN01000102.1:0-798 GCA_002308515.1 Verrucomicrobia bacterium UBA1263 | reverse complement strand
TCTTCAAAATAGAAATTTTAAGTTCCGACCCAAAATTGTCCTATCTGTTTCCCGGTTTCAATGCTCGCCAAAGCCATACTACTAGGAAACATGAAGAGACACCCCCATAGGGGATGTTCTAACAAGCTTGGTCTAGTAGTATTAAAATTTTGGCGATTTTGAAACCAGACCTAATTGTCTTTACGCTAAAGCGTTAAACTATGTAAAATGATATAATTACTATTCTGTCTTATTCCTCAGCGGCCCCATGCCACGAGGAACGACCTCCATAAAATAGCAACTATTTTTCAATAGCGCAAGGGGTATATTCATTTTTGTCACCGGTTCCCGGTGAGGTATTTGTGGGGATTCGTTTTGAAAACCCCGGAACGGGGTTTCGTCACATAGACCCGGGTTGGGCGTGAAACGCCCTACCCGGGGTAACGAACACACCCCGATCACAACCCCGCAAGGGGTTGCGTATGAAACACAAATAATCATCCATTTACGCAACCCCTAACGGGGTTGAAAATGTGTGGTTTCCTTTCCCCGGGTAGAACGCTGCGCGTTCAACCCGGGGCTGTGTGACGATACCCTCTATCGAGGGTATTCAGAATGAAACCGGTGACAGAGCTGAACGTCAGCCTCGCACCGAACGTCAGCCTCGCAATAACAAGTGATTCCATAACAAATATCTGTGTTCATCCGTGGTTCTTTTACGCGAAAAAAAATCCCCGATGCTGTTTCACACCGGGGATTCTTTGTTTTTATCTCAATTCACCGCGGGGATCATTTCACACTGCGATAGAACTTCTTGCT
>DBVN01000091.1 GCA_002308515.1 Verrucomicrobia bacterium UBA1263 | reverse complement strand
GGCTGGCGGCGCCGCGGATGCGCAGACCGGCATTGATAAAGAATTCATCACCGCCCTGGGGATCGATCAGCTCCACGGAAACGGGACGTTCCCAGGATTCACCGGAGTTGCCGGGATTGACGTAAATACCCGTCTGCGCGTTGAAGAGGTTCGGCAGATCGGTGACCAGTGAAATGGTTTGGATATCTTTGAAACCTTCTCTGAGTCTGTCTTTGTAAAGATTGGACTCGGTGACGTTCTTATTCATCCCATAGTACATGGTGTGTCCATTGACACTGCCGCTGGAAGGCCAGCCGGTGGGCGGTGTGGAGGATTGAGTGAACACATCATCGAGGAAGATCCAGGTGCGGGTCTGCACCTCGGAGGGAATATGAGAAGGTTTGTAGGAAATGGCTCTCAGAACGGTCGTCTTGCTGATGGTGATGGGCGCGGTATAGGCTGAACCGTTGGTCTCGCTGGGAGTGGAGCCGTCCAGTGTGTAGCGGATCTGCGCGTCGTCCTCGTCGCAGGTCATTTCCAGCACAAAGGCGTTATCGCAGTAGCCGCGGTCATGGCTGAATCGGACAACAGGCGTGCGGGCCAGATATCCCTTGCCGTTGACCTCGCCGGGAGTGGAGGACGTAAAGTAGCGGTAGCTGGTTTCTTTTTCGTCCAGCAGGGTCAGCTGTGCCTGAAGGAAAAATTCAGGATCGGATTTGGAGTTATTCAATCCTGTGACCTTTAGCACATTTTCTCCTTCTTTGAGATAAGAGCTGGAGATCTGGATCTTCTGCCAGACCAGTGTTTCTTCTGTGGAGCGTGTCTTGGTCGCGGTGGAATTCCAGGTCAGATCATCAGGGATGTTTTCGGAAGCGATCTGGAATCCGTTCAGACTGGCGGTGTAGCCGTCGGCGTAGCGCGTTTCCAGTGTGACAACAGCGCTTCGGCTGGGAGCGGAGTTCAGATTGAAGTGGTATATCGTATCCAGACGGCTGTTGACACCTTTCATTTTTGTCCCAACATCGGTGGTGATGGAGCCCGCGATGGCACCCTGAGTGGCGAGTCCGCCGTTGGCCGTGTCGCCGATCAGACGCATCTGGTTATTAAAGGAACCGAAGTTCCCTTTGCAGGCATAGAGTTCGATGCCCGCGCCGCCGGCGGCTTCAAAGTAGATGGTCCTCAGATGATAGATGCCGGCTTTGGGGAAGTTGAAGGTAGCCAGTGTATCGCTCATACTACGCGCGCCGGTATATTCACAGACGAAATTCACATTGTTGCCGGTGATGTTCATGCTGAAGCCGTCATCGCTGATGCCGCCGAAGGTCCATTGACCGGCTTCCGGGATCAGGATGTTGCTTTCCATCACCAGGATGAAGTAGTCCTTGCTTTGTCCGGTCGTTTGAGTCGGGAAGGGGTTGCTGGGCGTAAAGTGACCCGCGGAGGTACCGTCATCAAAATTGATAGTCTGATAACTGCTGACAACGGGATAAGTCCTGTCAGTCTTCCAGTATCTGCTGTTTTTGATGTAAGTTTCTGCTTCGCTGGTGTTATTGATGGAAGAATTCCTCAGTTCATAGTAGGAAACGGTGAAACCGCCGTTGCCTTCGGTCTCAGTAAAGCCGATAGCGCCTTTGCCTGTTCCAGTAGAAGAGGTTCCGGAAGCGGAAGGAATGCTCCAGTTATAAGGGGTGTCCTCATCTATCAGGTAGTTGACATCCTGATTGATGCCGTAGGAGATATCGGAGTACTGTTCAGGGTACCTGGGAGCGTATTCACTGAGGATGGTCGTTCCGTCTTTATCCACAAGTGCCAGGTATTCACCGGTTTTGCTGAGACTGAAACTGGTATGGAGCTCTCTGCCGGCAATTGGAGGTGTAGTCGTGCTGTCTGCAAAGACGACCAGGTAGCTGTTGGCGCTCATAGTCGTCGGATTGGGAAACTGCCAGCGTGTCAGCTCGTTAGGAGTGTCTGTCAGGTAACAGCCGCCCAGATCGATGCTTTCATTACTGTCGTTGAAAAGCTCAATCCAGTCACTTGCCTGACCGCTGGAGTCTTTATAGGTGGAATTGGAGGCTGAAAACTCGTTGATGCGAACAGCCGCCTCGGCAGTGGAAAGAGTTCCCGCGCAGAGAATAATACACCCTAATAAAGCGATAAAACCGGTAGAAATGCTTAAATTCTTTTTCATACTATTTGATATCTCGAAGCAAAAGTTTTCCTAACTCGCCTACTCAATATAGCATATTTACAGCAAATTTCCAACCAAACGCCTGAAAAAAACAATTTTGGCCGAAAAATTTTTCTTTTTTCAGGGTGATCCGGCTTTAGAAAGAAGTGTAACCTATGGTGGTAAAGCGGATTATGTTTATTTTTGGTTTTTTGGAAAATTCCTGATTTTCCTTGTCTTTGGGTGGACATGAGGGATAATCACTCTCGCTTTATGAAGAAGACATTAATGAGCTTGATGGGCGCGGCGGCACTGATCGCCAGCGCGGTGATCACACAGGCCGATGAAAATCCGTTCCTGGGTGCTTGGGCATTCACAACTCCCGGAGGCGGAGCCGGTTGGCTGGGTGTTAAAGAAATGCCGGGCGGATATCTGGACGGCTCGATGCTTTGGGTCGCGGGCAGTGTGGTCCCGGTGGACAGTATCGTTGTGACACAACAGAATGGCAGAGATGCTCTGATGATCTACCGTGTCTATGATGAGAACCGCAAGGATAAAGATGGAAAAACTTTTCGTACTCAACGCTATGTGGATACGATCTTTGGAACTCTGGACGGTGATACGATTCGTTTCATGCAGTTCAGCCCGAACCGCAACGGTAAAGGAGTGAATACTTCTACCTTCACAGGTAAAAAGATGGCTCCCATCCCTCCGGCACCGGATCTGAGCAAAGTGAAATACGGAAAACCGATCAAACTGTTCAACGGCAAGAATCTGGACGGCTGGCGGCTGACGGATGAAAACGCGGCCAACGGCTGGTTCGCCGATAACGGCATCCTGGTCTGCGATCCGAAACAGGAAGAGGGCAAACCTCACAAGAACTACGGCAATCTGCGCACGGACGCGGAGTTTGAGGATTTCAATCTGACCTTGAAAGCCAAGGTCGAAAAAGGCGGCAACAGCGGTATCTATCTGCGCGGTGTGTGCGAGATCCAGGTGACAGACAGCTACGGCAAGAATCTGGATTCCCATCACATGGGCGGCCTTTACAGCCGTGTGACACCGTCCGTGAGCGCGGAGAAACCGGCCGGCGAATGGCAGGAATTCGACATCACCTACTGCGATCAGCATGTGACGGTGAAGCTCAACGGCAAGACGATCATTGACAACGCGGCGGTGGAAGGCTGTACCGGCGGCGCGCTGTGGGCGGACATCACCAAACCGGGTCCGATCTACCTGCAGGGCGATCACACCGGCGTGATGTACAAAGACATCGTTCTGCGCCCGATCGAGAAGTAGTTTGATCGGATAAATGATCCAATGAACCCGGCACGGCATCAGACCGTGTCGGGTCTGTTTTTAGGGCATGGAGTGATTGAATTTTTCGGCGGGATGTGGTAGTTTTCAACCGCTTGGCATGGATGCCAGGAGAATATGAAAGAAGTCGAAGAGATCAGCAGAGCGGAAGCACTGGCCTTGCTCAAACCGGAGCGTCGTCAGGAGCTTCGGGAGCGGGCGCATGAAGTAACGGAGCGGTGTGTGGAAAAACGGTTTGATTTTTGTTCCATCATCAATGCCCGAAGCGGCCGCTGTTCGGAGGACTGCAAGTGGTGTGCTCAATCGTGCCGCTGGAAAACGGGCTGCTCGGTTTATGGCTGGGTCGGAACGGAAGCGTGCGTGAAAGCGGCAAAGGAGGCGGAAGCCAACGGAGCCGACCGCATCGGCATCGTTACTTCAGGAAAGAGGCTTTCGGCGCAGGACGTGGACAATGTCTGCGAAGCGCTGAAGGCGATGCGTGAAGCGGCGGATATCGACCTGTGCGCCTCGCTGGGGCTGCTTTCGGAAGAGGATCTCCGCCGTCTTAAAGAAGCCGGGCTTCAGCGGCTGCACTGCAATATCGAGACCGCGCCGTCACTTTTCCCGGAGCTTTGCACGACTCACACGATAGCGGAGAAACTTGCTACGATCCGCGCGGCAAAACGGCTGGGCTTCCAGATATGCTGCGGCGGCATTCTGGGTATGGGCGAGACGGATGAACAACTGGTCGAGTTTGCTTTTACACTGAAAGAGATCGCGCCGGATTCCATTCCTGTCAATATCCTGCATCCCATCAAGGGGACACCGCTGGGCGGCCGAAGCATTCTTGACCCGGAACGTGTCATTGATTCTGTCGCGATCCTGCGCCTGATCAATCCTGCAACACCGCTTCGATTCGCGGGAGGCCGCCGTGATATGAGCGACGAGACGGCGGCCCAGTGTATTTATGTCGGGATGTCCGCGGGCATCGCGGGAGCGCTTCTGACAACTCCCGGCGCGAATTTCAGTGATGACCGGGAACTGGCGTTGCGAGCAGGATACATGATTCGAGGAACGAAAAAGCAGATTAGTTGATCCAATCAATATAGTGTTATTGAAGAATTACAGAAGAAATCAAATTATGAAAATAAGAACGATCGTTTGTTTATGTTTGCTGGTTGGCGCTATGACAGTGTGGGCTGAACCATTGAGGTATTTTACTCAGAGCGCGGATGCACCGAAGATAAAGTTTGAATATGGGAACAATGTGGCGGCAGGACAATATGTTCAGGCTGATGATGCGAAGTTGTATTATGAAGTTTACGGAAAAGGTGAACCGATACTGATCCTTCACGGTGGTGGAGTGGGGTGTGCGTTGGAGATGGGAGCTTTCATTGACAGACTTGCTGTGTCGAACAAAGTCATCGTGATGAGTTCGCGCGGACATGGCCGTTCTGGCATTGGAACGAAACCAGTGACACAGGCGCAGAAGGCTGCGGATGTGAAAGCGGTGCTGGATGACGCGAAAGTTGATTCGGCAACGCTGATTGGTTTCAGTGATGGTGGTTATTCTGCTTATGATTTTGCGGCGGCATATCCGGATCGTGTAAAGAAGATGGTTGCCATAGGTGCCGGGGAGCTTGTGCCGGGGTTGAGGAAAGTTGTCATCAGGCTGGATGCGATGGAGCAGTTCGATCCTGCATATTTTGAACAGCAGCGCGGACTGATGCCGGAGCCGGAGCGCTGGCAGGAGTTTTTGGATGATTTTTCCCGCTTTTATAATGAATGCGTCTATTCCAAAGTTTTGTATGCCAAGATCACTTGTCCAGTTCTGCTCGTTGTTGGGGAAAAAGACGGCAACGCACCTCTCTCAACTGTACTGGCAGCTTACCAACAATTGCCGAATGCTCAGCTGGCAGTTATCGCTGGTGCGCCGCATCCTTGCTTTGTTACCGATTTCGCAGTGGTTTGGGGACAAGTCAGTAAATTTCTGGGGAATGGCTACAATGAATGAATTTTAATGAGAAAAGTTGATGTTAAGAGTCATATTATTGTTTTTGATAGGGAGTTTGGTGTTGAATGTAATGGCTGATTCTGCAAAAGCGCTGAAGGCGATGCGTGAAGCGGCGGATATCGACCTGTGCGCCTCGCTGGGGCTGCTTTCGGA
>DBVN01000004.1 GCA_002308515.1 Verrucomicrobia bacterium UBA1263 | reverse complement strand
TGTTGTTTTTTAACACCGTTGCTACGGAACATATTGATTTTGAATATGTTTTGATAAAAAATTAAAATCCTAATGGCGATTTTGGGTCAAAAAAAAATCCCCGGTGGAATGACCATCGGGGATCTTTGTTTTTCAGCTCAAAGCTGTTAGCGTTTGCTGATCGGTGTCAGCACAAAGCGGAACGTGTAATCCGCGTAAGGCAACATGTATTCCTGTCTGGGCAGCGCGCCCCAGCTGTTGATACAACCCAGGCCCATCTGTCTGCCGTCAATGGAGAAACAGGTCAGCGACCGCGGAGTCAGCTCGCCGGAATGCGACTGTTTGGATTCTTTGGACATGCCGTTGTCCAGATCCGCCGGCAGATAATGCAGCGCGGAGGCAAAGAAAGCGTCATCCGAACGGACCTGCAGTCCCACACCGGAAATATCAGTCAGCTTCCACCAGCGTACAGAACTCTTGGTGCCGGTCTCCTGAGGACGCACATAAGGATAGAACTGCTCATCCACTGTCTGCTTGTAAAGGCCGATGCGTGCCGCGGACTGGCGGTCCGCATAATTCTCGCCCGGACCCTTGCCGTAATACTCGATCTTGTCAAACCACCACGGCATCACGACCTGCATCCCGAAGCGGAACAAGCCGGGCTGGTCTTTCTTTTCCTTGTCCACGGTCAGCGCTTCCGTAACGGCCAGCTCTCCGTTTCCGCTGAATTCATAAGTCATCACCAGCGAGGCGGACAGACCTCTGATCTCGTACTTCGCTGTCACGGTACAGCCGTTCTCCTTCATTTCCGGCTTCAGCTCTTTCAGCTCAAGATACGGATTCTTCCAGGCCGCGAACCGCTGCTGCAAGCGTGCGCCGTAATCGTTATCGGTGGGCGCTCTCCAGAAAGAAGGACGGATGGAGTATCCGTTAGCCAGCAGCTCGACACCGTTCAGGGAAAGATAATCTATCCAGCCTGTCCTCTTGTTGAAAGTCACACTGACACCGCTCGCGCTCAAAACAAGGTGCGACAACTGTTCTTCCCTGGTCACCGGATTGGCGGAGGCAGCCAGCTCGGCGGAATAATCGCTGTATGCCTTGACAACGAGCTGATCCTGCGCGACGGGATAGCCTGCCGGCAAAAGCTGTCTGGTCTTCTTCAATTTGTAATTCAGGTTCAGCAGCAGTTCGCTGTAATCCTCCGGAAAGGCTTCATAATCTTCCAGCTGGATCGTCTGTTTGGATCGCGGCAAGGCTGTCAGCTCCATATAAGTTCCCTGAGACACGGGAATGCCGTCACCCACCAGCTGCCATTCCAGATAGTAATCGGACAGATCCGTGAAAAAGTTCTCATTATAGACCTCCAGTGTTCCCTGCTGGAGATCGACCGGAGTGGTCCAGATGGACTGATAGAAATAGCGGACTTCCGCCATGTGCGGATTAGGAACGCGATCCGGGCTGATCAAACCATTGCAGTTGAAATTATGATCCGTGGCCTCATAACGACCATAATCACCGCCGTAGGTATAGATCATCTTGCCCTCCGGAGTGTAATGGCGCAGCGCCTGGTCCACAAAGTCCCAAATAAAACCACCCTGCAGCAGCGGATACTTGCGGAACAGATCCCAGTATTCCTTGAAACCGCCTTCGGAATTGCCCATCGCGTGAGCGTATTCGCATTGGATCATCGGGCGTTTCTGCTCTTTGCTGGCATACTCCTCTGACCATCTGTAATCGGCATACATCGGGCAATAGATATCCGTGTTGCGGGCCAGTTCCGCGCGCTCGTACTGAACCAGCCGCGAACTGTCCCGTTCTTTGATCCAGTCATAACAGGCTTCAAAATTAGGACCGTTGCCGGCCTCATTGCCCAGCGACCAGATGATGATCGAAGGATGATTCTTCTGGCATTCCACGTTTCGCTGATTCCGCTCCAGATGAGCCTTCTTGTAACTCTCGACCTTGGCCAGAGTCTTGTCGCCATAGCCCATGCCGTGAGATTCAATATTCGCCTCGGCCACGACATACAGGCCGTATCTGTCGCACAGATCGTACCAGCGGGGATCATCCGGATAATGGCACGTGCGCACCGCGTTGACGTTATTCTCCTTCATGACCTGGATATCCTGGATCATCCTGTCCATAGAAATGATATAACCGCTGTCCGGATCCATTTCATGACGATTGACACCCTTGATCAAAACAGGCTGGCCGTTCACCAGAAGCTGACCGCCTTTCAGCTCCACCTTGCGGAAGCCGACAGTCTGCCGGATAGATTCGATCGTTTCGCCCTCTTTATCCTTCAGCGTGAACAACAGATTATACAAAACCGGTGATTCCGCCGACCACTTCATCGGTGAATCCAGCTCGACCTTCTCAGTGAACTCATCACCGCTGATCTCTGTCTCTGAGAAATAAAGCGTACTTCCGGCAGGATCCAGCAAGGTGACTTCCAGAACTTTGCCGTTCGCCTTCTGCATGGAGAAATCGATTTGCAAGGTGGCATCCTCGTAATTCTCATCCAGATCCGTTTTGACAAAATAATCATTGATGCGGGCCCGCGGACGCGCGTACAGATAAGATTCCCGCGCGATGCCGGAAAGTCTCCAGAAATCCTGATCTTCCAGATAGGTGCCGTCACACCAGCGGAAGATCTGCATCGCGATCAGATTTTCACCCGGCTGGAGATACTGGGTCACATCGAACTCCGCCGCCAGCTTGCTGTCCTCGCTGTAGCCCACATATTCACCGTTGACCCACAGCGACAAACAAGACGTAGCCGAACCGATATGGATGAACACATCCTCCCCGCTCCAGTCCGCCGGGATATTGACCGTGCGGCGATAAGATCCCACGGCGTTATTCTTTTCCTCCACGAACGGAGGATTGGAGTGGAACTGCGTATTCCAGGCATAACCGATATTCTTATAAACAGGGTTGCCGTAGCCGTTCAGCTCCCACAAGCCCGGCACAGGGAAATCCGTCCAATACTGATCCTCAAAGTCCTTCTTGAAGAAATTCAGAGGACGGTCTCCGGCGTTCTTGACCCAGTTGAACTTCCAGTTCCCATCCAGAGAAAGGAACCGGGAAGACTGGTATTTATCGGCCGCGGCCGCCTTCTCCGCGGTCTCGTACGCGAAATACGAAGAGTGCATCGGGGCACGATTGATCTCATTGATTTCGGGATCAGCCCAGGGAGCTGATGTATCCGCGTTGACACCGGCCGTCAGAACAGCCAGCAGCGCGCCGCATAATAAGGTATTTTTCATATTTTAATTCTGTGTGTTTAATTCTTCGTTTACTAATTCCAAAACGGCTTCCCAGTGAGGAAGCTCAATTCCAAAAGTCTCTTTCAGTTTGCCGCAGTCCAGAACCGAATAAGCCGGGCGGACCGCCGCCGTGGGATACTCCGCCGTTGTGATGGGTGTGACCTGAGCGCAAACTCTTTTCTCCGCCGGCATCAGATCAATGATCCTCCGCGCGAACTGATGCCAGGCAGCTTCGCCGCCCGAAGCCNNAGATGATAAGTCCCGTAATAAGACTCCGGGGAACGGCTTCTCAGGACTTGTCCCAGAGCCTGTGCCGTTGCCTCCGCGATCAGTCTGGAACTGGTGGGACAGCCGCGCTGATCACTCACCACTCGCAGCTCCTCCCGGCTGGCCGCCAGCCGACGCATCGTCAGAAAGAAATTGCGTCCGCGCGCTCCATAGACCCAGCACAAGCGGAAAATCAAGTGAGCGCATCCCGACTTGCGGATCGCCTCATCGCCCCGGTTCTTGGTGCTACCGTACACGCTCAGCGGCGCGGCGGGATCCGTTTCCAGGTAGGGCCTTTTCTGTGTGCCGTCAAAAACATAATCGGTGGAATAATGCACCAGCAAAGCGCCATTCCGCTCTGAATACCGTGCCAGAACAGCCGGAGCCTCCGCGTTCAGTTTCTCCGCGTTCTCTTTGTCCTCCTCGGCTTTATCCACTGCCGTATGCCCGGCCGCGTTGATGATGACATCCGGTTTGATCCGGTCCAGAACCGCATGAATAGACTCTTCCCGCGTCAGATCCAGCTCATCGGAGCCGGTCGCGGTCACATCACCCAGGGGCGCAACGGAACGTCTCAGTTCGAATCCGACCTGACCGTTCTTCCCTATGATGAGTATGCGTCTTCCGGACATCACTTTCTCCCGTATATCCCGCAGAAAAGCGCGTTTTTGTGGAAAATATCCACCTCTTTGAAACCGACCTCCAGCATTTTCCGGAAAATAAAGGGCGTATCCTCCGGTGTATCGCTTTCCTCCACACGCTCAAAAATCATCTTCTGGAACTCCGCGCCCTCATGCTGTATCAGATAATCCGCGTAGCGTTCATATTGTATCGCCTGCATCCGGGGATCGTCATACTTCACCAGATCCCACAGCCAGAACATTCCGCCCGGTTTCAAGGCCCGGTATATTTTCCGCATGACCACATCCCACTCCTGCCGTGAGCGCAGATGATGCAGAACCGCCGCCGCGGTCATCACATCGAAAGCCTCTTCGTCCAAAGCGACATCACGGATATCCCCTTCGATCCTTGCTTTGATCTTACCCTTCTGCTCCGTGATCCTCTGCACGGCCCGATCCAGCATATTGGGGCTCAGGTCTATCAAAGTCAGCTCGATCTCCGGGAACTGTCTCAGCACGCGCAAAGCATAATTCCCCGCACCGCACCCGATATCGCAGGCCGTCCGCGCCTGCGGGGTCATCGCCTTGATCGCCTTCTCCATCAGATCCGAGACCAGCACCGAATCCATGATCGAATTCTGACCGGCCTGGATATTGGAAAAACGCTCCACATCCTGATCAAATTGCTCTCTCAGTTCCTGAGGGGTAAGTTTTCTCATAAAATCAACTCCTGTTTTCTTTATTTTCTTCGGGTTTAACCTTTTGGATCTGACGATGCACAAGGAAGTAATACATCGCTCCCAGAATAACGAACGCGCCCAAGGCCCAGATCGTCACCCGGTGCAGCTCTCCCTGCATCAGCGCTTCATCCTCACCGGCTTTCACACCGATCCAGCACAATACGCCTGTCCACAAAAGCGAACCCACCAGCGTATAAAGCGAATACCGGGTGAAATCCATCCGCACGATGCCGGCCGGGATCCCGATCAAATGCCGCACCACCGGCAGCAAACGGGAAAAGAAAACCCCGATCGGTCCAAACTGCTGAGCCCATTTCTCCGCCAAAACCACCTTGGCCTGCGGGATCAAAATGTACTTGCCGTACTTGAGGATCAAAGGTCTGCCCGCCAGCCGCGCCGCCCAGTACATGATGGATGCCCCGATCCAGGAACCCAGCCCTCCGGCCAGAGTGATCCCCATCATCGAAAACCGGCCCGCCTTGACCATCATCGCCGCCGGAGGAATGATCAGCTCGCTGGGGATAGGCACAACCGTGCTTTCCATCGCCATCAGAAGCCCGATCAACATATATCCCCCTGAATCTAAAGTCCCTTTATACCAATCTAGTAAGCCTGTGATCAATTCCTGCATAATAAAAAGTCTCTCATCCGCGCCGACACTCAAAGCTCTCCCGCGCGTTTGCGAACTAACGCTCTTTAATTTGCAGTGTCAGAAAGGTTTTTTCAAGGCAAAACGGCAACTTCCCTCTTCTTCCACCCAAAAAAAGAGAGAATTGAGGACTTTTCTTCCCAATTCTCTCTTTTATGTTCTTAAAATAAAGGACTAAACCCAGCTCAGAACAACCTTGCCGGAACGTCCGCTTTCCATCGCCTCAAAGCCCTTTTCAAACTCTGTGTAATGGTAGCGGTGCGTAATGATCGGATCGATGTTCAGACCGCTCTGGAGCATCACGGTCATCTTGTACCAGGTCTCGTACATCTCACGACCGTAGATACCTTTGATAGTCAGCATATTGAAGATGACCTTAGTCCAATCCATTGCGGACGGAGCCGCCGGGATACCCAGCATGGCGATCTTGCCGCCGTGGCACATATTATCCAGCATATCCTGGAAGGCATGTGGATTGCCGCTCATTTCCAGACCGACATCAAACCCCTCGCTCATACCGAGTTCCTTTTGCAGATCCTTGATAGAGCGTTCCTTAGTATTCAAAGCCACATCCACACCCAGCTTCTTGGCCAGTTCCAGACGGTAATCATTCACATCGGTGATCACCACAAAACGGGCTCCCGCGTGTTTCACCACTGCCGCGGCCATGATGCCGATCGGACCCGCTCCGGTCACCAGAACGTCTTCACCCAGCACCGGGAAAGAAAGCGCCGTATGCACCGCGTTGCCAAACGGATCGAAAATACTGGCAACGTCTTCGCTGATGCCCTTATGCTGCAGCCAGACATTCGTCTGCGGCAGAGCCAGATACTCAGCAAAAGCACCGTTACGGTTCACACCGACTCCCTTGGTATCCGGACAGAGATGGCGACGGCCGGCCATACAGTTACGGCAGCGTCCGCAGACCACATGTCCTTCTCCGGAAACGATATCCCCTACATGGAAATCTTTTACGTTTGAACCGACTTCAACGATTTCACCAACAAATTCATGACCGATCGTCAAAGGAACGGGCACCGTCTTTTGTGACCATTCATCCCAGCGGTAAATGTGTAAATCAGTTCCGCAGATACCGGTCTTGTGAATTTTGATAAGGACGTCATTGATGCTGATTTTGGGTTCCGGAACGTCCTGAAGCCAGAGACCTCTTTCAGCTTTTGCCTTTACGAGTGCTTTCATACTCCAACACTGCCTTCATTCTAAAACTCTGTTTTCCTATGTCAAGCCGTCACTCCTGCCAGAGGAAATGGTCATAATAAAACCACCGAAAAGAAGAAAA
Source organism: Verrucomicrobia bacterium UBA1263 (assembly GCA_002308515.1). GTDB lineage: Bacteria > Verrucomicrobiota > Verrucomicrobiia > Limisphaerales > UBA1412 > UBA1412. Next base: position 387 of record DBVN01000004.1, on the reverse strand, counting down.
ATTTGATAACGGGAAACAAATGGTATAAGATCAATCCGTTGTGGATGAATGCCCGGTGTTGGGGTCATTTGTTTTCATCACACTTCCTGGCCTATGGATGTCGTTTTAACACTTTCAAAAATGAAAGGGGAAAATGAGTAACTATAGGAAAGGTGGTGAAAAAAAAGAATGATTACAAACGACTTCTCATGCATGGTTGCAATCATCCTAATTATCAGTCTAATACTGATAGTTAGACGGTATTAAGTCCGTCCAACAGCGTGCAAGGTGACCGCCTTGCACGCTCTTAATTTACCTCATAAGACTCCCTTTTGCAAATAAAATTATTGAAACGCAAAAAAAATCCCCGGCGGAATAACCATCGGGGATTCTTTGTTTTTATCGTTC
>DBVN01000057.1:15283-27747 GCA_002308515.1 Verrucomicrobia bacterium UBA1263 | reverse complement strand
CCAGAGATGCTGGTCAAGACCCAAACAAAATTACTACGAATTGATTATGGTTATGAAAAAAATATTATTCAGTATTTTTACGGCACTTTTAATAGTGAACATATTTGCTGTTGATACGCCAGAACCGGCACAACAGCAGAAGTTTTACGATTGGAGTATTGCACAATTCAATCGGGAACAGATCCATATCACTCCAGCTTACTCCAACGCGGTTTATCAGGCACTTTTGCCTCGTCTGGCGGAAGCAGTCGAACAGCTCGAACTGCCGTTGCCTCAGCCGTTCAGCGCGGAACAGGTGAAGTGGATCTCTATTTACAAAGCCAGCCCGGAAGTGACGACTGGTTTTGCAGACGGATCCAGTCTTCTGATGTGTCCCTGTGGTTTGTTCTACCTGTATCATTCTCCGTCCAGTTTGTTCTATGAGTCTCCATTCGATTTGCGTGATATTTTTACTGATGAAGATATGAGCATCTATACGGCGGATGTATCAGCCTTTAAAGGGCGGAATCGAATGAATCGTGAGGAGATCATCTGTATGGCTCGTCAGCTGAAAGAACAGTTGTGCAAAACAGGTTATAGTGATGTGTTGTTTTCGATAAAAGGAGAACCAAAAATCGAGGGGCCTTTTAAAGTGAAGAGAGGTCAGGTTCCTTACGCAAAAGTTTCGTGGGGAGAAGAGTTGGATGGAAGCTGGGATAATCATCGGGGTATAGATCTGAATAGCATAAGAGATGATCAGAATGTACCTCTTGGAAATTATTTTGAGGTAGAGATCAATACCGATAAGAAACAGATAGTCAGCTTTTGGGTAAAACCAACCATTGAAAATCTGGCGAAACATTTCTCTTATCAAATTCCGGAAGGACTTCCTTTGAAATTGACAGAAAAAGTGGAAACCGAAACGGAATATAATCAACGTATTGCTGGAAAAAGGTCTCCTATCATTGGTCAGAATATCCATGTAACAGAAACTTATTCCAACGCGGTTCTGAAGATAATGTTGCCCAGAGTGACAGAAATAGCTAAGAAATTGGAACTACCTATAGAATTGCCCATTACAGAAGATCAGGTGAAGGTATTCAAAATCAATCAGTATGGTTATATTGGAGGGAGACTTATCCTGAAAAATGGTTGGCAATTTACTATAGACACAACTCGTATAGGAAGGCTTTATAGCTTACATGTACTTTCACCGCATCATTTTTTCCCTATAGAAGACAGTTTGGCGAATTTGAATTCTTATTATGGCACCAACAAAATGAAAAAGTCAGAAATTCTTGAATACAGCAAAGACATTGCCGGACGCTTGGGATTGACGGAATTGATGAAAGGCAGAAAACAACCCGACTATATGAATGGATCTTTTCGGCCGAAAGGTTCGATTTTGAAAGAACTGCCTCATGTATATATTCAATGGAAGGCGACAGATGGAGAACCCTATTATTTTTTGAGTTTGGAGTTCAATACGGAGACAAAAGAAATTGGTCAGGTGATTCTTTCTTTGTCTGAGCCTCTTTTTGAGTATGATATAGTAATGGGAAATACAGAGAATAAGGATCTTTACCCCGAAACGGAAGAAGCTTATCAGGCACGGATCCAAAAAGAAAAAGGAGCTGCTAAGAACTAGCGGAACACCGCGAGTAGAATAGAAAGATCCCCGATGGTCATTCCACCGGGGATTTTTTGTGATAGGAAAACCACCGATAGAAATGGATACGCGGGGATCAATTCGGGTTTAAATCGACCCGGAAAAGACGTTCTTTCTTGAATTATTACGTAGGGATGCTATAAGACTCAGAGCGATATGTGTATATCGGGGGGCAACAGCCGGTATCCGTGGACAGAGTAAGCTCCGGGAATGTCATGAATCCAATAGAAGAGAATAAACAAGCGCCTTTGAGCGAAGAGGCGCGGAAGATAGCTTTGCTGTATCGAAGTGTTTCGATATTGTTGTGGGCCATTCCTTTATATCTGATTTTCGCGGTGCAGACGGTTTTTACGGATGACTGGAAGGTGTTGTTCCTGGGGCGTTTGGATATGATCGGTATCCTGCCGACGACGTGTGCCGCGGCGGCCGCGATGTACGGAATGATCCTGATGAAACGTGCCCGTGTGGGAAACCATCTCTTCCAGAGGGAGGTGGGTTTCTTTGTGTGGTATCTGGGCGCGATCACGGCGCTGTCCCCGTTTTTTTACTGGTTTTCTCAGGCACCGGGAGCGCAGATCCTGCATATCGGAAGGTATGTTTTCAGTTATTTCGGGACGATGGTGTTCCTGCTTTGTTTTGTGCTGCTCTACAGTCTGATCGTGCTGAGCGGCGTGGTGTATAAGCTGGTGGGAATATGCGACTCGGCCCTGAAACGGAATGAGGCCGGCATATTTATGATATTCAACAGCTTGGTTGTGACGATGCTGATGCTGGGGCTGCTGGTGTATCACCTGATCGTTTCGGGAGTGATCGCTTTTTGGAGATTACAGCCGCTTTGTTTCTATTTTGGCCCGCAGCTGCATTGTCTGTTCGTTCTGGGTGTGCTCGTGCCGACAGCCGTGAGTGTCTGCTGGCTGTGGCATGTGAGGAATCAGGTCTTCCAGAAGATACTGAAAGGTGAACTTGAATTGAGGGACGTGGACGCGGATGCCGTAAAACCCGAACAGTCAGAGGAAATTTCATCGTAATTTTATAGATTTTTTATGAAGCAGATAGCTCAATACCAGGATGGTCGTTTAGAAATCCAGGAGGTGCCGGTGCCGGTGCCGCCGCCCGGAGGCGCGCTGGTGAAGGTGACCCACTCGGTCATCAGCATCGGGACTGAGAAGATGAAAGTGGAACAGGCCAAGATGAACCTGATCCAGAAGGCGATGGCGCGCCCGGATCAGGTGCGGAAGGTGCTGGAGACCGTTCGGAACCTGGGCTGGAAGAGCGCTCTGCAAAAGGTGCGCAACCGGATGGAATCGCCCACGCCGCTGGGCTACAGCGCGGCCGGTGTGGTCGTGGCTGTGGATGCCGGGAATACGCGGCTGAAGGTGGGCGACCGTGTGGCGTGCGCCGGTGCTGAATGCGCCAATCACGCGGAGTATATCGCCATGCCGGATCTGCTGATGGCCAGGATACCGGAGAATGTGCCGGGCTGGATGGCGGCTTATTCCACGGTGCTGAGCATCGCGCTGCAGGCCGTGCGCCAGGGCGATGCCAAGCTGGGCGAACAGGTGCTGGTGATGGGCCAGGGGCTGATCGGTCTGCTGGTGACCGCATTGCTCCACGCGAACGGCATCCGGGTGATGGCGGTGGATCTGGTCAAAGCCAAGGAAAAGTTTTCTCTCGCGATGGGCGCGGAGCGGTTTGTCTCCTCCGGCGATCTGGCCAATGAAGTCCGTTCCTGGACTAACGGCTACGGAGTGGACAAGGTCTATCTCTGCACAGGAACCCAGAGCAACCGTCCGATCGAGCAGGCCATCGAGATCCTGCGCGACCGCGGCCGTCTGGTGATCGTGGGCAATACGAAGACCGATCTGGCCTGGAAGACTTATTATGAAAAAGAGGTGGAAGTGCGCTACTCCCGTTCCTACGGGCCGGGCCGCTATGATCCCTCTTATGAATGGGGCGGAAGCGATTATCCCATCGGATACGTGCGCTGGACCGAGCAGCGGAATCTGGAAGCGTGTCTGGCTCTGATGTCTGCCGGCAAGCTGAATCTGGAGGCGCTGACCACGCATCGGGTGAAATTTGAGGACTCGCTGGCGATCTATCAGGACTTGCTGAAACCGGAATCCAAGGAGATCGGCGTGGTGCTGGAATACGGCGAGGCCGAAAAACATATCGGGAACGCCAAGGCCGGAGCCGCTGATCTGAAGACAGCCGCCGGAAGCGCGAAACTGAAAACGCCCGTGGCTTGTCTCCATGTAGTGGGAGCGGGGAACTTTGCCCGCACGATGCTGCTGCCGCATATCCAGGGGAATATCCCGCTGGGCACGATCGTGAACCAGACCTCCCTGAGCGCGAACCATGTGAAGAACAAATTCGGGTTCAGGAACGCCTCGACGAACGTAGATGACATTTTGAAAGACAAGGCACCTGCCGCGGTCGTGATCGCCACCCGGCATCACTTGCACGCGCCGATCACGCTCAAAGCCCTGGGCGCGGGGATGCAGGTGTTTGTGGAAAAACCGCTTTGCCTGACCCTGGACGAACTGGCTCAGATAGATGAAGCGATGGCAGCCGGGAACGGCGGCAGTGTCCAAGTCGGTTTCAATCGCCGTTTCGCGCCGCTTTCGGTCAAGCTGAAGCAGGCAGTATCTGCCGCGCCGGGTCCCAAGAGCGCTGTCTATCGTGTGATGGCCGGCAAACTGGATCCCAAGCACTGGTATGCCAATTTTGCCGAAAGCGGCGGACGCATCCTGGGCGAGGCGTGCCACTTCTTTGACTATTTCTGCTGGCTTTTCGACAGTAAACCGGTTCGCGTCTTTGCGCAGACCTCCTGGCCCGCGGAAGGCGCGCTGCCGTTCCCGGACAGCATCACGGCGCAGGTGACTTTTGAGGACGGTTCCAGCGGACAGCTGATCTATTCGGCGGAAGGGGATTCCACCTATCCCAAAGAAAGAGTGACCGTGTTCGGCGCGGGACTGGTGGGTGAACTGGATAATTATCAGCGGCTGGATATCTACCGCAAACGTAAATGCGAGACCACCAAGGGCTCTTCCAAAGGTCACGCGGAACAAGTGGCGGCCTGGCTGAAATACATCAAGGGTGAGACTCCGCATCCGCTGCCTTACGAACAATCCCGTCAGGCGATGCGTCTGACCTTCGCGGCACTGGAATCGATCCAGAAGAGCTGCGCGGTGGAGCTTTAGCTAGAGCTTGGTCGCGGTCACGAACCCGTTGAACATCACATAGCGCAGAGGTGTCGCGTTCAGGCAGAACTCCGCCAGCGGGTTCACGTAGCGATCCGTGCAGACCACCGATCCCACACAGCAGCCGTACCGCTCCAGGAAAAAGCGGATCAGCAGGGGATTGGTCACCACGATCGCGTCATCATCCGGCGTGAAAGGTTCCTTGACGATAGGGGGCATCCGCTCGAAACGGACGGAATCGGGATCCCGGCGGATTTGGCGGCGAAGCTGGCACAGAGACTGCCAGTTGCGGAACTTATTGCCAATGCCGCGCATCCGGGGATGATAATCCCGGAACCCCAGCACACGCAGAAAATTAGGAGAAGAAACCACTAAACGTCCTCCCGGCTTGACCACACGGACCAGCTCGCGGAGAAATTCCTCAGGCTCTTCCACATGCTCCAGCACATTTAGCGCGCCGGCCGCGTCAAAAAAGCCATCCTCAAACGGCAAATGATGCCCGTCATAGACCACACACTCCGGTGAATGCCTGGAAGCGCGGGCGATATTCGACTCGGAAACATCCACCCCGTGCGCCGAAAAACCGCGTTCCTTCAACTTTAGAACGACCTGACCCACACCGCAGCCCACATCCAGAATTCGTCCGGCCTCCACCGGAGTGCCCGGCCGGGAAGATGCCCCGGCGGCCAGAGTGTCTATATACTTGGAATAAAAATGGATATCCCACCCGGATAAAAACTCCGCGTAGGCTTCATTATGCTGATAAGATTCCTGATGCCCCATGACATTTGTGCCCGTTTTGAGCAAAACTTTCCCCCGGAAAAACCGCATTTCCGCCAGGAAAAGCAAAAGAAAGCATAAAACTTCTTGCACTTTAGGCCAAGTCAGATTATCCTTTCCCCGTCGTTTGCGCAAGCGGCGATATCCGGGGTGGGTTGGTAGCTCAGCGGTAGAGCAGCGGCCTTTTAAGCCGTTGGTCCAGGGTTCAAATCCCTGCCAACCCACCATTTTTGTCAACTTTTTTAGCCTTTACCCCATACTGAAAATCAAGAACTTATGAAGGAAGAATAGCGTTTTTCGGTCTGTTTTGGAATGTTTTTGGCACCAGGATCGACACCAAATTAAAATTCAGAAAGAGAGCTATTGTTTTGAGAGGATCATCAGAGGATAAATAAAGATATTCAACAGCTTAGAATAATTTTCAAAAAAGTTTCAGCAGAAAAAATGGGGTTATATATCCTATCGATGCGCAAGTGGTTGATCAAAAGATTATTTTAATGATGATAGGATCAATATATACTTAATACCTTTTGTGAAAATACGGTGTTTTTACCGTTTTTTGAAGGCGGTGGTGAGGGACATGGTACCGCCGATGATGTTTTGCCAGGAGGTTTGGATGAAGCCCTGACGGCGGAGGAGTTCATCAATGCCGCGCTGGGCCGGGTAGTGGTCCAGCGAGTCAAGGATGTAGGAGTAAGCACCCGCGTCGCGGCAGAAGATCAGACCGAAGAGCGGAACAACCATTTTCAAATAGAGACGGAACAGGGCTTTGAGGATCGGGTTTTCCGGTTTGCCGAACTCCAGGATCAGCAGCTGGCCGCCGGGCTTGAGCAGACGGTACATCAGCGCGACCGCCGCCGGGATGTCGGCGATATTGCGCAGTCCGTAGGCGCAGGTGATCAGATCGTAAGTGCCGTTCGGTTCGGAAAGGGCAAGCACATCCTGACATGACCAGCGGATCCGCTGAGCCAGTTCGGAAGGTGTGCGTTCACGGGCGATATCCAGCATTTTTTCGCTGAAATCCACACCGTGGACCTGGAATCCGTGCCGTGCCAGTGCCAGTGCGATGTCGCCCGTGCCGCAGCAGAGATCCAGCGCCAGCGGTGGACGCAGGGTTTCCGCCGAAGTATGCAGCGCAGCTTGGCGGACTAGCTCACGTTTCCACAGACGGTGCAGCCCCAGACTTTGGATGTCGTTGATCAGGTCATACCGCCCGGCGATCCGCTGAAAAAGCTGGCGGACTTTGGAAGCTCGTTCTTTGCCGGGGGTATAATAATCGGACATTTTGCGGTAAACTATTTCCTGCTGGAAGATTCGCGTTCTCGGTAATCGGCCTCGCGGCGGCGTGTTTCATTGCGCAGCAGGGATTCCGCGTCCCAACCGTTCTGCTGGGCGATCTGGGCGATCCGGAAAAGCTCCCGCGTCATCTGTTCCTGAGTCATGGCATCGGTGGAAGGGATCTCCGCCGGATCCAGCAGCCTGGCTTTGTTCGCCTTTTTGAAGAGCTTCTGCGCGCGCATCAGTGCCGTGAGAGTAGGCGGGATGCCGTCCAGCGCGGACTTGCGTTCGTGATCCGTTCCGGATTTTTCCTCTTTCTTGATGCGTTCCCACTGTTCCCAGATGACATCGATATCCTTTGCGTTGGAGTTGCCGAAGACATGCGGATGGCGGCGGATCAGTTTCTCGCTGAGAACGCGGACGACATCGTGAAATCCAAACGCGCCCCGTTCTTTGGCCAGCTGGGAGTGGAAGACGACTTGCAGCAGCAGGTCGCCCAGCTCCTCCAGCATTTCCGTATCGTCATTGGTCTCGATAGCCTCCAGCAGCTCGGCGGATTCCTCCAGCAGATCGGGAGCGATGGAGTGGTGATCCTGAGCCCTGTCCCACGGACATCCATCGGGAGAGCGCAGACGGGCCATGATTTTCAAAAGATTTTCAATATCCTGAAGATCGTTCTTATTTTCCATAGTATCAAAGTAAAACCAGATTGTTGCGGTGGATGACCTCATCGGCGGGCGGTTCATTCAGCTTCAGCTTGGTGGAAGAGATCTCAACCATGCCGCGCGCGAACTCGCGGTTTCGTTCATCCTTGATGCTGACCACATCGCCTTCCTCAAAATCGCCTTGCACCGCACGCACACCGGGGAAAAGCAGGCTTTTGCCGCGTTGAACGATGGCCTCATGCGCGCCCTGATCCACGATCAGCGAGCCTTTGGGATAGTGGCAGAAGGCGATCCAGCGCTTGCGGCCCGGCAGAAAATCATCATCGGGCTGGAAAAGCGTTCCGATCTCTTCGCCCAGTATCAGGTGGGGCAGGATATCCCGTTTGCGTCCGTCGGCGATCAGCATCGGGATGCAGGAGCGGGTGGATATCTCGGCGGCCATGATCTTGGTTTTCATTCCGCCCACGGCTGTGTCGCTGTTTGTGCCGGAGGCCAGGACGCGGATCATGTCATCTATCTTTTCCACATTGGGGATCAGCTTCTGGGTCGGCTGACCAAAGTCCCGCATCAGACCGTCGATCGTTGTCAGAAGGATCAGCAGATCCGCCGGCAGCAGGGAAGCCACCAGCGCGCTCAGGCGGTCATTGTCGCCGAACTTCAATTCCTCCACCGAGACCGTGTCATTTTCATTGATGATGGGTACGATCTGATTCTGGATGAGCGACTGAAGTGTACTGCGCACATTCAGATAGCGGTCGTGATCTTCGAGGTCGTCATGAGTCAGCAGCACCTGCGCGATATTGATCCCGTAAATGGAAAACAGCTTTTGATAAATGGACATCAGACTGCATTGCCCTACGGCGGCGCAAGCCTGCAGATCGGCCAGCTCGGAGGGCTTCTTTTTAAATCCCAGCACATGACGCCCCGCGGCCACCGCGCCGGATGAGACGATGATCACTTCCTTGCCCATGCGGCGGAGATTATTCACCTGGCTGGCCAGATGGACCATCCGGGGCAGATCGGGGTGCTTGTCGGAATTGGTGATGACACCTGTCCCCAGCTTGATAACGATGCGCGTGACGTCTTTTAATTGATTTCTGCTGATCATGATTCTTCTTTATTATTTTGATCTGTGCGTTTGAGCCTGAGAGTTTCCACACGTTTGCCGGTTTCCACCTTTTGAACGGTAAGCTCCCATGAGCCCAGTGTAACAGTTTGTCCCGCTGTCGGAACTTTAGAAAGCATCTCTGTGACGAGACCGCCCACAGTAGCGGCATTCTCGATTTCACAGGGTTGAGAAATGATCTCCTCCAGCTGGTGGATCGGAGTGATCCCGGCCAGTTCCCATTCATCCTCGCCGATCTTCTGGATCAGATAATTTTCCTTGTCAAACTCGTCCTGGATCTGGCCGACCAATTCTTCGAGGATGTTTTCCATCGTGACGATGCCGATAGTCCCGCCGTATTCATCAATCACCACGGCGAAGTGTGTTTTAGCGTCCACCAGGCGGAAGAGGAGCTTTTCCAGATGCGCGTTTTCCGGAACAAAGAGCGCTTTTTTGAGGAATGGCTTCAGCTCGGATACGCTCTTGACCTTATGGCGCATGGCGTAAAGATCTTTAATATGAATGACCCCCAGTATCTGATCCAGATTGCCCTGGACACACAGCGGGAACCGGGAGCGACGGGAAGATTCCGCGATGCTGATCGCTTTCTCGATAGAATCCTCCGTGCTGAATTCAATGATGTTCCGGAGCGGAGTCATGACCTCGCGTGCGAGACGGTGTTTGAGATCAAAAGCGTTGAGAACGATATTGCGTCCGGCGGGCGCTTTATGAACATCCCCGGCCAGCAGCAGCTTCAACTCTTCCTCGGAATGGGAGTTCTCTGTTTCATCCACACTGCTGAGTCCTATCTTTTTGAGCATCCAGATGGAGGATTCATTCAGTAGCCAGATGGCGGGATAAAAAATCGTGTAGAAAAGACGCAGAGGCCGCGAGATAAAGAGCGTGCTTTCCATCGGCTTGGAAATGGAGACCGTCTTGGGTGTGCATTCACCCAGGATGATATGCAGAAAAGTGATAATGGAGAACCCCACCGCGAAGGAAAGCGTGTGAGTCAGCGCCGCGTTCTGGATATTCAGCAGCTCCATGACCGGTTCCAGCACGGCGGCAAAGACCGGCTCNNCGCCGATCCAGCCCAGTCCCAGACTGGCCAGCGTCACGCCCACCTGGGTCGTATTCAGGAACGGATTGATATGATGGATGATGAAACGCGCGGTTTTGGCCCGCTTGTCCCCGGCTTTGATCAAGGGTTCCAGCTGTGTCTCACGCACCTTGACGATGGCGAATTCCGCGGCGACAAAGAACGCGTTCATCGCGATGAGCAGGAAAACCGCGATGAATTTGACCAGGATCAGAACGTACCATTCCAGTCCGCGGGTCACCTCTTCCGCTATTTCGGGATCCTGAAAGGTTGTGATGATATCGGCTAAGATGGGGGAGAGTATCATATCGCTACAAATTCGATTTTCCAAAAACAGCGCCGAGTACATTCCTCAGCGTGATGATCCCCAGTTCTGTACCGTTTTCATCAATGACCACCGCCATGCGCTGGCCGGTCTTTTGCAATTTTTTGAGCGCCTCTTTCAAATGCAGTTCAGGACTCATCGTGACAGGCGGCTGGATGAAATCTGTGACCGGGCATTCATTTTTGCTTTCATCCAGAAGGATCGCCAACTTTATCGAAAGGATCCCCAGAATATGCTGTTTTCCTTTGGAATTGACCTGATAAATGGGAATATGCATAGGAGTATTTTTGGACGCGAAATCTTTTGCTTCCGCCAGAGTCGTGGTGCTGGGGAGACATTTGACTTTCTCCATAGGAATGAGCAGATCCCGTACCGTTTTGTCAAAGAAATCCATCACATGACTGATCATCAAACGCTCCTCCGTGGTGATATCCGGATCTGAATTTTCCATCAGGTGACGCAGCTCCGCCCGGTTGGAAAGCATCCTTTGGTAATAGGGTTCTTTGGAGTGCCAGAAGATGATGGTGACCAGTTTGATGGCGGCGCTGATCAGCGGATAGAGAAGGATATACGCCACACGGAAGAAGGGCAGCGTGATGGTGCAGAAGAAAATAGGCTTCCGGCGGAAAATGATCTTGGGGAGCAGATCCGCCAGGAAATAAAGTCCGATCATGCTCAGGATCAGACATGCCGCGAAAAACAGCAGATTGCTCTCCCAGAAATAATAATGAGCGATCTTGGTCAGGATGCAGACCGAAAGAAAATTGGAGGTCGTTCCTCCGACCAGATTCGTCCACAGGAACATTTCCGGCTTTTTCAGGTAATGCAGCAGCTTCTGGGCGGATCTCTTCCCTTCACGGGCTTTGCGGTGCAGGATCAGCGGATTGATCGCCACCATCCCGGCCTCCATTCCCGAAAAGAGAAAGGCGGACGACAGGGTGAGAAATAGAATAAAAGAGGTCAGTATAGGACTCATAGCGCCTCCTGTTTTTTGATCCTGCTGAGAGCTTTCCCCGGAATGCCGGCCGCCAGCCGGGTAACGCGGATCTCCCGGATACGGGCAAACTCCACGGAAACCGCCGTCAGCTGATAATTGCCATAGCGCGCGGATTGTCCCGGCTGGGGCAGGATCTCCAGTGTGTAGAGCAGCAGCCCGGCGGCCGTCTGGATATGCTCCGGCACCTTGATTTCGGGGCATATCGTCAGCAGTTCTTCAACAGGCAGGGTGCCGCTGACTTTCCAGGTGTTCGCGGATTCCTGTTCGATATAGCTTTCGTCCTCTTCAGCTTCGCTGCGGATATCGCCGATCACTTCTTCCAGGATATCCTCCAGCGTCAGGATGCCGGAGAATTCCCCGAATTCATCCCGGACCGCGAACATTTTGATGGGTTTGGATTGTAAATTCTTCAGCAGCAGGAGCAGATTCATGCTGTCAGGAACGCTGGGGAGCATGTGGATGGACTCCTCCATTCTCTTACTCGGCAGCGACAACAGCTCTCTCACGTTCACAACACCTTGGATATCATTGGTCTCCTCATCGTACATGGGCAGGAAACGGTGGGGATGCTCACGGGCGAACCGCACCATTTCCTCATAACTGGCATCATTGGGGACACAATCTATCTGCGAGCGCAGCTTCATACAGTCCTTGGCGGTTTTCAGATCCAGCGAAATGATGCGCATGATCAGGTTCTTCTCTTCGCGTTTCATTCCGCCCTGCTGGCAGGCCAGTTCCAGCAGTTCCTGATACTCATCAATGGACAGCTTGGAGGTCAGACCCGCGGAGGGATCCGTGATCTCCTTTTGGGACGGCATCGGCTGGCTCTGTTTTCTTTGAAAGGGTGAGGTCAGAAAAGTAAGTATCTTCAATATGGAAACGACCCTCAGAGACCATATCTCCGGGTGTCGGATGGCCACTGTTTTGGGAAAGATCTCGCACCCCACGATCATCACCACCAGCGACAAAAGCACCCAGTGGTGATGATTATAGTGGTTCAGGAACATACACAGCGATGTCGCCGCCACGCCGAAATTGGCCGCGTTATTGAAAAAAGTCAGGCTTGCCAGCGTTTCTTTGGAGCTTTTCAGAAAACCCAGGATCGATTCCGCCCGTTTGGGATTTTTTTCGCGGATCCTTTGTATGTGATTGGCTTTCAGCGCAAAGATCGCCGTCTCTGCCAGCGAGCAATAAAATCCCAGTCCCAGCAAAGCCAACAATATGATCGCACCTGACAGCTCTCCAAACCCCATAAACGATACTTCGGATGTTCTGTCCGTCCGCTGACAGAACCAGCCATAGTATTGCAGAAAATCCTTTGGCTGACAATGATTGGATTTTTTTAACCCAAAAAACGCCATTAGGAT
>DBVN01000057.1:10379-15263 GCA_002308515.1 Verrucomicrobia bacterium UBA1263 | reverse complement strand
TAAAACTAATTCAAAATCAATATGTTCTGTAGAGAAGCGAGATTCTCACGTCTCAGCTCCGAAGGAGCGTTAGATTACAGGCAGGGGTGAGCGCAGCGGAACCCCTGCTCTGATGACACGCATATTAGAGTCCCGAAGGGACGGCAGATGAATGTGTTGTTCTTATAATTTACTCAATACAAATAATTTAAAACTATTTTTAAAAATTTTTTCAAAAAATTACTTGACGCTTGTATTTTTATATGTTTTATTAAGAAAGTTGTTACAGGAAACAACGAAAAACAGAAAGAATAACTATGACGAAATCACTTAAACTAAAAGCAGTAGGCTTATCAGCGATTCTTTTTTCGCTGACTTTAGCATACAACACAGTACAAGCGTGCTGTCCTACAAACAATCCCAATACTACTGCTACAGATATATCTTCGGAAACAGTGGGTGATCCGATTGGGCTCATAGACGGCAAAGTTCTTTTGGAAGAGAAGGATCTTGTTCTCCAAACTCCGATTTTAGGTTTAGAATTCATTCGTTCCTGGAGGACTCCGGGCAACAGTTCCAGCGTTCTCCGCGGAGGGTGGGAGCACTCCTTTGAATGGAAAGTGGATGATTTGAACATGCACTTTATTCCGGAAGCAACCAATACTTATCAAGGGATTTTCGGTGAATATGTGGTGGTGAAGATACCGGTCAATCCTTATGACGGAGCTTACAAGGGAGGAAATTATCATTTTGTAAGAGGAGCTAACAATACCGGTTTAACGAATGTATCAAATGTTTACAGCTGTGTGGGCCGGGAGCTACGAGGGGCAAAGCTCTATAAGATGACAGACGGAACATGGGAACTGTCAAACCTTTCCGGCAATAAGGTGCGCTATCTTTTTGATACAGGGGGAGATTTAACACAAATCGTTCATCCCAGCTCAACGAGTATCACTCTGAGTTATGACAACTATAAGAAGCTGACCAATATCACGCACAGCTGCGGAACAAGTCTTAATCTTAGTTATTCAAATACTTATCTGGTACAGGTTCGCAACAATCGGGATACGAATTTGTGGATGCAGTACAGTTATAGTTCCACCAGCGGAACCTATAACAAGCTGTTCACAGCCACAAGACATGTATCTTCCAGCAGCAGTGATAATCAGGTTTTTCAGTATTATTATAAATCGCTTACGGATACAAACAATGTTAGTCAGTCTGTAATTGCCAGAAAAGTAACTCCTGTAGGAAATGAATATTTATGGAGATATCAGACGGACGGTTCTCTGATGGCGGATGGAGCATGGATTGTTGCCGGTGGTGTTACCAATAATTATGGGACAACACTGGTTCGTACCCCGAATGAATATAATACACGGATGAATGTGGAGGTGCGAACAGATCGTTCTGGTGGTGCAATAGCCTACACCACAAACAGATATGACCTGATCCGCATGGTTCCCACACGAATCACGGGACCGCTTCCATCGCAAGTGGAACGCCGTACCTATAATGCTGATAAAGACCTGACAAGACAGTATTTTGTATGGGATTGGCAGATGGCGATCAGTGGCAAGAGTTATGACACAAATCGCAACGTCATCGGTCTTTATTCCGCTTACGGAATAGATACTTCTTCCTATGAAGCGGACAAGGAATATTATCTGGATTACAGTCTGACATGGACAGATGACCGACATCTGTCGGGTGTGAGAGATACATTAGGCCGAGGCTATCAGTTCTTATATTATGTCAGTAGTCAGGACAAACCGACACAGATTTTAGCCATAGATGAAAATAACAACACTCGTACTGTGGGGTGGTTTACATATTCTTCAGAAGGATTCCCAGTGTGGTACCAAAATGCAAATAGTCATGGAACATATTTTTATCATTCAACCACATCAAGTGGAAGAAGTGTAACTGTTCAACCACCGTTAGGATATTCCAAGACGATTGCTTTCGATCATCTCTGGAGACCAACTTCGTTCTCGGAATATGATTCCAGTGGGATCCAAAGAACGACTTATTTCCAAACGGATTATGCCGGAAGACCGTTGACGATTACAAACCCGTCAAATCAGGTGACAAGCTTCCAGTATGACAAAGCGGGACGGTTGACTTATGCGGAAGATCCCAGCGGATATTATGTTACGAATCAATGGAGACTGGGCAAACTGGTTTCACAGACGACTGGCAAGACCGGAAGCAGTGTTTCGGCAAACATCAGTTTGGAATACGACCCGCAAATGACAATGGCCTCGGTCAAAGATCCCAAGAACCGCTATGTGGAGACTTATGACTTGGATGCCACTGGGCAGGTGACCAACGTAACGAATCTGGATGGACGCAGGTTAGCTATTTCCCGTGGTGTGCAGGGTAAGATCGATCAGATAGACCGTTATGACAGCAATGATCAATATGAGGGCAGCATTTATGTTTATTATGATGAAAAAGGCAGACCTTATTCAGTTTTATATCCAGACACCTCATATTCTTATGACTATCTGGCCAATGGTTTGCTTTCTTCTATTTCTGGGAATAACAACACCATCGGGTTGAGTTACGACACCTGGAATAACTTAGTCCAAGTGAGAAACAATGTGGAAAACTGGCTTTATACCACGAACTATTATGCCTATGACGCGGAAGGTAATCTGACGAATAAGGTGTTGACACTTACGGATTACTATGATACTTATACCTTGATAGCGTCAACCTATCTCTATGACGCGAATGAACGGCTGATAGGAGAAAATGACGCGAATGGGAACCCGCTTTGGCGGTATGCGTATGATCCTTGCTCCGGCAAATTAGCTTACGCGACTAATATGGTATCCGGCATCTATTGCAAATACACCTATGATGCTCTGGGAAGAGTTAAGAGTATGATACATAGTAAATCTGTTAGAGGTTGGATTTCTTATAATATTTATTATACATACGATTCTTCTGGAAAAATTTCCGTCAAAGATTGTTATGGTGGAGGTCAACCAGGATTAAGTCCTGCCTTTTATGAATATGATGAATTAGGACGTTTGTCTTATGAAAGAACTTTTGATGGTTCAACAAATATTTATAAATATGATTTAGCCGGAAACCGTACAGGTGTATATGATTTGTATGACACAGAATCATTTCATTTTTCGGGAATTTCCTATTCAACACCAACAAATAACAATCGTTTAGCGACATGGGGCAGTAACGGCAGGATGTCTTATAATGACGCGGGATGTGTAACTTACTTGACCCGGAATACCAAGACGAACATCAGCAGTTTGAGTCTTTCCTGGAATGGAGAGTATCAACTGACTCAGGTCGAAGCCGTTGATCCGAATTATAACTATAATTATATCTATTATACTTATGACTCATTAGGAAGAAAGACATCCCGTATGGATAATGACACTTGGGAGTATTATATTTATGATGGGATGAATCTGGTGGCTGATTATGACGCGTATAATGGGCGGATCATCAGGACATATACGTATGGGCCGGGAGTGGATAACATCCAGTCTATGACCATTTATGATGAATATGGTGCTTCGGAAACGTATTACTACATCAAAGATGCTTCCAATACGGTTCATGTTCTGGTGGATGAAGATGGTCTGATCGTAGAGTATTATTACTACGATGCTTTTGGAAATGTGAAGATGCGTGATGAAAACTATCAGTGGATGACAGAATCCAATTATGGAAACCGCTTCTTGTTCCAGGGCAGAGAGTATGATTATGACACGGCACTCTACT
Organism: Verrucomicrobia bacterium UBA1263; assembly: GCA_002308515.1. Classification (GTDB taxonomy): domain Bacteria; phylum Verrucomicrobiota; class Verrucomicrobiia; order Limisphaerales; family UBA1412; genus UBA1412. The sequence continues at coordinate 11,525 of DBVN01000057.1, read as the reverse complement.
ACTTCCGGGCCAGATGGTATGAACCGGAAACAGGCAGATGGCTCTCTCCCGATCCTATAGGTATTTCCGGAGGACTGAATCTCTACGTCTTCTGTGGAAATGACCCGGTAAATTACATAGATCCCAGTGGATTAGCTATTGTAAACAATAAATCAAAAAAAGCTGTGATAGTTGGAGGAGGTTTAGGACCAGACCAGGGGCATTATGATCCAACTGTACATTTTTCTGTACTTTTTCCTGGTGAAACATCGAGCGGATCAACACCTTTATTGCCTTTGTCATCATTAGAAGCAGCTAAAAGAATTGCAGAATTATTTAATAGTGGTCAACTAAATGCACTTAGTCTTCTTGCGAAGGTTAATAATGAAGAAGAAAAAAATCATTTATTATGCGATGTAGATTTTTATTACGATTTTTCATGTGAACAACAGCATAAGTTATCAGGAAATGATAGCGGAAAATGGTGGACAACATTTAATTTAGTAGATACCAATGAAGGTAATGACATAGAACTTGGATGGTTTAGTAACATTAAAAATAAAGGATTAACATATATAAATGCACAATGGCAAAAAATAAAGGCTTGGTTATGGTAAAAAAGAATTCTATACCTGTCATTTCACCCAGAGAAATTTATATCCTCTGTTGGTGCATATTGATTCCATTAAGTCTTGTTGTTTCAACAAAAATAGATTCACCTTTGTTATTCTTCAGTGTTCTTTTGGGTCTCATAGGATATCTTGTTTTTAATAAAAGACTTCATTGGAATGTTCTGCAGCAGTGGGGTGTTTTAAATCTGTTGTTTATTTTAACTACAGTTTTAACAATTATTGTAGGTTGGGGTATTTCCGCCAGTTCTATGTCAACTAAGCCAGATGAAATGCTATGGATAGAATATATTGTTTTTGAATGTTTCCCGTTTGAAATTTTAGAAGAGTTTAAAGAGGTTACATTTTTTATTCCTTTTTTTAGCATTCCTTTTTTTATTTTCGCACATTTAGTAAAAATGTTTATTGAGCCTGAGATAACGATCATCATATCTAACCGAACAAAATGGCTATTTTTGGCAGGGTGGTTATGTTGTATCCCATATTTAGTTGCAGTGATATATGCTGCTATAAAATATACAGATTAAAAATCTAAATC
>DBVN01000057.1:0-10371 GCA_002308515.1 Verrucomicrobia bacterium UBA1263 | reverse complement strand
ACTTGAAGAATACTCGACAAATTTCACTGAATATATAGAAATGATAAAAAAAGATTTCATTAAATGAGAATAAATCATTTGCAAATAGACTAGTCAAAAAAACTTCGGGTGCTAACACACCTTGACACAGCAAAAACACCAATAGAAATGTTCTTTTGACGGTGGTTTGGTGCTAAATTTTGAAAAAACGAGAAATAGAGTTGTCAAACCGCTGCTAAACAGTTAGACTTACCTCCAGTTTGAAAGCTACTGGCTTATGCAGAAAAAAGATATCGTAAAGAAAGTGACACCGCTCCTGGACAAATCTCTTTCGGAGATCCAAAAGAAAGATATTTTGGCCTATCGCAAAGACATCAACTGCGCCATCGCGCTTTTTACACAGGAACTGGAAAACTGTTCCCTGTCAGGTCAGGTGGTCTTGAATTCCTCGCGTTATGGGGAATTGCTCATGTACACACTGCATACGGGCAATTACTCCCTGTTCACCACGGTCGTAGAGCTTTTGCAGTGGCATATATGGGAACAGAGTCCGCACACCGGTTTTCTCTGGGCAATGACAGTCTTGCTGGAACGTATCCATGAGCTGAATCTTTTCAAGAGCATTCTGGATATGGGCATTGTGAATGACACCCTGGCCAAGATCAATCGTCCGGCTCCCGCCAAAAAGAAAAAAGCCAAAACTTCAAAAGCCGCCAAAAAGTCAGAGAAAACGGCTCCTAAAAAAGCAGCCCCGGCCAAAGTAAATGCTAAGGTAAAAGCGGCCCCGGCTAAGAAGAAAGCGAAACCCGCCGCCAGGAAGGCGAAAGCTAAATAAAGACAGACCGGCTGGGGAACACCGTTCTTTACCGTTTCACCTTGAGGGCAAACGGCGGCATTTTTGTATCGCGGATAAACGCGCCGCGATCTGTCCCGCTGTTTCGGAACCGGGTGTAAGTCTCAGATCGGGAGCGATCTCTGCCAGAGGTGCCATTACGAAAAGCCGTTCCTCTGCCCGCGGATGGGGCAGGGTCAGCCGCGGGGACCGCGACTGTTCATTGCGGCAGTAAATAATGTCCAGGTCAATGATCCTGGGCAGGTTATGACCATGTTCACGTGGCCGCCCGGCGCGGATCTCATAATTCTGCAGCAGATCCAGAAGCCGGACAGGGGACAGCTCCGCGGACAGCTCCAGCCCGATGACCGCGTTCACAAACACCGGACTGCCGGGAGGACAGTCCATTGGTTCAGAACACCATAGCGAAGAACATTTTACAGGGGAACGAGCGAGCGTTTGCAGAAAATCGCGCGCGCGATCGATCTCTGCTTCGGAATTGCCCAGATTAGACCCTAAAGCGATATAAGTATCCATAGAACACACATCCCGGCCCGATCCCCGGAAAGGACAAAGCCGCCTTGCCCGGTTACTCTACTTTACAAAGAGATGGAAATGAAATGTAATTTTCGTTTTTTAGACTTTTGGAAGAAGAAAAAACATGGTATGATACCCGCCGCTTTATGACTGCAGATAAAGTAGAGAATAAATCGGAAGAGCGTACCAAGTCGAAACGGCACTCTCATTCCAAACATCGTTCCCGTTCCAAAGGACGTTCCGGAACTCTTGATAAGGTTTTCGATCAGATCATCTTATGGCTGTTTGTCGGGATGTTCGTCCTGATGCCGGTCTCCTATGGCGGGACCCTGGTCTGGTCGTATTCCGTCACGGAAGTGCTGACGGCGGTGGCTCTGCTATTATGGGGAGGACGTTTGTGGCTGAACCATTCGCACCGTTTTTTTTCGACTCCGGCGGTTTGGGGAGTCTTGCTGATCCTGGCTTATGGATTCTTTGAATATATTAAGTCGCCCATCGAATACAGTGCCCGCCGGGATACCCTCCAGCTGCTCCTGTATGTCTGCCTTTTCTTTTTGTTTGTCAATAACTTAAAGCACAGGAAATACGCCAGGATCTTTGCCTTTGCTGTCATCAGCGTGGGAACGATGATCTCCATTTACGCGGTGGCTCAGTTCATGACCGGTTCCACCAGCATTTTAGGTGTCGAACAGCCGGATGTCTATGCGCACCGTGCCTCCGGTACCTATATATGCCCCAATCACTTAGCCGGATTCCTGGAGATGACGCTCCCTCTGGCGCTGGCCCTGACACTGGCCGGACGTCTCGAACAGTATCAGAAGATCCTGCTCGGCTTCGCGTCACTGGTCTTGCTGGCCGGGATCGCGGTGACCGTTTCCCGCGCGGGCTATGTGGCGTCACTGTGCGGAGTGGCTTTGATCTTAGTGACTCTCTTCAACAGCCATAAATACCGTATTCCCGCTTTGGCGGCCGCGGCGCTGCTGATCGTGGCGGCGGCATGGTTCCTGTTGAGTAAACCTCACGCGGAGACACGCTTCAGTGAACTCATGACGACCACTCAGCTGGATGAAGGCAGGGGAGCTATTTACAAATCCAGTCTGGAAATGGCCTCCAAAACCTCTTTGTTTGGCAGGGGCTCCGGCACCTATGCTTCTCAGATCCACTCCTATCTGACAGATAAAACTCAGGACGATCCTTACTTTGCGCATTCCGATTACTTGCAGCTGTGGATCGAATGGGGCCTGGTGGGTGTGGCCTTGCTGGCCGCGCTGCTGATCGTCTCCGGGTTCGATGTATTCAAAATCTGGCAATATGTTCAGCGAAAAGGGGAATCCTTCAATCCCCAAGACAGTACCCGTTCGGCCTTATTCCTGGGTGTGACGGGTGCCGTATTGGCTATTTTGATCCATTCGGCGGTGGACTTTAATATGCACATCCCGGCCAATGCCATGCTGGCGGTGGTGCTGTTCGCCTTTCTGCTCAGCTGTGTACGCCTTTACAAAGACTCCTGCTGGATCAAACAGTCCTCAGCCAACCGCATCGCGGTGACGACCTTTATCGTCTTGTTCAGCTTCATCTTAGTATGGGACGCGGTCCACACCTCTCACATAGCGTGTCTGGTCAAAGCCTCAGAAGCGGAGGGGATCAGCAATAAAGAAGCTCAGAAACTGCTGGATCAGGCGGTGAAACTGGATGAACGGAACTGGAATACGGCAATGGAAGCCGGCCGCCGGATGCTGAGCGTGGGAATGTATTCAGAAGACCCCGAAGAAAGAGAACGGGCACTGATCCACGCGATCGGATATTACAGCATGGCCATTCGCTATAACCCTTATCATTACCAGCTTTACGGCGGAATGGCAGGTGCGCTGACACTGCTGGGCAGAGTGGATGAAGCGGTCCCTTACGCGGATAAAATGCTGACATTGCGTCCTGATTGTTACGACAGCAACTCGATTTATGGATTGTGCGCCCTGTACAGAGGGGATTATGACTTGGCTGTGAAGCACTTGGAACGCTCGATCCATCTGAGGAATGAAGACAATGACTTCGCCAAAGAGTGGTATGAGATCGCCGCTCAGCGGCAAGGTGAACAAAAAAAGTTTGAATAAATAAAAAAAAATGCTTTCGGTTATTGACAAGATCACCAAAAAAGAGCTATTCTACGGGTGGTTTTGGTAACGAGAGTTACATCGAATTTAATAGAGAATTAGATTATGAAGAAAATCGTTAAGAATTTTGTGGTGAGCGCGACCTTGATGGCTGCTCTCCTCGTTGCGGTGGCAGTCCAGGCTAAGGACGCGACCCTGACAGGTACAACTGGTACTGTTGAGAGCTTGGGCAAAGGCGGCGCGTGGCAGAAAATCTCTGCTAACAAACCTGTTAAAGTGGGTAGTACCCTCCGTACAGGCAGCACCGTTGGTTCTCTGGCTTCCTTCAGACTCTCGAACATTGACAGTCTGGTTGTCCTGAATGAGAACACGACATTGACCCTGGATACCGCTGACAGCAAGAAAGTAAGCGGTCAGGATGTGACTGATACCGCTCTCAGACTCGCGACGGGTCGTGTGACCGGTAACGTCAATGGTCTGAATGGTGCCTCCAAGTATGTCATCAAGACTCCCTCCAGAGACGTGATCGTCAAGGGCAGCAACGCGGAATTCTCCGTGGGTGCCGATGGTTCCGTCATCGTGACCAAGGGTGCTGTGGATGTGCAGACTGCCAAGGGTTTGATCCCTGTGGCCGCTGGACAGACTCTGCCGGTGGGTTCCGACGCGGTCGCTCCGACTGATCCGAATCTCCAGGCTGGCATCACTACTCAGGTGGCCAGCGCCAATCGTCCTGAGACGGGCAAGGCCAAGAAAGAAGCCTCTGTTGATGGTGATGGTGAGATCGAACGCGGTTTGATCAATCCTAATTTCGATGATGTCTATGACAAATTTGTGGACAAAGTTGAAAAGGATCACCGTGGCAAGACAGATCCGTTTACAGGTAGAAACAGACCTGTTACTCCCTGGTAATCAGGTGTAGAAAATAAGACGAAAAACTCCGGTTCATCCCGGAGTTTTTTTGCTTTTTATGTAAAGCGTGATTGAATAATTTTTCCAGATCTGATATACTCACGAACGTATTTGCTTCATGTTAGCTTGAAATATGAAAAAGAAACTTTTTTTTGGATTTGCTGTTCTGTGCGCCGCACAGTTGACGTTTTCTGTTTGTGCCGATAATCCGCGTTTGATCATCCGCGCTGACGATATGGGGTCTTCTCATGCCAGTAATGAGGCCTGCCTCAAGTCTGTACAGGAGGGAGTCGTTACCTCCATCGAAGTGATGGCCGTGGCTCCGTGGTTCCCTGAGACTGTGCGTTTGCTCAACGCGAACCCTCAGATCGATGTGGGACTCCACCTGGTGACCAGCAGCGAATGGGATAACATCAAATGGCGTCCGCTGACCCATTGCCCCAGCCTGACTGACAAAAACGGCTATTTTCTGCCTATGGTCGTGCAGAACCCGAACTATCCCGGTCTCAGCATAGTGGAGAGTACCTGGAGCATCGCGGAGCTGGAACAGGAGTTCCGCGCGCAGATCGAGTTCGCTCTCAAGAACATCCCTCAGCTCACCCATATCTCCTCCCACATGGGGAATATGTACTTTGACAAAGATGTGACGGCTATGGTCACCCGTTTGGCCAAAGAATACCATTTAGGGATGGAATTTGACCAAAAGCTGAACTTTGTCAGCTATGACGGCGCGCATGGGACTTTCGCGGAGAAAGAAGCCTCATTCCTCAAGATGCTTGAGAAACTGGAACCCGGCAAAGATTATCTCTTCCTGGATCATCCGGCCTATGACACACCGGAGATGCGGGCCGTCCATCATATTGGCTACGAAAACGTAGCGCAGGATCGTCAGGGTGTGACCGATCTCTTTACCAGCGACAAGGTCAAGGCCGCTCTTCAGGAGAAGGGGATCGAGACCGTCAGCTACAATAAAGTCTGGAAATCCCTGCCTCGCAGCACTCCGGAGGCCGAGAACGTGGATCCGGCCATGCTGGAGAACTATCTGGCCGATGTGAAAGCAAAGAATCAGAACGTCCAGAGCGTCATGGTCGTGCGCAACGGCAAGGTCGTGGCGGAACACTGGATGAACGGCGGCGCGCCGGATGAGCTGCACATCCTGCACTCTGTCAGCAAGACTTACACCTCCACGGCGATCGGTTTCGCTGTGCAGGAAGGTCTGATCAAAGTCACCGACAAGGTCATTTCCTTCTTCCCCGAATATCTTCCGGAGGAAGTTTCTCCGAATCTGGCCAAGATGGAGATCCGTCACCTGCTGATGATGTCCACCGGTCAGGCCAAAGAACCGGGCCAGCTCCATACCCGCGAATTTGAGTGCGGCGTGACCATCAGCGATGAGAACTGGATCAAGCTCTTCTTGGCGGAACCAGTCATCAATGAACCGGGTACAGTGTTCCGTTACAACAGCTTTGCCACATTCATGCTGAGCGCGATCATCCAGAAGGTTTCCGGCCAGAAGACGATCGATTTCCTCTATCCGCGCCTGTTCCGTCCGCTGGGCATCTCCGGTGTCAAGTGGGATGAAAGCCCGATGGGCATCAACTGCGGCGGCTGGGGGCTGTGGGTCAAGACCGAAGACATGGCCAAACTGGGTCAGTTCATGCTTCAAAAGGGCAAATGGAACGGTGAGCAGCTCCTTTCCGAGAAATGGATCGCCGAAGCCACCAGCACCAAGATCATGCAGCAGCCCAACGCCAGCGCCGAGACAATGGCCAAAAGCGATTGGACGCAAGGCTATTGCTATCAGATGTGGCGCTGCCGTCACAACGCCTTCCGCGCGGACGGCGCGAACGGTCAGTTCATTGTGGTGATCCCCGAAAAGAATGCCGTGGTGGCCATTACCGCCTATTTAGGGGATATGCAGAGCGAATTGAATGTGGTTTGGGAAAAAATTCTTCCCGCTTTGAAAGACTAGGATTGACTCTGACGGATTGTCGGATATACGATAAAGCCGTCTTTAAGTTAGAGACTTGAAATAGAGATATGAGTACCATTTATGACATTGTTGCTCGCGAGATTCTGGATTCTCGCGGAAATCCCACTGTTGAAGTTGATGTGATCCTGGATGACGGGACGATCGGCCGCGCCGCGGTTCCTTCCGGAGCCAGCACCGGCGAGAATGAAGCCCTCGAACTTCGCGATGGTGATAAATCACGTTTTCTCGGCAAAGGTGTGACCAAAGCCGTTGCCAATGTGGAAGAAAAGATCCTCCCTGAACTGGAAGGTCTGGATGCCCTGGATCAGGTGACCGTGGACAAGACCATGCTCGAATTGGACGGCACGGATACCAAATCCGTACTGGGTGCCAACGCGATCCTGGCTGTCTCTCTGGCCAACGCCAAAGCCGCCGCTTCCTATCTGGATCTGCCCCTGTATCGTTACCTGGGCGGAACCAACGCCAAAGTCCTGCCGGTGCCGATGGCCAATGTCATCAACGGTGGCGCGCACTCTGACGCTCCGATCGATTTCCAGGAATTCATGATCGTTCCTCGCGGATTCAGCTGCTTCTCCGAAGGTCTTCGCGCTATCACCGAGACTTTCCATGCTCTCAAGGGCGTGCTCAAGAAGAGAGGCCTCTCCACCGCTGTCGGTGATGAAGGCGGTTTCGCTCCGAATCTGGACAGCGCCGATGATGCCATCGAATCCATCCTGGCCGCTATCAAGAACGCGGGCTACAAACCGGGTGAACAGATGTTCCTGGCTCTGGACGTTGCTTCCTCTGAATTCTATGATCCTGAGACCGGTCTTTATACCTTCAAGAAGAGCACCGGCAAACAGGTCACCGGCGAAGAACTGGTTGCCTACTATGAGCAGCTGACCAGCAAGTATCCCGTGATCAGCATCGAAGACGGATGCGCCGAGAACGACTGGAAATCCTGGAAGATCCTCACCGACAAGATCGGCAAGAGAGTCCAGCTCGTGGGTGATGACCTCTTTGTGACGAACGTCAAGTTCCTCTCCAAGGGCATCAAAGAAGGTGTTGCGAACTCCATCCTCGTCAAAGTCAACCAGATCGGTTCTCTGACCGAAACTCTGGACGCCGTCAGCATGGCTCAGGAAAGCAGCTACACCGCTGTGATCAGCCACCGCTCCGGTGAGACCGAGGACAGCACGATCGCCGACATCGCTGTGGCCACCAACGCCGGCCAGATCAAGACCGGTTCCCTGAGCCGCACAGACCGTATGGCCAAGTACAACCAACTCCTTCGCATTGAAGAAGAACTGGGTGAAAACGCCATCTACGGCGGCAAATTCAAGATCTAGTTTTTGATCTCATAAATAAATCCAAAAACGCCATCAGGGATTTTTGACCCTGGCGGCGTTTTTAGGTATAAACGAAAAAAAGACGAGGCTTGCGAACCTCGTCTCTTTGTTTCTATGTTTTTAGTCTTTAGCGGCTTGGTACTTCATCCATAATGCTGCAATAGAGTTTCATACCTGTCTTGGAAATATCCACGGTATATGTTCCGCCTTCCTCAGCATCGGTGACCTTGGTCCAAGTCTGGCCGTCCTCGCTTTCGTAGAGCGAATCCGAATAAGTCAGAGTCATTGTCTTGCCCTCGATCTTGCTGGAGATCGTTGGAACTATAAGCTCTTCTGTTCCGACAATGATTCCTTTGCATTTATAACCCAGAGCGCAATCCTCGAGTGTATAAGAACCGTCATCTTTGAATTTTAGCTTTACCCAGCCAAAGAGCGGATCGGGATAACTCCAATATAATTCATCTCCAGGAAAATAACCATCATATTCGTCATAACGATGTGATGTTCCAGTATAAATACCTAAATAAACGATCTTTTGTTCTGTGGAATCAAGAACTGCTACACTATCTAATTCTTCATAGGCTCCTGATTTGATTTTTTCCCAAGAGAAAACATCATTTCTTTTCACATTAAAAGCTCGAAAACCTATGATATCCGCATACCCCATAAACGTATGACCCCATATCCAAAAACCGGTATATGGACATTCCCAGTCATCAGGATGAATATAGTCTAATACTGCTCCGGTGAGTATATATATTGTAGGTTCTGATGCCTCAGAGCTGCTTATTCCATCAGGAATAATCCTTGCGATATTGCTCTGTGCTTGCGCATTACATAAGATTCCAAATGATAATGTCATCGAAATCAATGCTATTTTGATATTTTTCTTTTTCATAAACTTAACCTTTCATTCATTAGATTTTTTATTCACCTAACCAATTCACGCGAGAATAATTTGTTAATGGTATTGGAGTCAAGAGATAATGATAATTTGTCCCATAATGATTTGATGATAATGTTTCCATTGCTTCATTTATATCATCGTATAAATATTGAAAATTAACTCCACCTGGTACTCCTGTATTATGTGAAACTAATACTAATTGATCATCAATCAAAAATCTTCCCGGTGCAGAGGAATCTCCATATATTAATGAAGTATTCCAATTTGTTGAAAGTCCTAAAACAGGGGAATTTGTTATCCCCCACCAAACAAAACCTTCTTTTTCCAAGTCTCGTAATGAGAACTCCATTGGTTGACTAAATACCACGGCATACTGATTCATACCAATTCCCTGAATAACATTCATTCCTGTTGGACCAGCATTGTCAATCTTCATTGGTAAATAATTGAGATCGGGAGGCAAGACAGGGAGAAAATCAACCGATTCCGGAAGAGGCTCATTCAATATACCAACACAAGCATCACTATCGGCTGTTCCTATATAGACCTGTTCAACAGGTCTACGCCAGTAAATTTGATTATTTGTTCCCAAAAAAGCAACATCATGTTGGAAGTTGCTGTAATTTCTTGTTGTATGCCATGCTCTTAAATAATGGATGGGAGAAATCATTGTCATCAGTCCCCAACCAGACTGTTTTCCAATGGTACCAACAGATGTTGCGCTCAATCCTTTGACACCACTCAACCAACAGTTTGTGGACCATCTTAATTGACTTAGAATGTTGCTATTATTTATATTTGTTTCAACCCAATTATCAAATAGGCATCCATTATTTGCTAATGTTTTACCAGACGCATATCCAACAGCATTTGTCGCTAAATGATAAGGCAAACTTCCTGGAAATAGGTATGAAGGATCTATTATAGAATAGTATCCTTGTTCTATGGAATTAGTAAAACAGAAATGATCTCCACTATGTGCAAGGGCAGCTAAATTCCAATGTGAAAAATCAATATTCCGAATATAATTCGTCGCCCAAGTTTGATTGTTTGTTGAAACATTGGAAGGAAAGGTATTAGTTCCGGGATCGCTGGCTAAGACGACCTGAGTGTCTGAAATCACGTTTGTGGCAACAATCAGACCATAAGCGACATTAGTCATACCGCCAGCGACATCAAAGCTGGTGATATAGTTTGTTGAAGAACTATTCGCCGCGACTGTCACAGCTATATTCGTCAGCCAAGGCAGATCATTCCCGGTCTGACCGCTCCGAAGAGGCGGTGTTACTGTGGAACGTCTGCTTTCAGAGCTGGGTAACTCTACATAGTTCATTTCACGATCATCCATAAGGAAAACACCGTTGCCCAGATCCCAGAAGGGAACTTCGTAAATATTGGCCGGTAAAGGCGGCCATTTTTCACCAAATTGGGCAGAATAGAAAAGTCCCACAGAAGGAGAATCCTCCGGAGCGAGTTGAACAGAGTTTGTTTCCAATTCAGCAATCAACGCGTCCAGATAGGAGAAATAAGAGCTTTGAGCCAGAGAATGATATCCATAAGCTAAAGCAAAGCCCAGAGTTGTTGTTAAACCTATTTTTGCAAGGTTTCCTATGTATATTTTCGTTATCTTCATAAGATTTGCCCAAATAGCAAACACCCGAAAAATAACAGAATTGAGAAAAGAGTGTCAACAAAATATTATAAAAAATAATTTTAATTATAAAAAATTCTAATAATAAATTATTAAAAAGGAATTCCAGTGTGAAGGTTTCTTC
>DBVN01000022.1 GCA_002308515.1 Verrucomicrobia bacterium UBA1263 | reverse complement strand
TCCGGTGAGATCTTAGCCATCCTAATCTCTTTTGAGAGAATCCTTTCCTGAACCGGCTTCCTGGCCGGTGGAACGTAAAATTAAAGTACCAGATATTCTCCCCAAGCGCAAGGCTGAATATCATCTGTCCAATACCTTGATTACTTTTCGTAACTACTTTGTGATTAAAAAAATATGCGAAATCTACACTTCATGCGTTTCATTTTGTTCTAAAATCATGAATTAACCACTTGCAAATGCGATGGCTTGCGGCTAGACTTGGTTTCTAGTCTTACTTGAAAAAGTACTAGATAAGGGAGAAAGACAATGAGATACACAATACTGCTGTTAACCGCGATTTTAAGTTTCACCTCTTGGAACCATGTTCTGGCACAAGGCAATGACACCGTTATCGCCTACTATGAGGAACGCATCCGCGCTCTTACTTCACGAGTCGAAGATCTGACCCAGTCTCAGGCAGAGCTGGTGAAAGCTATCAATAAACTCCAGCGCCAGTGCAATATACTGGCTCAGGACGTGGATAAACTGAACGAAAAGATCAAGAATCTGCCTCCTCCTGCCGACATCAGTAACGCAGCTAGTCTGGACAGCGTCAAGCAGCTGCAGGCGGCGCTGGTCTCTCTGGAAAATAAATTCATTGCCAGCGAAAAGGAGCGCAAGCAGGAGAACAAGAAGCTGATGGATCAGCTTATCGCCATTTCCAAAATGACGCCTGCCGTTCCGTCCGCGCCCAAGCCGCAGCCTGTTAAACAGGAAGAAACTCCTGAGTATTCTAAGACTTACGAATGGACGGTCGAATCCGGCCAGACCCTTTCCAGCATCGTTCAGACGATCAATAACAGCGGTGGCAAAACTTCCGTCAACGCTATTTTGAAAGCGAATAAAGGTCTTAAACCGGAGACGCTCCGCGTGGGACAAAAAATCATTATCCCCGACATCAGCTCGAAATAGATCATTCCTATGCCCTTATACGAATACGAAGTGATCCTGCCGGAAGGTGAAGAACCTCCGGAAGACGGCGGATGCAAAATCTGCGGCGGTCATTTTTCTCTGAACCGGCCGCTCAACGCTCCGCCGCTGAAGACCTGTCCCCTTTGCAAAAAGCCGGTAAAGAAGATCATCTCCCTCTTCAACACACCGTTTTACAGCAAACCGCTCTCCATTACCGACGCGAAAAAAGCGGGCTTCACCGTCCTGAAACGAGTCAGCAAAGGCGAATACGAACGGCAATAACCCCTTCAACACCATGATAGCTCTTATAGACTACGGTTCCGGGAATCTGCGCAGCGTGGAGAAAGCTTTTCTCCGTCTGGGCGCAGATATCCATTTAGTTTCTGATCCGGAACAGCTTTCACAGACCCAGGCGATCGTACTGCCGGGTGTCGGCGCTTTTGATGACTGCCTTACCGGCATGCGCGGTCAGCAGCTGGAACCGGCCATTCTGGAATCCATCCGCGCCGGCAAGCCTTTTCTGGGCATCTGCGTTGGCTATCAGGCACTTTTCGAGAGCAGCCAGGAATTCAACAGCAAGGCTCCCGGCCTGGGTATCTTCAAAGGCCAGGTCAGACGCTTCACGGATCGTCCCGGCATCAAGATCCCGCAGATCGGCTGGAACCAGATCAAGATACTGGATCCGGAATGTCCTCTGTACAAGGGAATCAAATCCGGCAGCTTCGTCTATTTTGTCCACAGCTACTACCCCGTTCCGGAAGATACCTCTATCGCGGCCACCGAGACCGAACACGGCGATACTTATGTTTCCAGTGTCTGGAAGGACAACGTCTTTGCCGTCCAGTTCCACCCCGAAAAAAGCCAGCAGGTGGGGCTGAAAATCCTAAAAAACTTTCTCGATATCATTCCTTGAGTTGAAAACCGGCTCATAAAATGGGAGAATAACCGCGCTTCGTTTTCAGGCGGAGCCCCGTGCGCGCGAGTGGTGAAATGGCAGACACGCCAGACTTAGGATCTNNGTGGGGGTTCAAGTCCCCCCTCGCGCACCATGAAAGCAGGATTTATGATAGTACAAGTTCCCGTAATAGCCCATTTTGTCGAAAACTGTTTCTTCTATATTGATGACGCGACCAGGCACGGCTTCATTATTGATCCGGGCGCGCAGTCGGAAAAACTGCTCGGCATGATCCGGGAGAAAGGTTGGATCATCGAAAAGATCCTGCTCACTCACGGCCACTTTGACCATATCGGCGCGGTAAATGAGATCCGCTCCGCCTTGCAGATCCCGGTGCTGGCATACAAATCTGACAATGATTATCTGCGGGATCCGGAATGGAACCTCTCCCCTTCTTTCGGTTTGTCCATCAGCATCGAAAACGCTGAAACCATCGTGGACGGTCAGATCATCCGTCTGGATTCCGATCCGGCGTTTTCCCTCAAGGTGATCTACACACCCGGCCACACCACGGATTCCGTCATCTATTACTCCGAACGGGACCGCGCCGCGTTCGTGGGCGATACCATCTTCAAAGACAGTATCGGAAACTATCAGCTCCCCGGCGGCAATTTCGCTGCTATCCAAAAGAGCATCATGGAACGTGTTTTTTCGCTTCCGGATGACACCGTCCTCTACTCCGGCCATACCGAACAAACCACCGTCGGAACTGAAAAAAGAAGATACCTGTAGAAAGCACTTTTTACATACGCTTTCGCGTTATAAAAGGAAAACCTCTATCCTTTTACTGATAAAAACGGGCTTCCGGTCTAATTCTCTGAATTACTTCTTGCTGATTGAGTTAAAAATCAGTATGATTCACCTATCAGGATTTGATCCGGATAGGTATGTATTACTCCGTAACAACGAAAAAAGAGACACACATGGAAATCAAAGCCCCAAAAGGGATTTCCGATTCATAGCAAAAGAAGGAACTGAAAAATGGCTAACTTATCACAACAGAAACGTCAGCGAATGCTGAAATTCCTGAAAAAACTGCGTGAAGTGCATAAAAAAGATGACGACGTTTTGGTCGCTCTCGGTGAAATTGAGAGCGAATTAAACGCCAAAAAGTACGGTCTTGTATGGGAGCAGCATGAAGAAGCCGTTGATGTTAAAATGCATACCCACATACCTGTCTTTACAGAAGTTTCCGAACGTGAAATAACCACTATTCCCAACAAAGCATATAATTTTCTATTGGAGGGTGACAATCTCCACAGTCTTTGTCTACTTGAAAAAACACATAAAAACCGTATCGATTTGATTTATATTGATCCTCCATACAATACGGGAACAAAAGATTTTGTTTATGATGATACTTACGTAGATGCCAATGATGGCTTTAGCCATAGCAAGTGGCTTTCGTTTATGGCAAGGCGCCTTATTAAGGCTCAAGAGCTACTTTCAAAAGATGGCATTATTGTTATAAGCATAGGTTATCAAGAAGTTAATAATCTCATGGTTTTATGCCAAGAGCTTTTCAGTAATAAGCAAGTGATCTGTCTTACTGTTCAAACATCGGGAGGAAAACCAAATGGAGGTTTCACTTTTGTTCATGAATATTTAGTTTTTGTTACCTCAACAGATTTCCAACCTAAGCCTATGAGTTTCACCGGTGGTATAGAACGATCCCCTTTTGAAGGACTAACATTAAGCACTTTTGACAAAACAACACGACCAAATCAAACGTACCCCATTTTTGTTGATAAAAACACAATGAGGATTATCGGTGTAGGCAAATCCTTAACAGAAAGAATTGCAGATGGTACCTATCTAGGTAATATGCGGGATTTTCATTTTGATTATGATGAAGCACCTGAAGGAACGGCTGCATTATGGCCAATAAGCAGTAAGGGGGTTGAATGCGTATGGCGTTTAATATCTTCACGACTAATGCACGATTGGGAAAAAGGATATATTAAAGTATCAAAGAACAAGTCAAAGGCCAATCCAAATGAATATAGCATTCAATACCTTCCTGATGGAGTGATTAAAAAAATAGAATCTGGTGAACTTGAAGTTATTGGCCATGAGGATGGTATGCCTACACTCTTGTTTGGAAAGAACAAAACAGTTGGTAGTGAAATTCCGACTATTTGGACAGAAAAAGATTTTTACACTACGAAAGGTTCATCTCATGTTAGGGAAATTTTTGGTGACAAGCGTTTTCCATATCCTAAACCGTTAGAATATATTATTGAAATTCTACGAGCTACAACAAAACCCAATTCCATTGTTTTAGATTTTTTTGCCGGGTCAGGCACAACTGGTGAGGCGGTTATTGAATTGAACATTATGGACGAAGGAAAACGTAGTTTCATTCTTTGTACTGATAATCAGAATAACATTTGCAAACATATAACTTATCCCCGTCTAAAAACAGTGATTACAGGGAAAAGGGAAGATGGTAGTTCTTATTCTGACGGTCTTTCTGCAAACCTGAAATACTATCACACAGATTTCGTTTCAAAAGATGAAGAATTCCTTTCTGAGGCGCTAATGGAGCATATTGCTGAAATGATCCAGTTGGAACATGGTGTAAAACTGGATGACCGAAAGTATATTATGGTGTTGGACAACAACAAGATTGATGAGCTTGCTAAAAACTGGAACAAATACCCGGACATAAAAGCTCTGTATGTTTCCAAGAACGTTTTGTTTACTACAAAACAAAACAAGCTATTTAAGAATGTAGAAATTCACATCATCCCAGATTATTACTTCAACTTTGAGCTGAAAGAAGCAGGTGAAATATGGTAACCGGTCTTACGTTAAATCTATTCGATTTTCAAGAACAAACCGTCATTAAATTACTTGATTTAGTTAGCAATCCGAATTCCAAACAGACTATCGTGATGAAGTCGCCTACCGGCTCCGGTAAGACGATCATTCTGATCGGTTTTGTGGACGAATATTTGAATAAGGCAAATTCAAACACGGCCATCATCTGGCTCTGTCCCGGTAAGGGTGATCTGGAAGAACAGAGCCGTCAGAAAATGCAGAAAGTGGCTCCTCATCGGAATACTCAAAATCTGTTCGATGCGCTCCGAAATGGATTTCCATCGGAAAGCACTACATTTATAAACTGGGAGCTTATCACGAAAAAGGATAATACGGCCATTCGTGACAGCGAACGTAAAAATCTGTATGATCGTATAGCTGAGGCACACCGCAGCAATATGGATTTCATTGTCATCATTGATGAAGAACATTCCAATAATACTGCGAAAGCTAAGAATATTATTGATAACTTCTCCGCAAAAAACATTATCCGAGTCAGTGCGACAGCCGTTCAGAACAATAGGTATGAATATATTGAAATTGATGAGCTGGATGTTATTGATGAAGGACTGATCACAAAAGCTCTGTATGTCAACGAGGGCATCGAAAACAATATAGAAATCACGGATGATTACGATTATCTGCTCGATTTAGCTGATAAAAAGCGAAAAGCTGTTGCTACTCGATATACAGAGTTACTTTCAGAAGGTAAGATCATTCGTCCTCTGGTACTAATCCAATTTCCCAACGGTCAGTCGGAAACGATTCGCGCTGTGGAACAGAAATTGAAGGATATGGGCTATACATACGATAATGGTATGGTAAGCATTTGGATGAGTGAAGACAAGCGTGATTTGCCGGAAAATTTAACAGCAAACGATGCTATCCCGGTATTTCTACTCATGAAACAGGCCATCAGCACAGGATGGGACTGTCCTCGTGCAAAAATCCTCGTCAAACTGCGTGAAGGTATGAGTGAACAATTTGAAATCCAAACTATTGGACGTATTCGTCGTATGCCGGAAGCCAAACACTACAATGACGATCTGCTCGATTTCTGCTATGTGTACACATTTGACGAAAAATACAAGGCCGGTCTGCTGTCCTCAATAAACAAAGCGTATGAAACCCGACGGTTGTTTCTTAAGGATAAATGCAAAACATTCACACTGGAAAAGGAATATCGCGATCTCGATTTTGACGGTCTCGGCGAACGGGAAGTGTTGAATAAAATTTACGATGAACTCGTTAAAAAATATCATCTTTGTGATGACAAGAAAGAAAACAGGCAAAAACTCATTGGAAATAAATATATAATTGATAGTAAAATACATGGAGATGTTCTGCATGGAACTTTTGTGAAAACAGATGCATTGTTGAATAATGACAACAACCAACATTACCACATTCAAACACACGTGAATACACATAGACACGGTATGCAATTGCTTCACAGTACAGATGCCATTAAAACGGCTATTGGGCTATCAACTAACAAGGTAAAAACCATTCTGGAACATCTATTCCGAAAAGAAGTTAAGTCTAAGAAAAAATTGCTCGATCTGAATACGAGTGAATTCTATGCTTTCATAATCAACAATGAACAACTCTTAAAAGAAGAATTCAGAAAGATTACGTCCGATATGTCCCAGCAAATTGATTTGAAATTAGAGCCCAAAACAGGTGCGTTTCATATTCCAGAACAAGACTTTTTTAGATATGACCCAAATGTAAAAGAGGAAATCGAATATTTGAGCAACGCCTATAAAGAATATACCTCTGGATATGCTACATCTCTTGTTCGCAGCACATCTGAAATGATGTTTGAACAGTATTGCGAGAAAAAAAATGATATTGAATGGGTTTATAAAAATGGTGATACCGGACAACAATACTTCTCTATTGTTTATTTAGACGGGGTACAGCATCAATGGTTATTCTACGCCGACTATATCGTTAAAAAGAAGAACGGCACCGTCTGGATCATTGAAACAAAAGGCGGTGAATTTAAAGGTAAAAGCAAAAACATCGATAGACAGATTGAAAATAAGTTTAATGCTTTCAAAAACTATGCCCAAAAGCATAAACTCCATTGGGGTTTTGTCCGAGACAAGGATCAACGTCTGTACATCAATAATACCGAGTATAAAGACGATATGGCTGATAGTCAATGGAAACCACTAGATGAAGTATTTTAATTGACTTTTACCGATAAAAACGGGCTTCCGGTGAGGATGAACCGCCAGGGGAAATCGCGCGCTTCCTCGGCGTAGTCAATGTTGATGCGTTTGGTGGCGCTGATCTCGTCCGGTTTGACGAGAATGCTCCCCTCCTCCAGATACAATTCATCACCGCACAGGTCCAGACCATAGCATTCGCGCGTGATCCCCATCGCCATGCAGAGCTTGCCGGGCCCGCTGCACAGATTTTTTAAGGCCGTGGTGCGACGGCGTTTCCGCATCAGTTCGATTCCCTCCACCGGTTCCAGTGCGCGGATCAGGATCGCTTCGGCCAGTCCCTCCTGCCCGGTCACGATGTTCATGCAGTCATACATCCCATAGATCAGGTACACATAAGCGAAGCCGCCCACACTGTACTGGATGGCTGTGCGCCCGGTGCGCTTGTTGCCGTAAGCGTGAGAGGCTTTGTCCACCGCGCCGACATACGCCTCCACCTCCACGATGCGGCCTTTGGTGATCCCCTGCGGAGTGCAGTGAACCAGATTCTTGCCGATCAGCTCGCGCGAAACGGTCAAAATTTCCCGTGTGTAAAAAGAGCGTTTCAGTTTCATACTTCAAACCCTTTCCCCATAAAAACAGAGCAGCGAGGGTGAAGTCACCCTCGCTCGCAAAATAACTAAATCAAATAATAACAGAGAAAAGAGGCTTATGCCTTTTTCTTCTTGGAAACGCGCACGTCCTTTTCCTTGACGGCCAGAGCGCTCTTACCAATACGATCACGCAGATAGGTCAGCTTGGCTCTGCGGACAGAACCGTAACGTTCCACTACTACCTTCTCGATACGAGGAGAATGGATCGGGAAAACACGTTCCACACCCTCACCGTAGCTGATACGGCGAACTGTGAAGGATTCATTCAGACCATGACCGCGGCGGCCAATGACCACACCAGTGAAAACCTGGATACGTTCCTTGTCACCTTCTTTGACTTTGGTATGAACATTCACAGTATCACCCACAGAGAAGGAGATAGGATCTTTTCTCGTGTAGGCAGACTCGATTTTATCAATCAACGCTTGCTTCATAAACTTCTAATTCTTTCTGGATCCAGCCTTCTGGATCTCAGCTTCTAATAAATCCGGGCGCACGGCCGCTGTTTTCAGTTTGGATTGTTCCGCCCGCCATTGGGCGATATGGGCATGATGACCGGAAAGGAGTATCTCCGGCACTTCCATTCCCCGGAACGTGGCTGGGCGCGTGTACTGGGGATATTCCAGACGATTGGAACTGAAGGATTCCTCCTCAGAACTCTCATCCTTTCCCAGCGCGCCTGGCAGCAGACGGGTCACTACATCTACGATCACCATCGCCGGCAAAGCGCCATTGGTCAGAACATAGTCCCCAATGGACAACTCGTCATCGGCCCAGACATCCAGCACCCGCTGGTCAAAGCCTTCATAGCTTCCACATACCAAGACCAAATGTTCCTGGGAGACCAATTCCCTGGCGATCGCCTGGGTGAATCGTCGTCCCGACGGTGTCATAAAAATGACATGACTGCTGACATCTGTCAGCGCTTCCAAAGCTTCAAAGAGCGGTTCGGGCTTTAACAGCATCCCAGGACCTCCGCCAAAAGGCCGGTCATCGACCGTCTGACGCTGATCGTGGGTGTACACCCGCAGATTATGGATCCCCAGTTGGAGGATTCCATTCTCTCTGGCTCGCTGAACGATGCTTTCATCCAGCGGCCCGGCAAACATTCCGGGAAATAAAGTGAGCACATCGATCTTCATGCTCCGGTCTCTATCCGAAAAAGTTCACCCTTTGAGCGGTTTTAGACCTCGCTCTCGGTCGTATCTTCATTCTTGTACTCAGAGCCGTCCACTTCTTCGATTAGCTCCAGCACACTACGCTTGCCCTGCTTTGCGCTGCCAGCCACGAGCAGTGCGCGGATAGCATTGATGGTGCTACCCTTGCGGCCGATCACCCGGGCGGCATCCGCCGGGTTGACCCGCAGCTCGTAAACTGTGATCCCGCCGCGTTCGACCGGAGTGATAACAACATCTTCCGGAACCGCTACGAGATTTTTGATTACGTATTCAAGAAACTCTTGCATACAAAGCTGTTATTGCACAGATTTCTTACGTTCTTTCGTAATCAAACTGGCAACTGTAAAAGAGGGTTTCGCACCGCATTTCAGCCAATAGTCAGCGCGCTCCACGTTGATTTTGGCATTATTTCCCGCTTTCAGCGGCTCATAATATCCAAGCTCCTCGATAAACCGACCGTCACGAGGGCTGCGGCTGTCTGTCACCACAACACGATATGCCGGCTGGTTCTTGGCGCCTGCACGTTTTAAACGAATTCTAACCATATTTTATAATTCTCGTCCGAGTCTCTTCGTCCGCGAAGAGACTTCCCTACCCCAAAAGGGCTCATCAAGTTAGCTGTTCCGGCAAAATTTTGCAAGCACTGTTTAGCATTTTCAGAAAAAACTCGCGATTGTCATTTTTTCTCGGTTCTGGTAAAATCCCCTTTGTCGTTCGCGATCATCGAGGATGATATATGAAAAAAAGAGTAAAAACTCGTAAAGTATCCGGTGTGGAAAGTGTGGAACCTGCCATCACTCCGCTGGCGGATGCACCTCTGATCCCGCGTGTATCCAAGCTTCCGCCTATCGGCGCGCCCCGTTTGGATATCCCGGAGGGTTTGTGGACCAAATGTCCCAAGTGTAATGAGCTGCTTTACGACAAATACTTGGATGATAACCTGAAAGTGTGTATGCACTGCTCTTATCATTTCCCTTTCAGCGCGCGCGAACGAATCAATTCTCTGGTAGAGACCTGCTCTTTCGAGGAAACGAATGCTGACTTGCAAAGCATTGACATTCTTTCTTTTAAAGGCCCTTCCAATTACACTGAAAAAATCAAACAGAATCAGGAAAAAACCGGTCTGCGTGACGCGGTCGTGACCGGTGTGGGCGATATCGGCCCCCATCGTGTGGCTCTGGCCGTGATGGATTTCAAATTCCTGGGAGGCTCCATGGGAAGCGTTGTGGGCGAAAAAATCACCCGTCTGGTGGAAGAAGCCACCGACCGCAATCTGCCAGTCATCATCTTTGCCGCCAGCGGGGGAGCGCGTATGTATGAAGGTATGTTCAGCCTGATGCAGATGGCCAAGACCAGTGCCGCGCTCGCGTTCCACGCCAAAGCCCAGCTGCCCTATATCAGTGTACTGACAAACCCGACGACCGCGGGTGTGATGGCCAGTTTCGCCTCATTGGGTGATGTGATCATCGCTGAGCCTCGCGCCATGATCGGTTTTGCCGGACCGCGTGTCATCCAAAGCACGACCCATCAGGAACTTCCATCCGATTTCCAGACATCGGAATTCCTTCTGGATCATGGTCTGATAGATCTTATTCTGGACCGCAACGAGATGAAGCGCACTCTGATTTCCCTGCTGGGGTATATGTCCCGCGCTAAGAATCGCTTCTAAGTTCATTCAATTTATCGAAGAACGTTGGAAAAGTTTTTGCCACGCAAGCCGGATTTTTGATGACCATTCCCGGCACACCCAGCCCCAGAACCGAAAACGCCATCGCGATCCGGTGATCGTTATAAGTTTCGATTTCTGCTCCGTGAGGTCTGGAGGGATAAACGATCAGAGTATCCCCTTTTTCTTCCACTTTGACCCCGCAGCGGGTCAGCTCCGTTTTCATCGCATACACACGCTCGGACTCCTGGACACGCAAACGTCCCAGGTCGGTAAAAGTCACCGGAGCCTGAGCCAAAGGCGCGATGGCAATCGCCGTCAGGATACTGTCGCCTAAATCTTTTTCTCTGGAAACTGTTTTAGGAAGAGGAAGATATTCCGGGAAATACTGATCGGGCTGCCATCCGGAAACAGGCCAATGCGCGACCGAGATCGGTTTCTCCGATGGATATCGCGAAGCCCAAACATTAGCCGCGTAGAAATAGCTGCCACTGGAGGCATCCGGTTCGATCTGAAATTCTCCGCCATGGTGCGGAAAAGTCTCAATGATCTGGCGGGTCATTCGGATATAAGGGCTTTCGGCTCCTGGCAGTTGAATATACCAGCCGCCCTTTTCCGCTGAAAGCATCAGCGCCGAAGCGTATTGTGAACTGGATTGCTGGGAAATGGAACAAGGCTGTCGGGAAGAAACGGAGCCTTCCGCTCCGATCAGTGCCGGCAGATACCCCTCTTTTTCGGATGTCACCGTATAGCCCAGACGGCGCAGCGCGTCAAAAAGCTCCTGCTGGGGACGCTCATGCATCCGAGGTGTACCATGCAAACGATACCAGCCGCGGGCAGCCGCGCAGAAAAAAGCCATCAGGAACCGGGCAGACGTTCCGGAATTGCCCACATAGATTTCGACCGGGTGGGATAATGTTCCGCCTTGCAAATGGTTATCGCTTATACCTTGAAGATGAAAGATCCGATTCGCGTCTTCCCGGGGATCCTGCTCGACCTCCAATTCGATCCCCGCTTTGCGAAGCGCATCCGCCATCACTTGAGTATCCTCGCTCCAAAGAGCTCCCCGCAGTGTTACCGGGCCATTTGCCAAAGCGGACAATATCAACGCGCGGTTGGTAATACTTTTGGATCCGGGAATCGTGACGACTGTTTGCCGGACTTCGGCAAGAGGCTGGATCTCAAGGGTCTCTGGCCAAGTTTTCACAGGCGCTTTGTTTTAATATTCCAGTTCGTTTTTGAGCTTTTGGATGGAATTACGCACATTATCATCCACATCCATCTGGTTCTCAACCACTTTACAAGCATGAATGACCGTCCCGTGATCTCTTCCGCCAAAAGCCTCGCCAATGGCTATCAAAGGCTGATGAGTCAGCTCGCGGCACAGATACATGGCGACCTGACGCGGAAAGGCTATGTTGGCAGGACGTTTCTTGCTTATAATATCCGACACGCGAATATCATACACTGAGGCCACTTTCTTCTGGATATCCTCGATATTGGGTGCCTGGGCAAGCTGACGGCTCAGCAGATCCTGCAAAGCCACCTTGGCCGTCTCAATACTCCAAGTAGCCTGAGTCAGCTTGATATAAGAGCCCATACGGATCAAAGCTCCTTCCAGCTCACGGACATTGGCGCGGATCTTCTGTGCCAGGAATACACAGACCTCGTCAGGCATCTGGAAATTCATATCTTTCGCCTTCTGCTTGAGAATGGCCATTCTCAGATCCACATTCGGCGGCTGGATATCGGTGACCAGACCCCAGCTGAAACGGGAAACCAGACGTTCCTCCAGCTTTTTGATCTCGCTCAACGAACGGTCAGAGGTCAAAACGATCTGCTTCTTGTCATTATAGAGATCATTGAAAGTGTGGAAAAACTCTTCCTGAAGTCCTTCTCGGCCTGCAAGGAATTGAACATCATCAATTAAAAGCACATCTACCCGGCGATATTTTCTGCGAAAACGATCACACTTCTGTTCACGGACAGCTTCGATATATTCATTCAGGAATTTCTCCAGAGTCACATAAACGACTCTTACCCGTTTTCCTTTTTTCACCGCGTTGTCAATCACACGATTACCGATAGCGTGAAGCAGATGGGTTTTCCCTAAACCCACTCCGCCATAGATAAATAGCGGATTATAACTTTGTCCCGGATTTTGGGCAACAGCCATTGCCGCCGCGTGTGCCATGCTGCTGTTATCCCCTACCACAAAGGATTCAAAAGTATATTTTGGGTTCAATATGTTTTGAACTTCCGTTGTGGTTCCAGGCGTATAAACAGTCGGCGGGATCGCGGGCATATTTTGCGCGGCAGAAGATTCCGTAAGATTTTCTGTTTGAGAGGCATCTGTCTGTTCCGCGGAAGGTTCTGAATGATCCTCAAAAGAAACGACTTGCAGCTGAACAGCTATAGATTCGCCGGTGATTTCCCGAAGAGCATCTTCAGCCATACCAACATAATTTTCTTTGAACCAAAGAAGCGCAAACTCGTCCCAAATTCCAAGAGAAAGGATATTGCTTTCATAATCAAGCACTTTGAGCTTGGCAAACCACAAATCATAAATCTCTGTGGTTAAGATTTTCTTTAGACGCCCGCACGTCCGCTCCCATAACTGATTAGCCAGCATGTTGATATTCTAAAACAAAATTAAAAGTTATTCACGGAGCCCAACCTCAAAAAACATTCTCCGGCTTCACTGCATTCAAAATGAGTAAGTTAGGATTCAAACTTCCATTCTCCACAAAAGGAAAAGAAGCCGAGAATAAAAAACATAACATATTCAATTCAAAAGAGTTGAGACAATAAGACAGCTTCATCACCGTTGTGACCAAGTGCTATCGCCGCTAGAGTAGCTCTCCGCTTACCGGGATTGACTTTAGCCGTTCAAAGAGCCGCTGACCAGCAGAATATATTCACACTTATTCACAGGTTATTCACAGTCCCCGCCGAAGCCTCTTGAGGATAAGAACATTCCGCATATTCTGCCTTAAAAAAGAAAATCAAAAAAAATTTTTCTCCGTTTTTTCTTTTTTCAAAAACATCTTCTCTTTATTTTGCAATACACAGAAAATCAATATGTTAAACAATATAAAAATTTACTTTTTTTTCATTCCACAGTATTCTATTTGCTTCTGGTTCACGGACATGATAGAATGATTCTGTCGTTGGTTATTCCCGCGGCGTTTTCCGGCAATCTGATGATCCTGCCGGGAATGAACGATTACTTTCAGATATGACTCTTGTCTTTTGCGTCATCATTGTTGCGCTTATCTTTGAATACGTCAATGGTTTCCATGACACAGCCAACGCTATTGCCACTTCTATCGCGACCCGCGTTCTTTCCCCCCGACAAGCCATCATCATCGCTACGACTTTTGATCTGCTGGGTGCGCTTTCCGGTCACGCGGTGGCACTGACTATCGGCAAGGGGCTGGTAGATATCCATTACATTACGCAGGAGACTATTATGTGCGGTTTGATCGCCGGCATCCTGTGGAATCTCTTGACCTGGTATGTGGGGCTGCCCTCCAGTTCCAGCCACGCGCTGATCGGCGGACTCTGCGGCGCGGCTCTGGCCGTATCGCATTCCAACTGGAGTGTGATCCACTGGTGTGTGGAAGAAGGCGGACGCGTTACCGGTCTATGGCCGCAAGTGATCAAACCTCTTTTTCTTGCTCCTATTATCGGTTTGATCGCGGGGTTTGTTTTCATGGGACTGTTGATGCTGATTTTCAGACCTTTCAAACCGGCCGGGATCAATCGCAATTTCGGCAAACTGCAGATCCTCAGTTCTGCCTGGATCAGTTTTTCCCACGGTACGAATGACGCGCAAAAGACCATGGGCATCATCACATTAAGCCTGGTCACAGCGACAGCGGCGGGCACTTTTGACAATCTTCCGCACTGGCTGGAGTTCCTCAAGCTGAACGAGTTCGCGGTTCCCACCTGGCTCACCTGGGTCTGCGCTATCACACTGGCTTCTGGTATCGCCACCGGCGGCTGGAGGATCATCAAGACGGTAGGCTCTAAACTGGTACGTATGAACCCGATGAACGGTTTCGCGGCGCAAAGTATGGCGGCTTTGGTCATCCATGTAGCCAGCCATTGGGGCATTCCTCTTTCCACTACGCACGTGACTTCCACCTCCATCATGGGCGTAGGCGCGACCAAACGCTTCAGCGCGGTCAAGTGGAGCGTAGCCGGCAGCATGATCTGGGCCTGGGTATTGACACTGCCTATCACTTGTTTGATCGGATTTTTCACTTTCAAGATCGTTCAACTCATTTTCGGAATCTAAATTTTCAGCTAAACCATGTTTTCATTACAAAAATTTTTCTGTCGTGATGAGCGGTTCTTCGACCTGATCGAAGCTCTGGCACAATCCAGCTCATCCAGTGTAAAGTCGCTCGCGCAGGCGCTGGTCGAACCCGAAACGCTTAAATCTGTGGATGAGATCGTGCAGAAGCGCCGCAAAAGCAAGGAATTGAATGATGAGATCTCCCATCAGCTCTGCATTTCCTTTATCACGCCGTTCGACCGCGAGGACATCGAGGCTCTGTCCTCAGCCCTGACCAAGATCAGCAAAACGGCAGAAAAATTCCTTTCGCAGTTTTTTGTTTTTCAGGACGCGATCCAGCATGAGAATTTCAAAATGCCGGCCGACTATATCAAACAATCCGCGGACATCCTGATCGAAATGGTCAAACAGTTGCGCCGCAAACCAGATGTGGAAGCCGTCAAGGAAATGAATTCCCGTCTGCGCTACTGCGAAACCGAGACCGACCACATCATGCTGACTCTGCTGAAGACCCTCTATTCCAACCCCAACAAGGCGGATTCCATGGTCAACATCCTCGCGACTAAAAATTTGCAGGAATTGATCGAAAAACTGATGGATCGTCTGCGCGATGCCGGCAATATCGTTTTCCGCGTGGTTCTTAAATACTCTTAAGACATAGAACTTTTTCGCTCGACTTCGGCGGGGATTTCCTTATGATTATCGCCAATGAAGTTGAATCGAACTCTTTGTTACGGATTCTGCGCGCTTATCGCTGCTGCAGCGTGTGCCGCGAATGCAAACGCAGCCTATAAACCGGCTGTCACCTCTCCACTCATGACGGTCTGGGGCGAAAAGATGACCCCCGAAACCGCATGGCAGCAACATCCCCGGCCTAATTTAAAACGCGATAATTGGGTCAACCTGAACGGCATGTGGGACTATGCCGTGACCGCGATCGATGCCAAAGAAGGGGCGACTCCTTCGGTCTGTGACTGGCAGGAACCCGCTAAGCCGGCCTGGCAAGGTCAGATCCTGGTTCCCTTCGCGATGGAATCCGCTCTCTCCGGCGTAGGACGCGCTGTCCAGCCCAATGAAGCGATCTGGTACCATCGTACATTCGACGTGAATGAACTCAACGGCGATCGTCTGCTTCTCCACTTTGACGGCGTAGATTACCGCAGTCAGGTCTTTGTAAACGGCATCGAAGTTTCCGAATATCCACATGAAAGCGGCATCCTGCCCCAAACGATCGACGCGACAAGTGCCGTCCGTCCGGGCAAGAATGAACTGGTCGTTTATGTATGGGATCCCACCGATTCCTGGATGAACGCCACCGGCAAACAGGTACTGAAACCGGGCGGCATCATGTACACCGCCTGCTCCGGTATCTGGCAGACTGTGTGGATGGAGACAGTCCCCTCCACTTATGTCACCGGCTACAATATCGACAGCGATATTGCCAAAGGCATCGCCAAGGTCACTCTCAAGACCAAAGGCAATCTGATGGGTGCCAAAGCCACCATCACCGTGAAAGATGAAAACGGTAAGAAAGTCGCCAGTGGCAAGGTCAAGAACTGGGAAAAACCGGTCGAACTGAAGATCAAGGATGCTCAGCTCTGGTCACCGGATAATCCTTATCTTTATACATTGGACATCGCCCTGACCTCCGACGGCGGCACAGACAATGTGGAAGGCTATTTCGGTATGCGTGAGATCAAGATGGGCAAGGACAAGAACGGCGCCAACTGCTTCTTCCTCAATGGAGAAAAAATCTATATGCAGGGCACACTGGATCAAGGCTGGTGGCCGGATGGTCTGCTGACCCCGCCCAGCGAAGAAGCTCTGAAATTCGACATCCAGTTCCTCAAGGATGCCGGCTTCAACATGATGCGCAAACACATCAAGATCGAGCCGATGCTTTACTACTACTGGTGCGACAAAATCGGCATCATGGTCTGGCAGGATATGACTTCCGGTCCGGGCAATGTCAACGCACGCTATGGTTCCTATCGCCGCGAACTCAAGGGCATGATGGATCTGCTCCAACCCATTCCCTCTATCGTGGTCTGGGTGCCCTACAATGAAGGCTGGGGCGAACAGGAAGCTTTCAAAGCCAACGCCACTCTCCGCTGGGTCCAGAACTATGACAAGACCCGTCTGGTAGATGGTCCCTCCGGCTGGACCGATCACGGCGTGGGCGACACCAAGGATATGCACAACTATCCCGGTCCGGGTATGTTCGATCTGATGCCCAACCGCATCTCCGTGCTGGGTGAATTCGGCGGTCTCGGTCTGGTCATTGGCGACCACACCTGGAAGAACGAAGGTGCCTGGGGCTATGTCAGCGACAAGAACACTGAGGAATCCTTCGCGCGCTACACCTCTCTGATGACACGCCTGAGCCGCCTGGCCGGTAAAGGTCTGGCCGCCTCCGTCTATACCCAGACGACTGACGTGGAAGTGGAAAACAATGGTCTGCTGACCTATGACCGCAAGGTGGACAAGTACGGACGCGCCAATCTGAAGAAACTCCACGACATGGTTTATGCTGGTGCCAACAGCGCTTTTGTTGAAAAGGAGATCATGGGTGCTGAAATGACCTGGCTCTACACCACTCAAGCCCCTGCCGATGACTGGAAGACTGCCGAAGGCAAAGACGGCTGGAGAGAAGGAAAAGCCGGTTTCGGCAACGCTGTCATCAAAAAAGATAACAGAAACGCCAAGGTCAACACGGAATGGGAAACTGATCAGCTCTGGCTGCGCCGCGACTTCGAGTGGAATGAAAACCTCGGTGCCGGCGACATCGTTTTCCTGGAGATCTTCTATGATCAGGATCCGGTCATCTATCTGAACGGAGTCGAGATCGCCCGTTACGCCGACTGGAACGGCAGCTACGCTCCAATGGATATCAACATGGCCGCCTTCCGCAAAGCCGTCAAAAAGGGCAAGAACACCATCGCGGTGGAACTCCATAACCTCACCGGCGGTGCCTATTTCGACATGAGCATCAAACTGCTCTCCGAAAAGAAATAGTAAAACACGATAAGGCTTCGGCCTAATGCGAAAGATCCCCGGCGGACATTTCCGTCGGGGATCTTTGCGTTATTCAATGCGATCATTGAACCGGAACCAGCGCTACACGGAAACCAAGGTCAATGTTTTGGTAACCAGGGGCATTACTGCGCCGGGCTGAGGCACGGCAATTCACAAAACTGCTGAACCAGCTGCCGCCGTGATACACATGAAGTGAGCCATCCACAGCTCCTTTTGGATCGATCCTGGGATAATCTTTCTTGACTGTGTCATAATTGTCCAAACACCACTCCCATACGTTTCCTGTCATGTCATGCAGCCTCCAGAGGTTCGGCAATGCCTGACCTACGGGATGGGTCGTATTATGTGAATTCAAATCGAACCAAAAGGCTCCAAAATATCCCATATTTGTATTGGTTCCCGGGTCTAAAATAGACAGCGACTCTTTCGTTCCGGCCCAGCAGGCACATTCCCACTGCGCCTCCGTGGGCAAAGTGTATTCATACCCTTCCGGCAGGCGTTCCGCCGCGCGCTCCTGAGCGGTCAACTTTTTGCAAAACTCCATCGCGTCAAACCAGCTGACCGTTTCCACCGGCAGATCCGCTCCTTTGAAGTGAGACGGATTCTTTCCCATAATAGCTTCATACTGACCTTGAGTCACTTCACATTTGCCCAGCCAGTATTCCTTTGTCAGAGTCACATTATGCGGTACAACATCCTTCCAGTTGCCGGGGAAGGAAGTGTGCTTCAATAGTACATAGGTACTCCCCATCGTGAACGTACCCGGTTCGATCCAGATCATTTCCAGTTTTTGTTCGTTGGGTAAAGAGACTTCGCGTTTCTTTTCCTCGCGTTTCTTTAAATCCGCGAAAAATTTTTCCTCGGCAGCTGCTTGTTCCGGGGCGAAAAACACACCAGACCCTCGTGCCCTTTTCTCGAGCATGTCGTAAAGATCCCGTTCAATATCTTCCTTTGAATCGAGAAGTTCTTGATCCTTTATTTCGTCAACAGGTTCCTCCAATGCGGTTCCTGTTTGATTTGCCAGTACAGTGCCGCAGCCAGCCGTCAGCAGCAGTGCTGTCACCAACACTCCCGCCGACAGGCTCCGCGACCGTTTTTCATTGTGTTTCTTTTTCATTCTCATGATTTTTCCTTCACTTCGAGAAGTAAATCATTATTCAATGACCAGCTTCCTCTGCCGCTGAGTCACTTCACGCGTTTCCTGGCAATATCGTTTAGCCAGCATCACACGCCGCAAGTTGTCACGATCTCTGTTCTTGCCTTCAGCTGGGATGCACATCATCAACAAGTCAGTTTTGACCATGACCGTCTTCGACACCACAGTATCTGTCGCGAGCACGATCTCATTCCTTTTTTCTTCATGTTCCGCGGCTGAGGTGTCATCTACTGTCATATCACTGCACCCCATCCAGAACACTACCGCCGCGAACAGGATGGCTCCGGATATACCGCATGCGGCATTTGTTTTGTGTTTTTCTTTATCCAAAATAAGGGTATTGTGTTTTTTTGAAGCTACGGGAGCATACTGAAAGATTTTTTTCGACAATACTCCCTATCGCTTATCTTTCAATATGTTGTTTTTAATAAACCTCTTTTTCCGGATCCAACAGGTGTCTGTCGGATAGACTCCGGCTCATCTTCCATGCGGAAGAAGTTTCTGTCTTTTGGAGTGCTGATCCCAGCACTCTCGCCCCCAGTGACATCCATGCCAAAACGCCCGTATCAGGGGCGCTTATCAACATTTTATCTACTTTGAGTTTTCTCTTCATAGGTATAACGACACGGCACTCATCAATCCACGTGCCGCGGCGGGCGGTTCATTAAACCGCACACTCATTGGACGTGATCTGTCTAATGATTATTCAATTCCGCTTTTTGGTGCATTTCCCATTCACACCAAAATATCCATTTATTCTCCCCGCATGACTCTGCACTGTTTCCGGCAGCAGGCTATGCCGTATTTCAGGGTCTTGGTAACTCGCTCGATCTTGTAGCCCTTACGTTCGATCTGGTCCAGTGCCTCACGGCAGTATTCCTCCAGCTTGGTTTCATCCCGTGTGTACTTCATTTCGATGAGGATGCCCAGTTTCTGCTTGGGCAGTTTGATGGAAATATCACAGTAGCCATTGCCAGTTTCCACGTTAGATTTCAGCCGCCAGTCCTTCCGGTTCCTCAGCATCCCCAGCAGATATGCATGGTAGAACTTCTCTTCCCCGCTGTCCCGTATGCTGATGGTCTCATCCAGAAATTCATTGAACTGATCTTCGATCTCCGCCGCCTTGCCCTGAACAAAGTATTCGCAGAACCCGTTCAGGTACTCCGGGTTGTTCTTCAGACCCTCTTTGATCCACTCAAAAACCTGATCCCTGAAGATCTTCCGGATCCCCTGGTTGGGAATGACCAGATTTAACTCCTCATCCTCCGGATCGCCATCCACAGTCAGATATCCCGTTGTGAAGAGGATGCTCCATATATTGTCTATAGTGGTATATAAATCTTTGTATGTCAGTTCCTGATGGATCTTCTTCCGCACCGAACCGCCGTTGATCAGCTCTTCCACTTCATCTTCTAGGGCTTCTTCAGCGGATGTTTCTATAAACTTCCGAATAATGTCATTCCCGCTGGTGTTCATCCAGTAGGGCTTGGGAGTCGTTACTGCTTCTGTGTACAAATCATCACAGTATTTATTCACATCCCACGGACAGTAGATATGCTTGTCACCAAACTGATAGCCGTCATACCAAGCTTTTATATCTTCATAGTGCTGTGTAAATCCAAGGTACTCCAGCATAGTTTTGACCTCCTCATCTGTATAGCCAAAAGCATCACTGAAATTCCGGTCTAAAACTGTGTAAACATTTACCTTATTCATCCCGGTAAAGATGCTTTCCTTGGCTATCCTCAGACATCCCGTCATAACAGCAGACTGCATATAGGGATTGGTCTTCAATGTCTGATCAAACAACCCTCGAATCATGCTGAGCATTTCTTTATAGAAGCCATTCTGTTCCGCCTTATCTAATGGTACATCATACTCATCTAGTAAGATGATAACTTTCTGCCCATGATGTTTATAAAGATATTTTGAGAGATTATTCAGACTGCTCATTAAAAATGCATCAGACACCGTCTCTGCATTTTCCATTTTACACATCTTCCGAAATGTATCATGTTCATCTTCATCCAATTTATCACTCATCTTAAGATAGGAATGACGCAATGCTTCATTCGCAAGAATTCCTTTTAATATATCTCTTGCTACCTCAAATGTCAGGGCATTCACACTCTTCAAGCTAAGGAAGATTACAGGATACTTCCCCTGATATTGCTCACATATCTCCTTCTCTTGAGCTATCTTCAGACCTTCAAATACCTCCTTAGGACCGTCTATCTCAAAGAAACACTTCAGCATATCCATCAGCAGGGTCTTGCCAAAGCGTCGCGGACGTGTGAACAAGTTCACATTACTCCACTTCTCCAAAAGCTCCTTTACTATATACGTCTTATCTACATAATAGAATCCATCATGTATCAGCTGCGCAAAATCTTCTAATCCTGCTGTCGGTCTCTTCTTTGTCATAGCCAGTCACTCCCAATGACCTTCTCAATCTACCATAACTACACCCTTATGAAAAGGTTATTCTATGGAAATCATTCCCTTTACCTTAAAAAGTAAGAAGCACCAAACACAGGTCGTAAAAAAATCCCCGGTGGAAAATATCGTCGGGGATCTTTGTTTTGAGATTTACGTTATCACGTTATTTGACTGGAACCAGCGCTACACGAAAACCGACAAAAGGATCACAATATGAAATGGAGTGAACGAAATTTCTTGTGGCGGCCCGGCTATATTTCGCGTCACTTCGGTAACCTTCACCTTTTAATTGTTTTTCTCCGTCAGGCTCTGTGCTTCCCACTGGATCAGTCATTGGATCTGTCGTATAAACAACTCTTGAATCCCGGCACAGCTCACACACGTTTCCTATTGTGTCATAAAGTCCCCAGGCATTCGGTTTTTTTCGTCCAACAGGATGACTTCTCTTTTTGCTGTTTTGACCATACCACCCCACTTCATTCACATTATCACAGATCCCATATAAACTGGTTATCTCTTTTCCGCTGTTTAAGGATGAAGTCGTTCCGGCACGACAGGCATATTCCCATTGAGCCTCTGTGGGTAAATTGTATTCATATCCATCCGGCAGTCTTCCGGCTTCTCGCTCGATCTCCGTCAGTTTGGCGCAAAAAGCTGACGCGTCTTTCCAAGTTACCAATTCCACCGGGTGATCTAATCCCTTGATCATTGAAGGATTCACTCCCATCAAAGATTCATACTGGGCTTGTGTCACTTCATACCTGCCTATCCAGTATCCTTTTGTCAATGTTACCCTGTGCAGAGTTTCATCATCTCTATGGCCCATTTCGCTCTCCGGACTGCCCATCAGGAATGTTCCCGGTTCGATCCAAACCATATCCAGTTCCACCGGTTTTGATAAAGGTATTGTGTAATTTCTCCCCGGTCTGATGACTGCGGTTTCACTTATTTGCGCATTATTTCCCCCATCAGTGAAAATCACATTCTCTGGAATGTCTATACTGGCCAGACTGCTGCAGCCCCAGAAGAGACTTCCTCCCATCTCCCGAACATTGTCAGGTATCGTAATACTTGTCAGACCACTGCAGCCAACGAAAGCTCTTTCTTTGATTTTAGTAACACCCCTGCCAATAGTAATGTACTTCAGACCTTTGCAGTTCAAAAAAGCATTTTCTCCGATCTCAGTCACATTGTCAGGGATCAGTATAGTCTCCAACTTTCCGCAGTCAGCAAAGGCAAAATCGCCAATTTTCTTCACACTGGAGGCAATAGTGTAAGTATCTTCGCCTTTTCCTTCAGGATATTGGACTAAAACAGTTTTATCTTTATTGAACAATACTCCATCTACACTGCGATAATTGAGGTTATCAGGAACCACTAATATTTCCTTCAGACTGCTGCAGCCCAGAAAGACACTTCTCCCGATCTCAGCTACAGTATCAGGAATCGTGATACTTTCCAAACCCCGACAATTAACAAAAGCCTCCTCTTTGATCTTAGTAACATTCCTGCCAATAGTGATATTTTTCATACTTCTGCAATTCAAGAATGAGCTCTCCCCGATTTCAGTGATACTGTCAGGAAGCGTCATACTCTCCAGTCTGCGGCAGTCACCGAAAGTAAAATCTCCAATCTTGGTGATATTGCCCAGGATCGTAACATTGGTCATGAGCGCGCAATCAGTGAACGCATAGTCTCCAATAAAGGTCACCCCGGACGGTATCGTAATATTCTTAAGGCCACTGATAAAAAACGCGCTATCACCTATGGATGTCACACTGTCCGGAAGAGTTATACTCCCCAAGGCAACACAACACTCAAACGCGCTGGAAGCGATCGAAGTTACATTTTTACCAATCACTACATTGGTCAGGCCGCTGCAATGTTTGAATGTGCAGTCTCCGATCTCAGTGACTTTATCGGGGATCGTAATGCTTTGCAGCTTGATGCAGGCAGAGAAGCAGCGAGCCCCTATGAACGTGACACTATCCGGGATCGTTATGTTTTGCAGCTTGTCACAGTCCGCGAACGCGCTGTCACCGATCTCTGTAACACTGTCGGGGATCACGACCCTCTCCAGCTTCTTGCAGCATAAAAAAGCAAAACGCTTGATCGCGGAGACACTTTCAGGAATCGTTACACTGATCAGATTACCGCACTCCACAAAGGCATACATGCCAATACATTTGACTCCTTCAGGTATATGGATGTCTCCCTTTACACCTTTGGGGATATAAATAAGCTCCATCACTCTCTTTTTTATCAATATCCCATCTGCGCATTCATACTCCGTGTTTCCATTCTCTACCTCTATATCCAGATTTTTGCATCCCTCCAACGCGCCATGCTCTATTCTTTTAACTGAGGCGGGAATGATAACCTTTTTCTTCTGACCTCTTGGGCATAAGATCAATGTCTGTTTGTCTTTATCAAACAATACTCCATTCAAACTGCTGTAATTGGGATTACCATCTTCCACTATGATTTCCCCTACATTCCCCATCTGCATCCCAAGCGGATCTATTGACTTGATCCAGGACGGAATAATGATCGTTTCTATAAAAAACTCTTCATTTTTTAATAACAATGAATCAATCGCTTTGACTTCATAAGATACATTGTCCACCGTTATTTTTTCCGGGATCCTTACCTCACCTTCCGAGATATCAACAGACACGACTTCCACGATATTTTTTCTTTCATCCTGATCATACCTGATCACATAACCTATGCTGTCTTGAACTATCGAACTTTGTTTGATCGTTTTGCTGATATTTTTAAATGAAAGGTATGTGTCGATTTCAGACTCGTCCGCTTTCATGATTCCCTCCATGTCATCTATGAAGCAAACAAACTCCCGCACATTCTCCTCGATATTTCCTTTTCTGTCGTACTGGCGGAGGATCCCATTCGCATAACGGGATATGCTCTTGCTTTGGCAGTAAAACTCTATTAACTGTCTTTTCTTTTCCAGGTATCTTCTAAATATTACCTTCTCGTCACCATGTATCTCCTTTTTTAAATAGCCTCTTTCATATTTCTTCTCAATATTACAAGAAGCGGAATCCGTGTCTTTTATCTTTATGATCCTTCCGTCAGAGTCATAAAAGTATTCAATATCACCCAACTTCTTAGGATTTGAACCTTCATATACGATCTCTATTTTTTTATATGGAGCTTCACCCGCATCCCGGAAAAAAGCGATCTCATACAGATCCGCGTTATCCTCATTATATTTATACTCTATCTTGGAGCATCCATACTCATTATTCTTTAAGTTCGTACCGTTCGCGTCTATGTATTCCACAGATATTAATTTATCCCCATCGTAGTTATACCGTTTCCCGACTGTTCCGCCCGCAAGCACTAAATACTTTCCTTCCTCATCCAGACAGCTTATCCGGGTGATCCTTCCTATCGGGTCATGATCGTATGTAAATCCACCGATTTTCCCGTACTTGCTCTGATATAGATGAGAATACTCATACACATCAGAATATTCTGGATATCTCTTTTGTGTGGTATTCTTAGACTGGGCGATCATTGCCAGCACAAAACCATTTTCATCTCTTTGCACCTTATAGCTCTCTATCCCTGAGAAATACTCTTTATACGGGAAAAATTCTACCGACGTTGATGGCGTATAGGTATGAGCCCAGTCCAGCATCTCGTGCCGGGTTATCTCAACAGTCTCACTTTTCGTTCCGTTCCGGATGATCGAATAAGTCATTACAGGGATCTCTAATGAATCCAGGACCTTGACACTATGTACCAGTTTATTATTTTCCAGATACCCTATTTCCAGTATCGAAGGCCGCTCCCGTTTATCATACAGATCATGTTCAATCGGAATCCCCTGTGCGTTCTCATACACGACTCTTCTTAAAACCTTTTTCCCAAATAAATAATATGTTTCTCTTCCCGAATACTCAAAGCGATAATGCGCGTGTCGGTGCTTTGACTGCTCCTTTGTCAGCGGCAGTATCCCTTCAGGCTTCCCCCATCTCTCCACATAATCAGCGTAATACTCCGGGTATATTTGTATCTGTGTCTGATCTAATCCTATCCCTAATACAAACAGGAGAAGCAGCATCTGTGTCAACCTCACATATAACTTACACTTTTTTCTCCTCCTTATCTTTGCGTAACTGTCCGCTATATCCGCCACGATCAGGAGTGGCTTTTCTTCCGAACTTACTCCGGGACATAAGATTTCTATCCCTTTATAGCTCTTTGCGGTTTTTTCTAAAAAGATTATCTGTTTTTGCAGTCTCTCTCTTTCTTCATCGCCGCAGTTCTTTTTTTCTTCTTCCAGCTTTCTTATCTTTTCCGTTGTCTCTGTCTGGAGTTCTTTCAGCTTTTTCTTCGCCGCTTTCTGCTGTTCCTTTGTCGCTACATAGAATCCCGCTCCTTCATAGCTGGCCGCGACTTTCAGTTTCTCCTTGATATGTCCTACACGTTCTATCTCTCCTTCCTCAAAGTTATACCGTATCGAGGAAAACGGCCATAACTCGACCCGTTCATCCCTCATCGCGTAATATAGCCCCGTGGCCAACGCGCCCCAGGCCGACTCTGCCTTCAGTTCTTCCTTTCCGTCTCTTGCCTCTTCACTGAATATCGGCACCTCTTTGCCTAAATCGAATACCGCCGATGAAAAATAAAGATAAAACTCCTCTGGCTTTCTCTTTAGACTCAGCTTCTCTTGCTGGCTCTCGTAATCTCTCTGGAACTGTTCCTTTATCCTGTCTGCTAAGTCTCTCAGTGCCTTGGGCAGTCTCTTGTCGTGTTCCTTTACTTCCTCACCGCTCCTCCACTGAAGCGGCAGCATAAAGCCATCCTCCCGGATCGGACTCTCTTCCTTGACCGCTCCGCTTGTATGCGCGAATAATACCCAGCACTCTCCTTTGGCTGGTATCAGATTTTTTAAGCTGAAATCTTTCTTTCCCTTGAAGTAATCCTCATGCGGCAGTGTTTCCCAAATCTCCGGCTTGACAAGCATCTCCATTGTCAAGTAGCCCAGCTCATTACACAGCCTTTTCCACTTGATTTTAGGATTGCTTATCCTGGACCACCAGCCTTCCGCTTCGCAGATCTCTTCCAGCTCTCTTTTCAGCATACTTTCCTACTTGACCTTCAGCTCGATCATTTTGTTTTCTTCAGTCGTGATAACCAGCTTTCCATGTAATTTGACCAGATTGATTTTCGCGTAACTGTTTTCTTCTATCTTTCCTAATTCTGTACGGGTACCATCTTCGTCCAATATTTCCAGGGCTTTGTATTTTTCTTTTGCGTTGGACCTTATTATCACTTCTAATGTCTCTTGATCCACACAATCTATATCTACCTGTATATCTTCCTCGCGATTCTCCAGATGGAATGACTTGTCAAAATTGCCCTGACGGATCCACGTGTCTTTCTCATCTCTGCTGGCAGCCGCCAGAGACACTTTTTGTTGAGAGTCCTTCAAGAGCATTCTTAAACATTCTTTGTGCCAGGCATTAAAACGTTCCGCCGCGGATTGTTTTTTCTCTCTGGCCGCCCGGCGGTCTTCTACTTCATCAAACAACCGATCCCAGGCATCTCGCTCTTCCTGAGTCATCGGCCCTGTTCTATGCGCACTCTTTAATATCGAAAGCATATCGCTTTGATTTTGAGTATATTTAGTCATTGTTTCATTCATAAATTCTGTTTTTCCTTCTATACTTAATACAGGATTTCATCACGTTTTATTCCTTCTCTATCAAGGATCAAAATGATCGTCTCCCGCATTTCATCCAGTACCCAATCAGGCGGATAATAGTATTTTTTCTGATTATCCGTTATTTCTTTACATACTTGACAGCGATCAGCATAAGCCGGATCTGTTTTCAGTTTTTTGCAATAACAGGCTTTCAATTTGTTTACTATCTCACAGCCATTCATTTCATAGCCTTTTTGATCCATTGCCGCGCTGACAGCCGCGCATTCTTCTCTGCATTCCGCGCGTTTTTTCTCAACAGCGCCCAAGGCCGTCGCTTTCAGACAGCCATTGCACTTCTCACACTCTCCGTCAAAAGTAATCTCTTCTTTTCCAGAGACTAATACCTTCCGGATCACTTCATATCGGCAGGAAATGTTAGAAATCGTTTCCTGAACGATTCTCACACGCAAGTTTCTCAGAGACAGCTCGATCAAATTTTCCAAGGGGTCATTATCCGTTCCATCGGAAAAAATGACTTCCTGACGTGTTTCTCCACTGGGCAAAAGGTCATCCGTGGACACGATCTCGACCGGACTGCCTCCCACTTTGACCTCTCCCTCTCTCAAAAAATACAATGCCGAAAAACGAGCTATATAACGGAAATAACCTTCTGGCATCGTATCAATCTCTATTTTGGGATTCAGTACAGCCAAATGTATCTTGTTGAGAGCATCTTCTACATAATAATCAATATTGCCTTTGATTATTTTTCCAATCGTGCTCCGAACCATTGATCCATAGCGCTGTTTCAAAACTTTACCCATGAAACTATGAAAAAAATCAGAAACTTCTGCCCCACGATAGACCCCGATCAGCTCTTTAAAAGATTGCTCCGCTACCTCTTCGGCCAAATATCGTATCGCGGCATCCCCATCTTTTTTGAACAGATTGTCCAAAGCAGACAGATTATTCCACTTTCTCGCCTCTGATTCTCTTAATTTTTCATCACACCAGCCCATTGATACCTCAAAACGTGCTTAGCTTATTAGTTTAACGCACTTATATCAATAATATTCTTCCCCGTTCCCGTAAAATAAAAAGCTCCAGACAAACTTATTATGACGAAAACAGAGGTAATGCCGCTATCATAAGATGTTATTATAAGGACATATGCACATCTATTTTCAACGACATCACTATACTTATAGAGTATTATAGAGTACGCAGAAATTCATTTTTCAGGAAATTCTGAGGAATTTTCCGCCTTAACGTTGACAGACAATATCTTACCCTTGATTGACCGATAAGGGAGGCAGTGTTGTTTTTACCCCAAACTATCATTAGAGATAGAAATCTCTAATAGCGATTCTGGGATAAATATATTGCGCGATCCCCTTAAAAACTGTATAAGAACTGCGTGTTGTTATTCATGTATTTAGCTTGCGAATCCAAGCTTCGGAAAACAGCACATCTTTTGGATGATAACAAAAACAAAATCGAATCATGCTTATACAAAACATTAAAAAACTGACTTTCCTGCTGATCGTTACACCTCTTCTGTCTGTTCAGGCGCAGAATATCGACCTGGGCGCAGCGGAGGAATACTCCCCTTACGTCTTCGGCTTTAATCTGGAACACACGCGGTCGGCGGTGGGAGGAGGTCTCAGCGCTCAGATGCTCAAGAACCGTAAGTTCGCGGGAAAACCCCAGGCCAATCTGGGACTCTCCGCGCACTGGTTTCCGATCGGCAAAAAGGTTTTGTATATAAAGGAAGACGGAAGCGCCTATACCAAACACATCTGTCTGCCCAATATGCGCCGCGGGAATGAGAGGAGTGCCCAGGTGATAGAAAACCTCATCCCCGGTCAGACGGCGGGCATGGGACAGCATCAACTGGGGCTGGCAGCCGGAAAAACCTACGAGCTGCGTCTGGTGACACGCGTCAATAAACCTCTCCGGCTGAAGGTGGAACTGACCGACAGATCCGGCGGCCGGGTCTATGCCAGCCATACTTTGCCGCTCGCCCCCGCGGAGGATTGGGTCATCAGCGAATTCACTCTGACACCGCAGGAAGGCGATGAAGAGGCCGATATCCGCTATACGTTCACCGAACAGGCTGAGCTCACCATCGGGGCTCTTTCCATGATGCCGCAGGATAATTTCCATGGTATGCGGCGCGATGTCGTTGATAACCTGAAAGAGATTGGTCCGCGGCTCATTCGCTGGCCCGGCGGCAATTTTGCCGGTGAGTACCGCTGGAAGGACGGACTGCTGCATAGNNAAGCCTATACCGAAATTGAAACCCAACCTCACAGCGATGGCTATGATTATCATGAAATCAATACCGATGACTTTATTGCCCTCTGCCGGGAAGTGGGAGCCGAGCCCTTGATAACCATCAACCTGGCTTGGGAGTCGCCTGAAGAAAGCGCTCAGTGGGTGGAGTACTGCAATGGCGGCGAAGATACGGAATATGGCAAGATGCGTGCTGAACGAGGCCACAAGGAGCCTTACAATGTGCGCTTCTGGTCACTGGGAAATGAAATGGGCTACGGTCACATGGAGGGCCCCAACGGTCCTGAAAAATACACCGAATTCGCCCTGAATCACGCGGACGCGATGCTGAAAGTGACACCCGGTCTGGAACTTTTTGCTTCGGGTCCCTACCCCAACAACGACTGGGCGCAGAAGTCGGCCGCGAAAATGGCGGATCGGGTCAAATACATCTCCCTGCACAGCTATTTTCTGCCCAAAGGCGGATTTCATTATACCACCCCGGAAGGGATCAAAACAACCTATGAGAATATCGCGGCATCTGCCATGAATGCCAGTCAATATGCCCGCCGCATGCGCAACTGCCTGGATGAAACCGGACACAAGCTGCATATCTCCTACGATGAGTGGAACCAGTGGTACGCGTGGTATCGTCCCTCCTGTGTCGGCGAGGGTATCTTCGCGGCTCGCATGATGCACTTCTTCCTCAATTATTCCAATGAATTGGACATGCCCGTCGTATGCTACTTCCAACCTGTCGGCGAAGGCGCCATCATCATCGACCGCCTGAACAGCCGGCTTACAGCCAACGGTCAGGCCTTTTCACTGATGAAAGCACACCAGGACGGCAAACTCTGCAAAGTAACCAACAATGAAGACCTCTCCACTGTTGCGACCATCCGGGACGGAGTGCTCACCCTCACGCTTATCAATGAAAAATACGACGAGGAACGCACATTCAGCTTTCCCATAAAAGCCACTCTGAAAGATGCCGTAGTATATTCCTCTGACGATGTCACTCCCTATAGTTACTTCAGTGAATCACCGCTCCAGGTAAGATGCGATAAGGAAAACGTCAGCACCGTACTTCCCCCGCACAGCATAGCCCTGATCCACTTGAATATGGAGTAAAGAAACGAAAACGGTCGTCTAAACATCTCCGTTTCGGATCAATAAAAACAAGATTCCAGGTTTATTGCACTGATGTGAGAGCCTGGTAGAAGCCGGGAAGGTCCTTTTTCAGGCGGAGCAGTTTACCCTGGGTGTTCATAAAACAGTGCTCGGAACGCGCTTCGCAGATCAGGACTCCCTGCGCGTTGGTCATCGTATATTTTATTTTTAGACGAGCTCCGCCGCACTCTTCGATGCCAACCGCAATGGAGATCACCTCCGCGAAACGGCTGCTGTTTTTATATTCGCAGGCGACGGCAACCACTGGCGAGATGACTCCGTTCTCTTCCAGTTTCGCGAAATCCCACCCTATCTGAGCCAGGAAATCCACCCGTGCCTCTTCCATCCAGCGGACATAGTTGGAATGATGNNGATCCCCATCTTGTCCGTTTCATAATAATGAACTGTGTGCTGATAAATTTTCATCTCTGATTTTCTTTAAAATATCCAAATGTTCTTAACCACTCTATTCTGCATTGACATCATGGAGCATCCGTCCGTTTTCATACATGAGATTCCAAATCCGTTCCTGTTCAAACGTATCGATCGTCCAGAAACAGGTTCCTTTGAAGCCGAAATCCAAAGCGGCTTTTTTCAACTCTTT
Organism: Verrucomicrobia bacterium UBA1263; assembly: GCA_002308515.1. Lineage (GTDB taxonomy): Bacteria > Verrucomicrobiota > Verrucomicrobiia > Limisphaerales > UBA1412 > UBA1412. The sequence goes on along the minus strand of DBVN01000022.1, from coordinate 5,678 downwards.
GGCAAACCGGATCCCGGCATCGAGCGAGACTTCATTTTCCTTGAATGTTCCAAACTCGCCCATGATCACCGGTTTGCTTTTTCTCAGGCGATCGGCTTCTTCCGTCCGCAATCCCATATTTTCTGTAAAATACCTGAACACTTCCGCACCGTCTCCGGGATGTCCCCAGCGGTAAACATGGAAGTCCAGAAAATCAATATCCGTTCTGAGCAGCTCCAAAGCGGTCATAGGATAACGCGAATCATCCACACCGGGAACGCGGCGGATCCCCTTGGAATTTTCATACGTTTTCCCAACAGCTCCCAGCGCGAATGTTCCCTCACCCACAGGCAGTTCCGGCAGAACTTCACTCACCGCTTGTTTCATGGCCGTGTAATAATTTCTGATAGCCGCGTTGGCTAAAGCTCTCCGCTCTGTGTCATCTGACATATCATACTTGCGGCCATCTAAAAAGGTATAAACGCCATTTGTTTGGCTGAAAGGAGGCACATTGCAGTAAAAGGCAAACTCATTCTGCATCGTCACCGCGAACAGTGTATCCAAAAGCGCCGGATCTTTTGCACGGATGTATTCCAGGAACAGACGGATGTAAAGCTGTTTGGCTCGAATGGCCTCCGCGGAAAAAAGCACCCCCTGACCGGAAGCGCCACCCGACAGTTTCCTGAAATAATCGTTATCCATCATTTCATTCTCGGTAAAACACGGCATCACATAGATGCCATACTTTGAACATTTCCGCAGAAAATCCACAACATTCTCCATATAGGGCGCGTAAAGCCCTTTTGTGTCCGCGGGACCGGACATTCCCTTCATGCGGCAGTCGCGTCCGCCTGTTTTGATAAAGACTCGCACCAGATTGTAGTCATACTTTTTGATAGTGCGCAAAACCGATTCCACATGATAAGGATCGTAACAGACCGGCAAACCTTTGATCGGCGGCTCAAAAGTATCATGATCCCCCAGCGTGATCCCGCAGAAGTTGACACCTTTCGCGATAAATTCCCTGTCCGTTCCCGTATAGATAAAACGCCCCTTTTCTTTGTCAATGACGATCCTCGCCGGTTTCGGACCGTAAAGAGAGGAATAGTCGGCCCGCAAATCGACCTCCACCGTTTCACTTTCATTGCCGGACTCATCCAGAGCACACAGGTAAAGTTTTTCATCTGTAATATCACCTGTTTCCCATAAGTTCGTCGGACGGTCCAGCTGTGCCACGGTTTGACCTTTTGCCGTTTTGATCACTGCCCGGCAATAGTTTGTCATATCGGGCCGCCATTTGAAGTGAAGGAGCGTTTGTTCCTGCTGTTTGAAAACGTCCGGATAGACCAAAGGATAATCTCCTTTATGAACTTCCGCCTGACATAAAACGGCGCAGGCGCAAAACGTCCAAACCCAACTCAACAAACAACAGACGTTCTTGTTCATGATCCTTATTCTTTGCATTACCAATTCTTTCTGTACACACTGGGGCTGATGCCCTCTACTTTTTTAAAGATGCGCGAAAAATAGCCGGGATCCTCCATACCGCACTGGACGCAGATCTGATCCAGCGTCAGATCACTGAACCGCAGAAGCTGTTTGGCCTGGGTGATCCGCTTCTGGAGAATGTAGTTATTGAGCGTCATACCGAACTGATCACGAAAAATGCGTGTCAGATAGAATTTATTGATGAAAAACTTCTGAGCCAGGAAATCCAGAGTGATTTTCTCGTGGAAATGCCGGTCAAGATACTCCTGGATCTGGAACAGGTTCCGTCTTTTTGAAGTCTTATTGCGGATGCCGGGATGCCAGCTTTCGGACATGATAAGTGTAAGCAGCGAAGCCAGATGCTCATTGATCTTCATATCCCGCAGATGATCCGAGGAGGACGAGAGATCAAAAAGGGTCTCCCAAAGAGAAGAAAAATGAGCGATATCCCGCGGCTTGAAACAGCATTGTCCGCCACGCTCCAGGTACTTGTTGTAGATATTGCTGAGAGACGGCCCGTAAAAATGGATCCATTTCAGGTTCCAAAGCCGAACATCTGTGCTGTGGGAATAACGCTTATGGCAGTCAATAAAAACACAATCCCCCGGCTCCAGCGGATATTCATTTTCTTCATACTTGATTATTCCTGAACCAGATATGACAAAAAAGAAAAGATAGGAGCTGAGATTTGAACGGGTGCAGGTGTGAGGCTGCATGGCTTGCAAACGGCCGATTTCCTGCAAATGCAAAAGAGCACTCCTGGCAAAAAATCCCGGAGTGTAAATCACACGTTTGGAATCCACTATGAAATTGGATTCGCCGGAGAAAAACGACCTCTTCTGCTCGGTTTCCATCGGGCTCATATTATCATTTATTCCCAAAAAGTCAATATAATCCAAATAAAAGCCAATATGACCTATTCACATATATAAAAAAAAGTGTAAACTAATCCCGTCTGGAGACGCGGAGACACGCGTCCAAAGGGAGATTGTATGAGTAAAAAGGCATTGATCACGGGCGTTACCGGACAGGATGGGTCCTATCTGGCAGAGTTACTTTTGGAAAAAGGTTATGATGTTCACGGCATCATCCGTCGTTCTTCTGTGGATTTCAGAGAACGCATCGCGCACCTGGAAGGAAATCCCCGATTCCATCTGCATTATGGCGACATGGGCGATTCCATGAGCCTGATGGCGGTCGTCTCATCAGTTCGCCCTGATGAGATCTACAACCTGGCCGCGCAGTCTCATGTGCAAGTCTCTTTCGATGAACCGGAACTGACGGCCGATGTAGATGCCACCGGCGTTCTGAGGATACTGGAAGCCGTTCGTCTAAGCGGGCTGGCTCAAACGTGTCGGATCTATCAGGCATCCACCTCCGAACTCTACGGCAAGGTGGAAGAAGTTCCTCAAAATGAAAACACTCCTTTCCATCCCTACTCTCCTTATGCCGTAGCCAAACAGTACGGTTTCTGGATCACTAAGGAATACCGCGAAGCCTATAACATGTTCTGCTGCTCAGGCATCCTCTTCAACCACGAAAGCGAACGCCGGGGTGAAACCTTTGTCACACGCAAGATCACACTGGCCGCGGCCCGTATCCGCCAGGGCAAACAGGAAAAGCTCTACCTGGGCAATCTCTCCTCCCTGCGTGACTGGGGCTATGCCAAGGACTATGTGCAGTGCATGTGGCTGATCCTTCAGCACAATAAGCCAGAGGACTTTGTCATTGCTACCGGTGTGCAGCACAGTGTACGGGAATTCTGCCAGCTGGCTTTCCACTACGCGGGCATCGAGCTGGAATGGCAGGGCAAAGGCATTGACGAGAAAGGGATAGACAAAGCCACCGGCAAAGTGCTGGTCGAGGTCAGTCCTGATTTTTACAGGCCCACCGATGTGGTCAACCTGTGGGGCGATCCTACTAAAGCCAGAAAGGAACTCGGCTGGAATCCGACTCAGACCAGTTTTGAAGATCTGGTGCGCATCATGGTGGAACATGATATGAAGAAAGTCGCCGTGGAACGCGCTCAGGAACATATCCACACCAATCTGGTGGAATACCTCGAAAAGGGCATCATCAAGTAACATGGAGAAAAACGCGAAAATCTACGTCGCCGGTCACAGAGGGATGGTCGGTTCGGCCATCGTCAGAGAACTGCAAAGACAGGGCTATACCAACCTGATCACACGCACTCACAAAGAGCTGGATCTGACCCGTCAGGACGCAGTGGAAAAATTCTTTGAAACCGAAAAGCCGGAATATGTCTTTCTGGCCGCGGCCAAAGTTGGCGGCATCGTGGCCAACCAAAGCGCCCTGGCGGATTTCATGTACGATAATATGATACTGGAGATGAACGTGATCCACAGTGCCTGGCAGAACGGCTGCAAAAAGCTGGAGTTCCTCGGTTCCTCCTGCATCTATCCCCGTATGGCTCCGCAGCCCATGAAGGAAAACTGTCTGCTGACCAGCGAACTGGAAAAAACGAACGAAGCCTACGCCCTGGCAAAGATCTCCGGGCTGAAGTATTGCGAATTTCTCAACCGGCAGTACGGCACCGACTACATCTCCGTTATGCCGACCAATCTGTACGGCCCCAATGACAATTATCATCCGGAACACAGCCACGTCCTGCCGGCTCTGATCCGCCGTTTTCACGAGGCGAAAGTCGAAGGCAAGGACTCCGTCACCTGCTGGGGCGATGGTTCGCCGCTGCGGGAATTCCTTTATGTGGACGATTTAGCAGATCTGTGTGTATTCCTGATGAACAATTACAGCGGCAATGAGACTGTGAACGCCGGCACCGGCAAGGAGCTGACCATTAAAGCGCTCACCGAGCTGGTCGCCAAAGTCATCGGCTACAAAGGGCAGATCCTCTGGGATCCCTCACGGCCGAACGGCACACCGCGCAAGCTCCTGGACGTGAGCAAGGCCGCGAAACTGGGCTGGAAATACAAGACCGAACTGGAGGACGGCATCCGGCTGAGTTATCAGGATTTCCTCAATAACCCCATGCGGGCGGAGAGGTAAAACATCAAAGAACCACAGATCGCCGCCGGTCTGCGCAGACAAGCCCGCAAGCTCATTCTGCTCTCTTTTTCATAGGATCAAGCTGACGCGGCACCGCGCTCCCGGTGAACATCTGTGGTTCATTTATTTTTGGAAACTTCTTCCAGAAAATTTTCGCACAAAGCCACATTCCCCCACTGCCAGTATTTGGTTTCTTCTCTTTCCATAGCTTTGTATGTATTGGAGCGGTAGAATTCTTTTAAGAGACGCAGTTCCGGAGTATTTGTCCTTCTGGACAGCATCTCTACTATATTCGCCACTTTAGCCGGCAGCAGCATATATAGATTGTTCTGTGTAACAAGGGGTCTTATTTTTTCAATTTCAGAATCCATGATACAGCTTCATTTCTTTTCCTGTCGATTCCGAATAAACTCTTCTATATCTTCCATCAGATAAGCCGCGTCCTGTGTATGCAGAGGTTCATAGCCCTCTTGCAGATAAGAAAACACATCATACTTTTCAAACAGATCCATCACTTGATCTGTATCCAAATGATGCCGTTTCTTATATTGCTCAAAGCAAAAAGCAACGAACTCAATCGTTTTACTCTTACAGGCCATTGTTGATTCCACCGGTGTCATCTTCTCCAACTTTTATGTCGGGAATCCTAAGACTCTCAACGCTAAAACCTAACAGATTCTTTTCACTTTTCAAGCACTATCTTCCCTTTTTCCGCGAAACAAAAAAGCCCCTGACTTGCTCAGAGGCTTTTTTATCGAAAAAGGTGTGTTTTAATCTCTAAAGTACAGGTCGCGTGTATAGACCTTGTCCATCGCGCCTTCCAGCTCCGGATTGTAGCGGTTGGCAATGATCACATCGCTGATCTTTTTGAACTCCTCGATATCTCTTACAACCCTGTTATTGAAAAACTTATCTTCTTTCATGGTCGGCTCGTAAATAACCACTTCGATATCCTTGGCGCGGATGCGTTTCATCACGCCTTGAATCGAGGACTGGCGAAAGTTGTCGCTGCCCGATTTCATGGTCAGACGATAAACGCCCACGATTTTCGGATTCTTGGCGATGATCTGTTCCGCAATAAAATCTTTTCGGGTCCCATTGGCGGCCACCACGGCACTGATCATCTTCTGGGGGATCCCCTCGTAATTCGCCAGCAGCTGTTTGGTATCCTTGGGCAGACAGTA
>DBVN01000059.1 GCA_002308515.1 Verrucomicrobia bacterium UBA1263 | reverse complement strand
AGCATGAAGTACAACCTGGTGTGGGACAAGATCCTCGGTCTGGAACTCTTCCCGGACAAAGTCGCCAGAATGGAAATGGATTTCTACAAGAAAGTCCAAAAGCCCTACGGTCTGCCTCTGGACAACCGCAGCGACTACACCAAGATGGACTGGCTCCTCTGGACCGCCTGTCTGACCCAGAACGATGCCGACTTCAAAGCTCTGCTGGATCCCGTCTTCCGTTTCCTGAACGAAACTCCTGACCGCGTTCCGATGAGCGACTGGTACTGGACCACGACCGCGAAACATCAAAGCTTCATCGCGCGTCCCGTAGTGGGAGGGGTCTTCATCAAGATGCTTTACAACAAAGATATTTGGAAGAAATGGGCTGACCGCGACACACTCCATCCCGCGGGCTGGGCTCCTATCCCCACACGTCCGGAGTACATCCGCGCGACCATCATCCCCACGGCTGAGTCCTCCGCTCTGGAATGGAAATACACCACCGACAAACCGGCGGACAACTGGTTTGCGGCGGACTTTGACGCCAGCTCCTGGAAGACAGGCAAAGCCGGCTTCGGTACCCAGGGAACTCCCGGCGCGATCATTGGAACGACTTGGAACTCCAGCGATATCTGGCTCCGCCGTGACTTCGATCTTCAGGACATCCCCGACAATCTGGCTCTGCGCCTGGCGCATGACGAAAACGCCGATATCTACGTCAATGGAACGCTGGTCGCGACCTTCTCCGGCTACACGGCCAACTACATTGACCGCTACATCAAGAAAGACAAACTCAGCGCTTTCAAGAAAGGCAAGAACGTCATCGCGGTCCATTGCCACCAGACCACCGGAGGCCAGTACATTGATGTCGGCTTCCAAACACTGGAACTGGTCAAATAACAAAGGATAACACTCCTTAACAAAAGGCCCCGGCACACGTCGGGGCTTTTTTATTCAAAACACCATTAGAAGAGGAATTTCTAATGACGTTTTTGGTTTACACAAAAATGATCTATTCTTCTTTATCTTCTGCTCTTTTCTATATCTTTACAAGTGTGCAATCCGTCGTTTGATCAGCCAAATTGGTAAATTCAATTTGTTTGCTAAAATCTTTCAGAATATCTACTACTCTTTGTGTTACGATCGTATGCTGAGTTCCTTCTGGAAAGAAAAAGTCTGATCCGTCCCATTTATCCAGACCTATGTACAGTCCTTTGTAGGCTTTGAATGTATATCCTATATCGGGTTGAACACATTTGACTATCTTCGACTTACTGTAATCTATCGGACCGCATCTCCCTACCACCGAAAAACCATAATACCCTTCGATGGGTATCATCCTCTTATAAAAAAGTTTGATAGGATATGTTTTCCAGCCAGTGATGTGATTCTCTTCCAAAATGTTTTTTAGTTTTTCAGAAATAAGTTTTGCACAAAAATCCGTATGCAAAATATCTCTTAATTTTTTGGTTCCCAAATAATGCTTTAAATAGACAGGGAATTTGATTCCTTCATAATTACCCTCTATCAGTTTATGATGATCAAAGTCCGGCTGTTTTTCATCTATAAGCTCGGCGATAAATGAAGAGTCCGAATCCATTTTATAGAATTGATCTATATCCATTTTAATTATCCCTTTCTCAATTCAAGCACTAAAATTAACGAGAAATTTTATTTCTAATACCTTTGGATCAATTTTCATATTAACCAAACACACCACACGAGTAACACTTAAAAAGTGAAACATCAAGCGTTTTTTGAAAATATCTTTTTATATGGACAAAGAATTCTCAATGTTATACATTGGCTCCGACATAGATTTGAGATCGTGAGGGATATATGGTAACGCTAAAAGTAGAAACAAATGAAGGCACGTTCATAGTAGATGGACTGGAATATAAAATTCTGTCTCAAAAAGCTCATTCCAAAAAAGTATCCGTTTTCGGATGGAAAGTAAAACCAAAAGGCAACATCCAAATACCAAGTCATGTTGAACATGATTCCATCTCATACGCTGTCACTTTTATCGGACACGCGGCATTTTCTAACTGCAAACAGTTAACCGGTATCACGATTCCCAATACCGTTACCGCTATCGGAAATCGAGCATTCGATGGTTGTCGCAATCTAGTCAACATAGTACTTCCCGACAGTGTTACCCTGATTGGAAAAGAAGCTTTTTTTGATTGTTCTAGTCTAATCAATATAACGATTCCTGATAGTGTCACTACTATTAAATATAATGCGTTTTGGAAATGTACAAACTTAACAAGTATAACGATTCCCAACAGCGTCACTTCCCTAGGATCTGGGGCGTTCTCAGAATGCAAAAGTCTGGTTAGCGTAGTTTTTGGCGATAAAGTCACTTGCATTGATGGCTTTATATTTAAAGACTGTCATAGTTTAAGCTGTATAAAAATACCCGCTAGTGTCACTTCTGTAGTTACAAGCGCATTCAGTGGTTGCGACAGTTTGAAACGAATAGATGTGGATCCCAATAATCCAAATTACAGCAGCGTAGATGGAGTCTTATTTAATAAAGATCACACAATTCTGATTAAATTTCCACAAGCAAAAAATGGAGAATATGTTATACCGGAGAGTGTTACTTCCATTGGTGATAGTGCTTTCTCTGGGGCTAACAGTCTGACGAATTTAACGATTCCCAACAATGTAACTTCTATTGGAGGCTGGGCATTCAATGACTGTAGCAGTCTGTCTTGTATAACACTGCCCAACAGCGTTGTTTCTATTGGAAGATGGGCGTTTTTGGGTGCCGAAAATCTGACCCATTTAGAAATTTCAGAAGGAGTTACATCCATTGGTGAAGGGGCATTCAGTCACTGCAGTAAGCTGTCCCGTATAACTATTCCCTCCAGTGTTACTTCTATTGCGGAAATGGTATTTATCTGGTGTCGCAGTTTGGAGCGTATAGACGTAGACCCAAATAATTTACATTACAGCAGCATAGATGGAGTATTGTTCAATAAAAAACAAAAGAAATTGATTAGATTTCCGCAAGCAAAAGGAGGAGATTATGTTATTCCTGACAGCGTTACTTCTATTTGGAAGGATGCTTTTTTCAAGTGTGCCAAGCTGAAACACATAACGATTCCTGATAGTGTTTCAGCCATCAAGGAATATGCATTCTATGAATGTAAGGGGTTGAAAAGTATAAACATCCCTGAAAAAATCAAATCCATTGGTGATTATGCGTTCAATAAATGCGCCAGTTTGACCAGTATTTACTATATGGGAGCTGCACCAAAAATTGAAGACTGTAATTTGTATGGCGGCACTCCAGACAGCTTGATCAGCTATTATCCGGAAGGAGATAACTCCTGGAAATCAGCCATTAAAGAAGATGGAACATGGTATGAAAGAGGAACTGCCACCTGGATTCCAAAGAAATAAAAAGATAAACCCAAAATCGCCATCAGGAGTGTTGATTTCTAATGACGGTCATTGGAAGGAAAACTGGATATAAAATTGGATATTAGCGAGTTACGACTTAAGGAAATTGTAAAAAATAGGTGTTTTTTCAATGTAATAGTTTCTTACAATTCATCCTCTCTCTCTAACTCTTTCTCTTATTTGCAATTTCTTGCTTCTCCCTGCTTTCTAATGCGATTTTGGGATCAATTGTCTTTTTGTCGGTTACTCCCTTTCCGACTGCTCCTTCTTGTTCTCTGTGCCTAATTTATTTTGGACAGAATTGTCCAATGGTACCTAAAAATATTTTCAACTTCTTTAACTTTTTTGTTGTCTTTTAACACCGTTGCTGTGGTTCTTTTAATCGTTCATCCGGGGTTCTTTTAAATCGTCTGCCTCGTATTAGGCCGATAAAAGACAATAATTGCCACAGACGCAATATGTGATATTGACAGGACGGAACGTTTCAAGCAAACTGTTCCTCAACAGAGCAATGTTCTCTAAACAATATAAAACTATGAAAATTCAAGGAATCCAATGGGTCGCGATCGCGACAACGGCTTTTTCTTTGCTCAGCAGCCAAGTCTTTACGGCACAAGGCGCTGACGCGCGGATCAAAATAGACACAGATCGTCAGGTAGGCGAAATCAGCACCCTGATCTATGGCAACTTTACAGAACATCTGGGACGCTGCATCTACGGCGGTCTCTATGAACCGGGTTCCCCTCTGGCTGATGAACAAGGTTTTCGCAAAGATGTTATCGAAGGCACCCAAAAACTCAATGCCACCATCGTCCGCTGGCCCGGCGGCAACTTTGTTTCCGGCTATCACTGGGAAGACGGCATCGGCCCGAAAGACAAACGCCCGACCCGCATCGACCTGGCCTGGGGCGCCCGTGAAAGCAATCAATTCGGAACCGATGAATTCGTTCAATGGTGCCGCAAAGTCAACACACAACCCTATTTCTGCGTGAACCTGGGCACCGGTACCATGGATGAGGCCCGCAACTGGGTGGAATACTGCAACGTGGAAAAAGGAACCTACTACTCCGACCTGCGCCGCCAGAATGGTTTTGAAAAACCGCATAAAGTCATCTACTGGGGACTGGGCAATGAAATGGACGGAAACTGGCAGATGGGCCATAAGAGCGCGGAAGACTATGGCAAATTCGCCCTGGAAACCGCTAAACTGATGAAATGGATCGACCGTGACATCAAACTGATCGCCTCCGGTTCCAGCGACTACGGTGGGAACTGGATCGAATGGAACCGCACCGTGCTGAGCTATCTCAAAGACCACGCGGATTACATCTCAGTGCATAACTACGTCGGCAACCGCTCCAATAACTACTATGAATACATGGGATCCACGCGCCATGCCGAAAACGTCATCAACATCACCCGAGGTCTGATCAAAGAAGCCACGACAAAATCAAACCGCCGCACTCCTATTTACATTGCCTTTGACGAATACAACGTCTGGTATCGCGGTGCCGCGGCACTGGAAGAGCATTACAACATGGAAGACGCGCTGGTCGTGGCTATGTTCCTGAACACCTTTGTGCGCAACGCCGACACCGTCAAAATGGCCAACATGGCCCAGCTGGTCAACGTGATCGCGCCCATGTTCTCTACACCGGACGGATTATGGTATCAAACCATCTTCTATCCTCTGGAGGCTTTCGCCAATCACTGCAAAGGCACAGCCCTGCAGACCTATTGCGACAGCAAGACCTATAATCTGGGCAACGCGAAAGTTCCCTACCTGGATGTTTCCTCCGCTTACGACAAAGAAAACAATGAAATCATCGTCAACGTGGTGAACCGCCACAAAGATGAAGCGATCAACACCGATATCCTGAACCAGTCCGGAATCTTCAAGGGCACCGCAACACTCTATGAAGTCAACAGCAAGGACATCAAAGATATGAACTCCGCCGATGAACATCCGGTCAGCACGGTCACCAAACAGATCGATGTCAACGGGAATACGTTCAACTACTCCTTCCCGGCACATTCATTTACATTGATCAGGATACCTGCAGCAACCGAATAATTGATATTTATTTGGCTGAAGAGTCAAAATCGCGAAAATTCCCCGGTTTTCCATCGGGGAATTTTTTATTTCCAATCCTTCAAAGGGATCAGCGGTTTCTTCTCCTTGAATTCAGACACACCAAAATCCACCCTCAAGGAACCTCTTCTTTGCTCTGTCATTTTAATAGCCAATTTCTTAAAATCTGTATTAGGAGAATTCTTTGTTAATGGAAATGATTGTCCCGGCAAATACGTTGCTGGTAAGACTTCAAATTTTGCAGAATCCACGCCTGCCAAAGAAAGATACAACTTCTTTTCTTTTAAACTGAGGATCGCCTTCCTGCCGGAATCAGAAATTTTTATATTCGCTTTTGTGTGCATATTCCACCAAACAACGGAGGGAGCCTTTGTCTCAAAATCATCCTGAACAGATATGACTCTAGCTGTTCTGTCCATCGCTATGCCCCTTGTATAATGAACGACATCTCGCGAATAACAATTCTCTAAATCCACGATAAAAGCGCTGTGATCCGCGGTCGAAATCTTCCGCTGAACAAAAGCTGTGCCCTGCGGATCCTGATCCGGTCTCATATCAGGGTTGAACACCAAAGCGTTTTTCCCTTCCGCGCGCATCCGGTAAAAATGCCAGCGGCCTGGTTCTTTGGGCGGTTCCGGTTTATCAAAATAATCAGGCCGGGTTCTCTTGAAATATCCGGGATATCCATACTCATCTCCGCCTAAACAGCCATAAGCCCAAACCTCACCCAAGGCTTGTATTTCAAAAGTTCCAGCGTCCAAATGAGCATGATTCACCTTATTGTCGCCGGCGTGTATCGCGATAAAAAGCGCGTTCGGATCAGAATGCTTTTCCAAAAGCGAAGAAATCTCAATCCCATAAATATGATTATCCAAAGGAAGTTGGATTTCCTTATCTCTGCCGCTCTTGACTAATTCTTCATCATAGCAAAGAAGATCGAACCATTCCATTCTGCCTCGATCCTGCATCAGCAAGTCATACTGCAACTTTGCCAGCAATGGATCATTGAAATGCCTGGCAAACCAGAAAAATGTGTAGTATTTATTATTTTTGACAGGATCATCCCCCACATTCAAGGTCACGACCGGCCCTGTCATCAGTATCGGAAAATAGCCGCTTTTCTTTAACCCGGGAGTCTCCGCCAAGCCATAAGTCGTTCCCAGCATTCTTTGAACACCTTCTAATGAATACAATGTTGAAATCAAACCATATTCCCAATATGCCAATCCCTCCACACTCTGACCATCCGGCTCAAATGAGGTGATATAATAAGGCAGACACTCCAGCGCGTAGGCGGCCAGCGTACTGAGTCTCCGCGGATCCCTCTCTAAAAAGGTCAGCGCTCCCAACGCGATATTTCCATTACAAATACCATTCCAGTTATGATTCTCATGACACCACCACTGAAGAGGAACCGTTCCGTCGAATTGAGCTAAGGTCGGTGTGAAAACATATTTATCCACCGTCTTGAAAATAAAATCCTTCTGCTCATCTGAAAGAAAATCATACAGTCCATCATAAACTAATGCCGCGCAAAAAAGTCCCATTGCTGTATCCAGATAATGGCGGTCTTTATAAGGCGGTTTTATGGCGATCCCCCAGTCCTCATAAGTACATAAATTCTCATAGAGCTTAAAAGCATATTGAGCATATTTCTCCTCTCCTGTCACCCAATACGTCATCAGCAGCGTCGTCATATATCCAGAAGTCACATGAGTTCCGATCCTTCGGACATCCGCTGTATCCAATATCCCTGCCGGCAAAGGCTGGCGCATCACCCATTCCGCACCTCCTTTGATAGATTCCCAACTGTATTGAATGAGGGGATCCTTACTTTGAACAAGTTCTTTTAAACGCTCAATATCTTTCTCAGAAGCCAGCATTCTGGGATGGATATTCTCAAAACCTCCTTTTTTAAAATCTGACAGGATTCGTTCCGGTGTGATCTTCTCAAACTTTACTTCTGACATCAGTTTTTCTACTTGAGCAACTTCTTCTTTTGACTGTGCGTTTACGCCAACCGTATAAACCAAACTGAATGCCAGTATCCAACTCCAAATCAAACTCTTCATATTAAAAAATCCGGTTCATGCCATTAAAATGGCGAAAAGATTCTAACAAAAGAATCGTCACAGTTAAATTCTTATCGCTCTTTCTCTTTTTATATTTTAAAGTTTGTGTGGCCGGATGATCAAAACCGGTTCAAAATCATGGATAGTTTTCTACATATCTTTCGGTGGCTCCGTCCGATTGTCTCCCCTTGCGGGTTATTGTGGCTTTTTTTAGTGATAATGGGCATCTATCTTCTCCGAAGCAAAAAGAAATACTGCGGAAGTCTTTGTCTGATAGTTGCCTTGCTTTTCAGTTTAGCCGGAGGAAGACCTCTTCCTGCTTATTTAATGAGTACCTTGGAAAAGCCTTATCAAGATATTCATTTAGAAAACCTTCCTAAATGTGACGCGGTCGTATTGCTGGGAGGCGGCCAGTACAGTTCGGAACATCCGCCTTTCTATATAGAATTCAACGAGGCTGGTGACCGTGTTCTGCACGCGTTCGAGGCTATGCGCCAGGGCAAAGCGGAAAATATCGTACTCAGCAGTGGTTTTAATCGCATTGGAGTGGATCAAAAGAATCCCTGGAGCGACTATCTAACCAATTGGATCAGCAACTGGGACATCTTCAAAGGGAACATCTCTTCTTTGGGCGGCCGTATGAATACGCATGATGAGGCCCAAGGCGTAAAAGAGCTGGCTCAGGAAAAAGGCTGGAAAAGAATCATGCTGATCACATCCGCTTACCACATGAAGCGTTCCGCGGAAATTTTCAGACGAATGGATTTAGAAGTCGTTGAGTATCCGGTGGATTTTTATGTCACCGGCATCCCGCAGAATCCGCCGTATTTCACTCTTATTCCTGAATCTCAAGGGTTAAAATACTCTGAGATCTGGTTTAAGGAAATCATAGGCAATATCCTTTATAAACTCTATTGACCCAACATCTTGTAAAAAAACATCAAACTTATTCATTGTCCCCAAAAGGATTGGGTCTTATAATCAACGCAGAGAGCTTTAGAGTTCATTGAGTAATTGTTGATATGAAAAAACTGATATTGAGTTCGATTCTTGTATCCCTGGCTGCCGCCATTCAGGCACAAGTTCCTGTTGTTCCTCCACAAGAAGAACTGGATCGCCCTTTCGGCAGTTATGATGAAACCGCGTTTCAATCTCCCGCAAAGGTTTATTATCCAGAAACCTGGTTCCATTTTATCGGGGGGAATGTTGCCACAAACGGTATCACCGCGGACCTGGAAGCAATAGCCAATGCCGGATTCTCCGGTATCCATCTGTTCCACGGACAATTTGGCGGAGCCTGGCCGGGAGTGGAAACTCAGATCCCTTGCCTTAGTTCTTCATGGAATGACGCTGTTCAGTACACAGCCAAAGAATGCAAACGCCTTGGATTACGTTTTACCATGCAAAACTGTCCGGGCTGGGCTATGTCCGGCGGCCCTTGGATCCAACCACAGAACGCCATGCGTCACTTGGTATGGAGCAGAACGGATGTTGAAGGAGGAACGATTGATCTGAAACTTGCTCAGCCCCAGCCATCTAATGAGGATTGGAGAAACTATCAGGATATTACGGTTCTGGCTTTCCCCACTCCGTTGGATGACACCGGCACTTTCCTGACGCCGGAATCCACAAAAAGCAATGACTCTATAGACTGGAAAGGTTTCTTATCCGGCAGTGTCAAAGCGCAAAATATCCCGGCTGCTTCCGATGAAGATCCTCATTGGGTAGAAATAACTTTTGCCTCTCCTGTCAAGATCAGGACTCTGGAATTCCCCAGCGTAAACAGTTTGCTGCACGCCAGATGCTATGAACCGGATGTCACCCTCAAACTTCAGGCGATCCTTCCGGACGGCAGCGCCAAAGATGTTTTGAACACAGAATTGCCCCAGGCCAGCTGGCAGGATGACAAACCGGTCTCCTTTGCCTGTTCTGAGGTCGAGGGGGTAAAAACTTATAAATTCTCCTTTGTTAATAAACATAATATCTCTTTAAACCCTATCCGGTTATATTCCGGAGCCAGAAAAAACAACTGGGAATCTGAAGCCGGCTGGACACTGAGAAGCATTGAACGGACTGGAGATCTGGCCAAACAAGCCCCGGAAGCCTATATTCCGTTTGATTCTATCCGTGATCTCACGGCTTACATGGACAGTGAAGGCAACCTGAAATGGGAATCTCCCGGAGGAAAATGGACGATCCTGCGAATCGGTCATGTCAACACAGGAATGAAGAATGGTCCCGCTCCCGCGGAAGGAACCGGCTGGGAGTGCAATAAACTTTCAGAATCCGGTGCTATGGCTCATTATGCCGGGTACATTGGCAAACTCTCTGGAGAAAACGGCCCTCTGGCCGGTGGTCTGCTCAATGGTATGCTGATGGACAGTTGGGAATGCAAAACGCAAACCTGGACTCCCAACATGGAAAACGAATTTGAAAGAGTAAGCAATTATTCTCTGAGGAAATGGCTTCCGGCGGTGTTCGGTTATGTCATTGATGATCAGGAAACAACATATCGCTTTCTCTATGATTGGCGCAGGACGATCGGAGACCTTTTTGTCAATCAGTTCTATGGCCGCATGGCAAAGATGGCTAAAGAAAACAATCTTTCGATCACTTACGAAACCGCGGCCGGAGATATCTTTCCCGCGGATATTCTGGAGTATTACAAATACGCGGACGTGCCTATGTGCGAATTCTGGCAGCCGTTCTCCGCGGGTTTTGTAGGCTCCCTGAATTTCAAGCCGATCAAACCAACTGCCTCCGCGGCCCGTATGTATGGCAAGCCTCGTGTTTCCGCGGAAGCATTTACCTCTTTTTCTCTTACCTGGGACGAGCATTGGGAAATGCTCAAGGAAGTCGCCAACATCAACTGGGTCGAAGGAGTCAGCCACTTGGTATTCCACACCTATACACACAATCCGAGAACAGACTTCCTGCCGCCGGGAACTTCTTTCGGATCCGGGATCGGAACTCCTTTCCTGCGTGGACAGACCTGGTGGAAGCATGTACCGGAATTCACCACATATCTGGCTCGCTGCAACTATATGCTGGAAAGGGGGAAACCCGTCTCCGATGTGCTTTGGTATCTGGGCGATGAAATCAATCACAAACCCAATCAGGAAGCTCCATTCCCTGAGGGGTATAAGTACGATTACTGCAATCCGGATGTTCTCCTGAATCGTCTTTCGGTCCAGGACGGGCTTCTGACCACACCGGAAGGGATCCAATACCGTCTGCTGTGGATACCGGATTCCACCCGGATGCACCCTGAAACTCTGGAGAAGTTATATTCACTGATCCACGAAGGAGCCAATGTTCTGGCCAATCCGCCCAAAGGTCTTGTAACACTCTCCGGCGGAGAAGAATCACAAAAGCGTTTCGATGCCGCTGTAAACAGGATCTGGGGCAGAGACCGCGCAAAAGGTGAACGCGATATCGGCAATGGTCATATCCTGTCCGGTGTCAAATTGATCGCGGCGCTGAAACATTACAGGGTCGCGCCCGATGTCATTGGCGACGCTCTCTGGGTACATCGTCAGATCGAAGGCGCGGACTGGTACTTTATCTGCGCGCCCAAAGGAAAGGACTTCAATGGGACCATGTATTTCCGTACTCAGGGACTTGTTTCCTTATGGGATCCTCTGACAGGCAATAGACAGCCGATATCCAGCACGCTCAATGGTGACTATACTTCTGTTGATTTGGATCTGCCTCAGGCGGGATGCTGTTTCCTGGTATTCACACCGAATGACGATAACACGACAGTCATCAATGATGATTCCCCGGAAACCATTCAGGCTCTGGAGAATGAATGGACTCTCTCCTTCCCGGAAGGCTGGGATGCTCCGGCTTCCGTCAAGGTCAGCACATTATCTCCCTGGAAAGATCTGGATGTATCGAAAGAAGCCAGGGCTTTTTCCGGAACCGTTTCCTATACGACATCTTTTGATGTGGACACGATATATCCTTCCACTGAATACACTCTGGATCTGGGCAAGGTGGAAATGATCGCTGTTGTCAAATTAAACGGCCAGACTCTCCGGACTTTGTGGACTCCTCCCTATAGTCTGGATGTATCCAAAGCTCTCCGGGCCGGAACCAATGAACTCACCGTAGAAGTGACCAGCACCTGGTTCAACCGGCTGGTCTATGATGCCGGACAGCCGGAAGCCAACAG
>DBVN01000053.1:2628-5354 GCA_002308515.1 Verrucomicrobia bacterium UBA1263 | reverse complement strand
ATGAATCTTCTCCCATAAAAACAATGACAAACAATTACATTTATTTTTGTGATTTCATTAAATCTTTTAACATATTATAAATATCATCGCGTAAATCTCTACAATTATATCGATGAACTTAATAATGACTAAATTATACTAAGGAAGCCACCATCTATTCTTGTGTGGCTCCAGCACAACCTTTCCATCATCTCCTATCCATAAGAATACTTTTTCATGTGTATAGGTTAAAACTCCAGGATCCTTAAAATATGCATCCATCCTCAAAGTAATTCCACAATGATAATTGGTTCCCTGAATATTGATTTGATTAGTACTGATGTAAAACTGGTTGTCTCCACCCATTCCCCAGTGATAATCTGATGGAACAAAAATTTCAGGACACCCTTTTTTCTTCCATTCTTGATCTATACCAACAAAGACTTTATGCAAAATTTGACTCTGTACACATGGCATTGTCCGAAAACCCTTAGTACCCTCATAAACAATATAAACAAAAAACAAGAAAAGGAGGAGTATTGAAACAAAAATAACTATATTCTTTTTTCTTAAAATATTCATTCTAAACAAAAATTCTTATTTCATATTAAAGAACAGAGCCGCTCAGTACTCCCGGCGGCGGGGCGAGTTCTCATAGCCCAGCATGGAGCGATACTTGGCGATCGTGCGCCGGGCCACATTGATCCCGCGCTGACGGAACATCTCCATCAGCTGCTGATCGGTCAGGGGATGTTTTTTATCCTCTTTGGAGATCATTTCCTGCAGAGCCGCTTTGACTTGCGCGTTGGCCACAGCTTCCCCGGAATCATTCTTCAGAGCGCTGTTGAAGAAATAGTGCATATCGAACACGCCCTGCGGTGTCTGCATATATTTCCCCGCGATCGCCCGGCTCACCGTGGTGATATGTACTCCGGCCACATCGGCCACCTGCTGCATGGACAGCGGACGCAGACCGCTCACACCCTTCTCCATAAAATCTTTCTGGAAATCCACGATCACCTCGGCCACCTTGCGGATGGTCCGCTGGCGCTGTTCCAGACTGGTGATGAATCCCCGGCCGGAACGGATCTTCTCCATGATGTACGAGCGTGTCTCTTTGGACTCGCTGGCACCCATCATCTCCTTATATATCTTGTTGATCTTCAGCTTGGGCAGCAGATCGTCGTTCATGGTCACCTTATAATGATCCCCGTCCTTTTCCACAAAGACCTCCGGCGCGACATAAACATTTGTCCCCGAAAAGAAAGGCCGGCCCGGTTTCGGTTCCAGCTGTCCGATCCGTTTCACCGCTTCCTTCACCGCCTCCACCGGACGATTCAGCCGGGCGGCGATCTCCGTGAACCGCTTCATCTCCAGCTGCGGCAGGAACCGGTCCACGATCTTCCATTCCAGACTGTCTTTCTGACCGTTGCGTTCCAGCTGGATCAGCAGACACTCCCTCAGATCACGGGCGGCGACTCCCGGCGGATCAAAAGACCGGTGAAAAAGATCCAGTGCCTCCTGGATCTCCTCCGGGGAACGATTCGTGGCAAAGACCAGCTCCATCGGTTTCGAGCGCAGATACCCCTGCTCGTCGATATACCCGATAAGCAGCTCCACCACTTCCCGCTTCTCCGGGGGCAGATCCATTGAATCGGCCTGCTCCAGCAGAAAACTTTGCAGCGACTGCTCATGGTTCGAGATGGAATCGAAAAAATACTGACGTTTCTCGTCATCCGAGCGGCTGGGCGTATAGGCGGCCGACTCCCCTTGCAGAAAATAATCCTTCCAGCCCTCCTCCGTCTCGATCAGATCGCCCATCCGCTTGCCGTAATCATCTGTGGACGAAGTGGAAACCGATCCGTGCGGTGCTTCCTGCTCCGGAACCGGATCCGCCAGATCCCCCGTGACCACCGGAGCCGGGGCATCTTCATCCAGTTCCAGGACAGGATTTTTTTCCAGCTCCTCATTGACCTTGTTCCTCAGCTCCAGGATCGGGGACGCCAAAATAGCCAGCGACTCCTGCATCTGCGGTGAAAGCACCTGCGCAAGAGCCGTCTTCATATTCAATTTCAATTCACGTCCCATCAGCCTGCTAACGCTCTCCCATAATAATGGCACACTTTTTGCTGTATGGCAACCCCAGAAAATCATTTAGAACCACAGATCAACAGGATATACACAGATAATTCTTTAATAAAGAAGGTATTATGTGAGACATGCGACCCACTCATCTATTCTGGATACCCTTGATAGGGAAAAACCCCTTTTCAGGGGTTTTTAAATGGAGATGCGAAATCTTGCGTCTCTACGAAACATATTGATTTCAAATTACTTATCAGTGATAGCGGACGGGAGCTTGGAATAATGGGATGGCCTGGCCCAGGAATTTTTTGCATTCCTCGATGGCGGCCGCTTCGTCTTCCGGGTAGAACCACGCGAGGAAGGATACATATCCCCAGCGCTGAGTCGTGCCGCTGGTCAAAAGGCCCTTGCTCATTCTCCACATCATATCTATGTGGTCAGGAGTGGTTTGTCCTTCTGTGGCATAGTAATAGAAGAAGGCCGCGTTGAGTTTTTGGATCTCGCCTGTACTGGTTTTGATATCGCGCGCGGCATGGATCAGACGGCTCTTTAAAAAGGTTCCATCTTCCAGCTGGACAGGAAGTTCCACTGTCTCCTCCTTGGTGATGATAAAACCGCCTGCCGGCAAACAGTACTGCGGCTTGTGGATGCTGGTGCGGTCT
>DBVN01000053.1:0-2577 GCA_002308515.1 Verrucomicrobia bacterium UBA1263 | reverse complement strand
ATAGAGCGTATCATCCGGCAGCCAGTCCAATTCATGATTGCTGACGATCATCGGTTTGCTGGTGAAGGCACCGACTTCCACCGGCAGATCAATGATATTGGTGCGGACCACTTCGCTTTTCTCATTCATCAGCTCGCCGGGAACGATGCGGAAAGCGGGCTTGCCGATCGTTTGGTGGACTTTGAAATGCCAGCAGATCACACAGGTTCCCAGCATCATCAGCGAAAGAACCAGGATCATTATCAAACTGCTTCGGTTCAGAGATCTCATATTACTCATCTTCGTCCTCCTCGTTTTCGGTATCCTCTTCAAAATCTCTTTCGGTCCGTGCCGGGGACGGTTTTCCCCGATCCTCACGGAAGAGTCTGGCCACGAAATACATCCCGATAAAGGCCACAAAATAAGGGATCATGCTCAGGACAGAGCTGTCATGCACATACATTCCGGCTTTCTGCCCGCCGATCTCTCCGGCAAAAATGATCATCAAAAGCCGTGTGACATTGGCGGCAACGGCCAAAGGGATCGCGCTGAGCACCATCAGACCGCGTCTCCAGGGAGTCTTGAAGGTCAGGAAACCATAAACGACCGCGATGCCGAGAGTGGCGATCAGACTGCGCAGACCGCTGCAGGCAGCCGCGACTTCATAGTCGTAGCCCTTGACCGGGTTGGAAAGCATCGTGCCCTGGCGCACGACATCCATCCCCAAAGCATTCGCGATCCAGCCTGTTATTGTGGAGGAATAGAGCCGGAGAGGAACGGAGATCCGGTCCGCCAGTGTGCCGATCGGAAAACAGAAGATGAACAGCACATACGGAAAAAAGACCGCCCGAAGCCATTGACGGCCCCAGATCATCCCGGTGATGCCGTACCAGCCCACAAAGAAACCGATCAGGGAGACGCGCACCTGCTGGATCCGGTAGCCTATCAGGTGGATCAGGATACCCACCAGAACGATCGTGACGGCCGGCCACCACTGCTCCTTTTTGACGCTGAGGAACCGCTTCTTTTCATACCAGATCAGCCCCAGCACGGCGAACGGGACCAGGTATCCATGCTCATCGCTGGCTTCCTGGCTGTAGTCGTAATGCAGCCAGCCAAAGAGAGAATCGGTATCCGTATAGCCAAAGGTGGAATTCCCGAAAAGGTGGAATATCAGGAACCAGAGTCCTGTTAAAACAAGGAACAACCACTTATCCGGGAAAGAGTTGAGAAATTCTTTCAACTCTTCCTGAAAGGAGGGACGCGGCTGGGTCCTCTTTTTTTCTTTTTCAGCGTTTTCTTTCATCGCGATTTAATCATAAGCCAGACCGGCACTTTTATTAGATGCTATCCGCTGTCGGATCACATGCCGACACGATAGAATTTCTTGCCCTTATTCGGTTTCACGACATAGGTATTGCCATCAACATCCTCGACCAAGGTCCAGGTGACGGTGTCCTCACTCTCATAGAGCGTACCGGTGAAGGTCAGGGTCAGTTCACCGTTCTGCCACTTATAGGTCAGGGAGATTTGGTCTTTAGCCACTTTCTTCACGTTCGCCGGAAGATCGTCCGGGTCATTCAGCGCCATGAAGTAGTAGATGACTACGTTTTCACTGCCGCTGAACACATCTTCGGGCAACTCAGGAACTTTACCCATGAAGTCCACTTTGATGAGAACCGGGCAATCGCTGAACGCGCCGTCGCCGATGGACTCCACGCTAGCCGGGATCGTGATCTCTTCCAGAGCGGAGCAGCCCGCGAAGGCCTGGCTGTCGATCAGGATGACAGTCTCAGGAACGACCACACTTCTCAGTTCAGTATTCCCCATGAACGCTTCCGCGCCAATGATGGTAACGGCCATTTCATTGATGACACTCGGAATCTCCAGATCAACTTCGATTCCTCTGTAGCCGGTAATGGTCAGAGTGCCGTCCTCATTGACAATATAGATGAAGTCCGAGCCGGGCAGCACGGTCAAAGTCTGAGCGGCTTCCGCGGCTTCGTAGTTGTCATCGCCTTCCTGAACAGCCGTGATGGTCGTTGTTCCGGCCAGACCGATCGCTACCAGGTTGCCCTGGACGGAAGCGACTTGCGGATCGCTGCTGGTGAAAGTCACGGCCAGACCGCTGGAGGCTGTCGCGGACAGTTCAAACGGATCGTCACCTTCTCTGACATCAGCCAGAGGAGCGAATTCAATGGTCTGTGTGGCCTTGTTGACGAGCAGTTCCACGGAAGCAGAAGCGGTCTCGTAATTGTCAGCGTCCGCCGGGGTGAAGGTCACGGTCAGTGTTTGAGTACCGGCATTCAGCTTGGCACCGATGGCCGGGTCATATTCAAACGTGCCCTCCATGTCGGCTGTGGCGTTCAGCTGGGCATCGCTCAGTTCCGTGCCGTATGTGATCGCAGCTGGAGCCTCCCAGGTAATGACCGGAACGGCCTTACTGACGACCAGTTCCACAGAAGCGAAAGCCGTCTCGTAATTATCAGCGTCCGCCGGTGTGAAGGTCACGGTCAGTGTTTGAGTACCGGCATTCAGTTTGGCACCAATGGCCGGGGCATATTCAAACGTACCCTCCATGTCGGCTGTGGCGTTCAG
>DBVN01000045.1:3033-3825 GCA_002308515.1 Verrucomicrobia bacterium UBA1263 | reverse complement strand
CCGACGAACTGCCACATGGAGATCGTAGCAATGATCGGTGTGCAGACAGGCAGAAGGATCTGGAAAAAGTAAACCATCTCGGTAGCACCGTCAATCTCCGCCGCTTCCTGCAGGTCGCGGGGAATTCCCATGTAGTAGGTGCGGGCAATGATCATGTTCCACACACTGAAAGCGCCGGGGATGAGGATGGCCCAAATGGTATCCAGCATGCCCAGGTTGGAGATCAGCAGGTAAGTAGGGATCAGACCGCCGCCAAAGAACATTGTGATCACGAAGATCGTATTGAAGAATCCTCTTCCCTTAAAGTCAGCGCGGGACATGGGATATGCTGCCAGCAGCGTCACTACAACGGAAATGATCGTGAACAGGACTGAGTAGATCAGCGCGTTCTTGAAACCGACCCAGATCTGCGCGTTGCCCAGAACGCGCTCATAAGCAGTGAGCGTCCACTTGCTGAAATCGAAAGTCAGGCCGCTGTTCTGCAGCGTGACCGGATCAATAAAGGAAGCAAGGATAATGTAGATGATCGGAAGAATGATCGCTACAAGGAACAATCCGAGAATCGTATAAGCTACGATCAGCAAAGCTTTATCGCCGGAGGGCAGTTTGGAAAATTCACTTTTCTTTTTAGTTTTCATATTCCGCACCTCCTTAAATACCCTTGCCGTCATTCATCTTCTTGACAAGAGAGTTCATTGTTACAAGAAGAATGACATTGATAACGGTATTGAACAGGCCGACTGCGGTGGAGAATCCGTAGTCGCCATCCAGAAGACCCTTCTTGTACACGTA
>DBVN01000045.1:939-2934 GCA_002308515.1 Verrucomicrobia bacterium UBA1263 | reverse complement strand
AACTGGATCAGCACTGTGTCCTTGATAGCAGGCCATTCAACGGCCTGAATCTGCTGAATGATATTTGCACCGTCGATCACGGCAGCTTCCTTCAATTCCTTACTGGCATTGGACAGAGCCGCAGTATAAATGATGGATGCCCAGCCTGCGCCCTGCCAGATACCGGAGGCGATATAAATCGTCCGGAATGCAGAAGGCATTGTCATAAAGTTGAAGGACGTACCGAGCATCATGTTGATCATGCCGGTAGGCGCCAGCAAAATACGAACGATACCGCAGAGGACGATAACAGAGATAAAGTTCGGCATATAAAGCACGAGCTGAATTTTCTGTTTGGTCTTGGCGCTGAGGATACGGTTAAGCAGGAAAGCCAGCAGGATCGGTGCCGGGAATCCCCACAGCAGACCGAAGGCACTCAGCTTCAGGGTATTTACCAGATACCTCATGAAGTCCGGGGATGACAGGAAACGGTGGAAATGCTCGAATCCGACCCATTCACTGCCGAGGATTCCTCGGATGGGGTTATATTCCGTGAAAGCGATCGCAATTCCGCCCATCGGGATGTAGCGGAAGATGATCGTCAACAGGAACGCCGGCAGCATGAATATCACATACAGCTGCCAGTGTTGCCGAATATAGACCAGTGTGTTGTGCGTTTTGGAATTTCCGCTGCTTCCGGCCGCAGCGGATTCCGGTGTTTTTTTCATTGATTTACCTCCCTTCCTCAAGTAAATACATAGTGCAAAAGTGATCTTGACGTGTGCGCACACGGATCAAAATGTGCATTCGCACCCTTGATGGTGAAATTGTAGTTTATTTATCGCAAAATGTCAATTTAAATATACCCATTTGTAAATCATATTCCCATTATTTGGAACATTTTTCGCATATTTCATGCATTTGCGAGCCCTGACTTTGCAAATGGCAAAATTATTGCATTTACAAACGCACCGTTTTGTCAGTGTCATTTGTTTGACCATTTCCCCTGTTTTGTGCTATAATTGCATGACGAAATATCAGAAAATACTTTACATTTGAAAAGTATGAGAATTTGAGGATCGCGAAATGAAGAGAGTGACTTTACAGGACATTGCCGATGAACTCGGCATCTCCCGCAACACAGTTTCCAAGGCCATCAATAATTCCGACGGCATTGCGGCAGCTACGCGGGACAAGATACTGCAGAANNGCTGTGGAGATGGGATACAAGCAGTTCTCCTATGTCAATTCCATCCTGGCCTCCGACGAAATAACCTCTTTCCCCGTGACCCGGCAGTATCAGGGGGAAATCGCGCTGCTGACCGCCGCTTTTTTGACACAGTCGCACTTTGCCTCCACTATGCTGGACAAATTCCAGCGTGAGATCTCCCAGGCGGGCTTTACAA
Organism: Verrucomicrobia bacterium UBA1263; assembly: GCA_002308515.1. Lineage (GTDB taxonomy): Bacteria > Verrucomicrobiota > Verrucomicrobiia > Limisphaerales > UBA1412 > UBA1412. Next base: position 1,549 of record DBVN01000045.1, on the reverse strand, counting down.
TGAACACCCACCGGATCACGAAGGAGAACCTGCGTACAATGACATTTCCGTACACATTCCGCAAGGATCTGGTGAAGGGTGTCATCTGCATTGAAATGTTCGATTATGAATACGGCAAGATGATCTGCGAGCTGGACGTCCCGGTCCTTTTTGTGGACGGTCCCGTCAAGAGAGACGGCTCTTACCTTCCCGCCGACCATCTTTTTATGGACAATACGACCGAGATCACCCGCTTTGTCAATGATATGCTTGCCGCGGGAAAAAAGCGCATCGGTTTCATCGGCAACTATAACCACTGCCAGTCCTTCTATGAGCGCTACGCCGCCTTTCGGATGGCTATGCTCATGGCAGATGTCCCGGTAGACGATCGCTACGTATTCTGCACCAACCATGTCGAAGAGATCATCGAGTCGATCGCAGGGCTGGAAGAACTGCCGGATGTGTTCATCTGCGCCAACGATTTCCTGGCAGGTGATCTGATCCGCAACCTGTTCACCATCGGGAAGTCGGTACCGGAGGATGTGCTGGTCCTCGGCTTTGATAATTCGCCTGAGTCGCGCATCTATCGCCCCGGCCTGAGCACGGTCCACGTCCATACGCAGGTCATGGC
>DBVN01000045.1:0-860 GCA_002308515.1 Verrucomicrobia bacterium UBA1263 | reverse complement strand
TCGACCCGGCTGGATTAAAACAGGCCGGATTGAATATTGAAGTGAAGACCGGATCTTAAACTGATTTAAAGACCGGAATATAGACTGATCTGAAAGGACTTACACCATGAGGTTTTTTTCTTATGAGAGCAGGTTCAGCCAGCTCCTGATGAAGCTGAGCTGCAGTTGTCTTCTGAATATACTTTGGTTTATCTGTTCTCTGCCCATTTTCACCATCGGCGCCTCCACGACAGCTCTTTACTACGCGTGCCTGAAGGTCATCCGCGATGAGGAGTCACATGCGTGGAAACTGTTTTTTCATTCTTTTAAAGAAAATTTCAAGCAGGCAACGCAGCTNNTGGCTGATCCTTCTGGGCGCAGGCCTGTTCCTGGGCGCTGACGGATATATCCTCTATCATCTGCGCAAGAGTTCAACGGGCGCCATGGCGGTGATCTGGACGCTGATCCTGGCATTGGTGATCGCGGCGTCGATCATTTATGTAATCGTGCTTTTATATGTCTTTCCCCTTCTCGCCAGCGTGCACAACACCAACACAGCCATGCTCAAAAATGCTTTTTTGATCGGCACGCACTATCTCTTCGCGACAATTCTGGTCTTCGCTGTCCATTTTGCCATGTTCTTTGCCGTGGTCGCGGTATTCACGCCGCTGATCATATTCGGCGAGGGGCTGTGCGCCATGGTCAGCGCCTGGATCCTCAACAGCCTTCTGATCGCCGTTTCCGGTACGCCGGAGGATTATATCGATGACGAACCGGAGAAAGACCCGGACGGACCGGAAGAAGGCCCGGAGGAACTGCCGGAGAACGCCCCTTATAACATCACGGAGAACATCCCGGAGGAAAATACCTGATGGTCAAAT
>DBVN01000079.1:24688-25018 GCA_002308515.1 Verrucomicrobia bacterium UBA1263 | reverse complement strand
GTGGCGTATGTGTTTATCGTGATCTTTCTGCTGTTAGCGGGATTTTTTACTTTCAAAGTGAGCGGGTTCTTCGCGGCCAATGAAGCGTCGCTGAATCCGTTTTTTATGTGGCACTGCTGGCTGTACCTGTTNNCTGGTGCCGGCTGTGGGTATGAGATTATGGAGCGAGGAGCGTCGGTTGGGAACGATCGAGCTGCTGCTGACCATGCCGGTGACCGGATGGCAGGCGATCCTGGGCAAGTTTTTAGCCTCCTGGATCTTTCTGGGTCTGGCGCTGGCGCTGACCTTCCCGATGATCGTGACGGTGAACTACCTGGGCAACCCGGATAA
>DBVN01000079.1:12160-24576 GCA_002308515.1 Verrucomicrobia bacterium UBA1263 | reverse complement strand
TGCCCGCCACTGAATGAGATGCTGAGCCAGTGGCTGAGCCCGGCAATGGTGAGCGCGGTTTCGGGCATCAGTGTGATGACGCACTTCGCGCAGTTCCAGCGCGGCATCATTGATTCCAGTGATATCATCTTCTTCCTGGGACTGATTTTCTTCTGTCTCTTTACGACAAATGTGGTGATCAGGAGTCACCGCGCCGGTTAGAAGCAAGGAGTCTGAACAGAGTTAGAAAGCAAGAAAGGAAGTTTTAGAAGGATATGAAGAGTAATAAGAATGTATCGTTCCTTTTCAGTACGGTGGGCGTGATCGTGATGCTGGCCATCGTGGCGGCGGTCTGTCTGCTGTCCAATGTGTACAAGGTACGGATGGACTTTACCGAAGACCGTCTGTTCACACTGAGCCAGGGAACGAAGGATATTTTGGCGAATCTGGATACGCCGGTGGAGCTGAGGTTCTACTGCTCGCAGGGCGGTTCGGAAGCGGCACAGCTTTTTGTAAAGAACTATTCACGCAATGTGGATGATCTGCTGAAGGAATACAGCAAAGCCGCCAAAGGGATGCTGCGGGTCAAGCGCTACAATCCGGAGCCGGATTCCGACGCGGAAGATATGGCGCACGCGGATGGTGTGGAAGGTCAGACGATCAATACAGGCGACACCATCTACATGGGGATCGCCATCAGCTGTCTGGATAACACCGTGGCGCTGCCGTTCCTCTCGCCGACACGCGAACGTCTGCTGGAATACGATATTTCCCGCGCGATCGCCCGTGTGGCCAGCCCGGACAAGGTGAAAGTGGGTGTCGTCACGGATCTGCCGGTGTTCGGAATGGAAATGAATCCGATGATGATGCAGATGCAGCAGCGCGGAATGCCGGCTTGGACGTTCATCAGCGAGCTGAAGAGTGATTTTGAAGTCGTGGATCTGGGAACGAATCTGGAGGAGATCCCGGAGGATATCCAGACCGTGATCGTTATCCATCCCAAGAATTTATCGGACAGCACGCTCTTCGCGCTGGATCAGTTCATCCTGCGCGGCGGCCGTATGCTGGCCTATGTGGATCCGCTCTTCCGACTGGATCCGGCGGGACAATCCCAGCAGAACCCGATGGCCCAGTATGACACAGCCTCCACGCTGGAGAAGCTGTTCACGGCCTGGGGGATCACCTTTGATACGACAAGGGTGATAGCGGATAAGAATTACCCGACGACTTTGGGCTCTCAGACAGGTCAGGCTGAGTTCATCACGGTGCTGAGTCTGACGGCGGACGCGTTCAGCGAAGCGAATATCGCGACTTCGCAGGTGGACAGCGCGCTGATGGCCTTTGCCGGAACGTTCAGCGGAACTCCGGCGGATGGTCTGACCAAGACGACCCTGATCAAATCCTCCACCAATTCACAGCTGGTGGACAAGATGCTGTCCGAACGCAATCAGATCCTGAATCGTGATTTCCAGGCTTCCAACAAGGAACATGATCTGGCGGTGATGCTCACCGGCAAGTTCAAGACAGCCTTCCCGGACGGCAAGCCTGCCAAAGCCGAGGCAAAGGATGACGATGATAAAGACGCGGATGAAGCGAAAGCGGCGGATAAACCGGCATTGAAGGAAGCGACTAAAGAAGGCGCGGTGGTGCTGGTGGGCGATGTGGATATGCTCCATGACAATTTCTCGGTGAGAGTCACCTCCATCTTCGGACAGAGGATCGTTCAGCCGCTGAACGGCAACCTGACTCTGGCGCAGAATATCACTGAACAGCTGGCCGGCAACAGCAGCCTGATCAATATGCGCAGCCGCGCGACGATGAACCGTCCGTTCACCAAGATCCAGGAATACCGCGCCAGGGCTGAACAGCAATATCAGTCTCAGCTGATGGATCTGGAAAACCGTCTGAACGAGGCCCGCACAAAGATCAGCGAGCTGCAGCGCGCCAAGACGGACGGCTCGCAGAAGTTCATCCTCTCGGATGAACAGAAGGCGGAGCTGGCCAATTTCCGCAAGAGCGAGGCCGAAACAGCGAAGAAGCTGAAAGAGGTCCGCAAGAACCTGCGCAAAGATATCACTTCCCTGGAAAATAATCTGACCTGGATCAACACGGCAGGCATGGCGTTTGTCGTGGTGCTGGTCGGTATCGTGATCGCAATCATTAAACGTAAACGTACTGCTGCAAAATGAATCTGAAAACACTTATAGCACTGATCGTAGCTGCCGCGGTAGCTATCGCGGTGGCATTCACTGTAACAAAGAAGGATTCCGCTTCCTGGAAGACAGTGGAGGCAGGCGGGCTGATCTTTGAAGACATGCCTGTCAACGATGTTGATCAAATCAACATAACTCGCGGGGAGGATAGTCTTACCCTGATGAAACAGGACGGTATCTGGGTCGTGAAAGAGCGTTCAAATTATCCGGCCAGTTTCGAGAATATCAGCGATCTGGTTTTGAAACTCTCTGAATTGAAACCGCTGCGTGTGGTGGAGGCCGGCAAGAGCCAGTTCGGCCGTTTGAGCCTGCTGCCCAGCAGCTCGGAAGAGAACGGCGGTACTCAGCTGGATGTGAAAAACCAGAGCGGCAAGCTCGTGGCTTCGCTGCTGCTGGGTAAAGAGTTCATGCGCCAGTCCGAGTCCCAGAGAAACCCGATGATGGGCGGAGGTATGCCCGAAGGACGTTATATCCTGGTGGGCGGCGAGGCTCCGGTCTATCTGGTCAGCGAGACCTTTGACAATGTGAATACGGACGCTTCGGGATGGCTGAGTAAGGATTTCTTCAAGGTGGAGAAACTCTCCTCGGTCTCCGTGCAGTTTATGGGCGAGCCGGCTCCGGACTGGGAGTTCACTCGTGAGACTGCCACCGGTGACTTCGTCCTGACGAACGCCGGAACGAATGAGACGGTAGACAACTCCAAGACGCGCTCTCTTTCCAGTGTGTTCTCTTATGCATCCTTTACGGATGTGCTGCCCGGTGACACGGACACGGCGGAGACACGTCTGGACACGCCGACGATCGCTGTCCTGAAGACCTTTGATGGCTTTACCTATACGATCAACATCGGCCGCATGACCGGCGATGAATCGGGACGCTATCTCTCCATGAAGGTGGACGCGAATCTGCCCACGGAACGCACAGCGGCCGCGGACGAGAAGGAAGAAGACAAGGCTCGTCTGGATAAAGAATTCCAGGCCAATCTGGAACGCCTTCAGAAGAAGCTGGCCAAAGAGAAAGAGTTTGAAAATTGGATCTATATCGTTTCCACTTGGTCTGTGGAGAATCTGCTGAAGAACCGTGTCAACTGGATGAAAGAACAGAGTGAACAGTCCAACACGGCTCAGGAGCTTCCTCCCGCGCCGCCGGAATCGGAAATCCCGGTGATGCTGGAACGTCCGGAAGAGGATGTTCCGCCGGCACCTCCCGCGCCGGAAGTCCTCGATGAGATAGGCGAGGGAGACGATGTAGTCGTTTTAGAGGATGAACTGAATCCGCCGCCGGGTGAGGATGGCGGAGACGAAGAACCTCTGGAACCCGAACCGGAGGAATAACCGCCGGTTTATCATAACACTTTTTACCGTACCGAAAACCGCTGTCAGACTGGGTGGCCTGGCAGCGGTTTTCACCTTTTTTATATCAAGATCGTCATTAGGATTCTAATGGCGAGTTTGGGATTATTCATTCAGCGCCCCAGGTTTCAGTATGACAAAAAATGCTCCCTGAGAAGCATGGGGATCATTTTCCCCCCAATCACTACAATTGATTGCAATATCTCCCGGCCATCCATAAACAAAAAATTTATCTTTCCTTGAGAATTGGTTTTAAGCAAAGCAGGTTCTCCAAAAATCGGCTGGAACATCTCATAGATACTGAATACGGTCTCATTGGGACATAAGACCTGAAACCCTTTTTCATCTTTGACATAAAGGTAATTGGTAATTTTGCTTGGGGTAATACTTGCCGGAGGAATATTTGTGCTTCTATATTTATTGATTTGTTTAAAGACAAAAAGCGAAAGATCCTCTTCCCCCTTTCGTTCCTTTGGATGCAATAGTTTCCCTTTGTAGGGCTCTTGTGATAATACGGGCATTTTTGATGGCTTCTTGATAATAAACAACACCTCTTTAACGCCGTTTGTGTTGGAAGATTTGATGCAATTAATCGCAATGTCTCCAACTGGGATATAGATAAACGAATCGATTTCACCTTGAGCGTTGGTTTTAATCATATTTGCTTCGCCAAGATGCGAATGAAACATTGTATAGATATTCGATACAGTTTCATTGGGGCATATAACAGAGAGGCTCTTTTCATCCATGATATATTGATAATTGGTAATTCCGCTGAGGGTAATACTTTCAGATGGAATATTTGTGCCTCTATATTTACCAATTTGTTTAAAGGCAAAGAGTGAAAGATCTATCTCACCATTCCGTGTTTCCAAAGCCACTGAAGCTTCTTTTTTGCAAGAACTCACTCCCAGACAAACAAAGAGAAAAATACATGCCCACATTAAATGGAGTTTTAAACTCATTATTTGTTTCATATATGGAATTCTTTTTGATCAATGATTCCTATTTGTTGATTCATCAATTTCTTTTTGAATGTTTTGAATGGTATCTCCCCATGCTTGAGCAGCTTCTTGTGTTTTTTGACGCATTTCCTGTAATTCCTTTGATTCCATAGGATGTACAGAACCATCCTTTTCCCGATGAAAGATTTCAAATTCATCTGTATCCGGATCAAAAATCCAAAAGCCCTCAAAAGAACCATCTTTATCTTCATCGGCTTCTATACAAACACACTTTCCATTAATGGAATATGATATTGTTTTTACTCCATCAATATCAGTTTCTTGCATGATTACATCTGATCCGCGATAAGTCTTTTTGATAGTCATATTCTTTTCCGGATAGGATGACTCTTTTACAGTTATATCCCTATTTTCAGTTGAAGTGGAACCGCTCTCCATTTTTTGAGGGTTTGCATCCACACTTCTACTGCACCCGGATAGGGGTAATATTACTGCAAGATGAATAAATGTTATCAATACTCTATTTGTATTTTTCATAATATTTTTAGTTGTTAGCATATATTTCCAAGGTAGTTTCTACTTCTCCGCTCTCCACGGGCCTTGATCGAAGCCTTTGGGGAATTTGGCGACGTAGATGTTTGCCTGGGGGTACTGGTGACCGTGGCCGGAGTAGTAAGAGATCAGCACGGAACCATCGGGTTGAGCGGCCCAGCCTGTGTAGGAGCAGTCTCCGCCGCTTTCCAGTGTGCAGAGCTGTTTCATACTGCGGTCATCACCCAGCCAGATCATCTCGATATGACGCTGAGGATTGGGGGCTCCCAGCGGATTCTTCCAGCCGTTGTCTTCCCACCGGCGGCCCAGGACGATGCATCCGCCGTCCACACGTTTCAGGAAGGGTCCCTGCAGGGTGAAGGGCAGCTGGCGCAGTTCAAAGAGTCCGGGTTTCTTCAGATCCGGGATGGTCAGCAGGTAGGGATGACAAGGAGGGATCTCGCAGCGTACCAAGGCATAGAGAGCGCCGTTCGCGTCTGTATCCAGCGCGACTTCATTGCCGGCGATCACCGGGATATTGAAGAACGGTTCCCAGTCTTTTCCGTTTTTGCTCTTGTAGAGGATGGCGCTGGCCTGAGAGGTCAGGTCATTATGATGATAAGCGCTGCCGTAGAAGGTCTTGCCGTCATAATGCACAAACCAGAGCCAGCTTCCCGGAACCAGTCCGGTGACTTTTTGCTCTTTCCAGTGAGTGCCGTCTTTGGATGTGAAGAGTTTAGCGTCCGTTTCCAGACGTTTGGTGTCCTTTTCATCTACCGCGCCGACATAGAGATGGAGCGTTCTACCGGCATTGATGACTTTGGGATCACGCAGATCTTTGCCCGGCAGGGAGATCGTAGCCGCTTCGCTGAAGTTGACACCGTCTGCCGAGGCGAGGATCTTCACCCGGCCGTCGAAGCTGACGTGATGCTCCGCGTTGCGAAAGACGACGTAAGTCTTTCCTTTCCAGAAGGTCGCGCCCGTGAAGGCGTTATGATGGCCGTCCGACCAGATCTGACGGGTCTCGAAACAGCCTTCCAGGGGAAGTTTGGCGGCGGTATTTGTATTTTCGTCCGCGTGGAGAATCGGCGCGGCACAGGGCAGCATACACAGCGCGAAACTGAGTCCGGCTATGAGTTTAAGGAAGTTAAAACAAATCTTACTCATATCGCCACCAGACTACCGCCGGAATCGGACTGGGTCAAGTTCAATAAAAATGAGGAATTGAAAGATTGGATGTTGACACAAAAAAGAAAGAGGGTAGAATGAGTACGGTTTTTTGGCCCCCATGAGGGGGGTCGTTGTAAGATATAGAAATAGGATATGCCTAATAAGAAGTCAGCAGAGCGCAGAGTACGTAACAGCGCACGTAAGCAATTAGTGAATAAGAGTGTTAAGTCTCTTTTAAGAACACGTGAAAGAAAGTTTTTGGCCACACTGAAAGCAGGTAACACTGACGAGGCCAAAGCTGCCTTGAGCGCTGCCATCTCCGCGTTGGATAAAGCTGCCAAGAAGGGTGTGATCCACTGGGCAAAAGCGGATCGCAAGAAGTCTCGTCTGAGTCTTCGTCTTTCGGGCGCGACCACCGCGGCATAAAGAAAAGGGTCTGGATCGACCCTGAAGAGTTTACTTTTGTTTTGAATGTACAACTCGCGCTGGAGAACGGCGCGGGTTGTTTGTGTTTTATTTTTCATGTCATCGGTCATCAGAATATCAGGAGCACGTCAGCATAATCTCAAAAACATCAGTCTGGAAATACCTCGTGATCAGTTGGTTGTTATCACAGGAACAAGCGGTTCGGGAAAGTCTTCCCTGGCGTTCGACACGCTTTACGCGGAAGGGCAGCGCCGCTACGTGGAGTCGCTTTCNNATCAAGGGCGCGCGGGAGCACAACCTCAAAAACGTCAACCTGGTGATCCCCCGCAACAAGCTGATCGTCATGACCGGGCTGTCCGGCTCGGGCAAGTCGTCCCTGGCCTTTGACACCATCTATGCCGAGGGGCAGCGCCGGTATGTGGAGTCGCTGTCGGCTTACGCGCGGCAGTTCCTGGATCAGATGGAAAAACCGGAAGTGGATTTCATCGAGGGACTTTCACCGGCGATCGCGATCGAGCAGCGGAACGCGGCCGGGAATCCCCGTTCTATTATTGCCACCACGACAGAGATTTATGACTATTTGAGGCTGCTTTTCGCCCATGCCGGGGTTCCGCATTCACCGGAATCGGGACGCGAGATCATTCAGCAGACAAGCGATGAGATCGTGGATACACTGATGGAATGGCCGGAGCGGACGAAACTGATCCTGCTGGCTCCGATGGTCACGGATGAGAAGGGAGCTTTTCGGGATGTGTTTGAACATCTTCAGAGGGAAGGTTTTCTTCGGGTGCGTGTGGATGGCGAGATCAAGGAGCTGAGCCCGACCCAGAAAATCAAGATAGACACTAAAGCCCGTCACCGGATCGAGGTGGTGGTGGATCGTATCGTCTTGAGCAAGGAATCCCGCACCCGTCTGGCCGATTCGGTGGAGATGGCCTTGGGATGGGGCAAGGGACGGATGCTCGTCAGCTATTGTCTGCCGGGTGAAACCGAATGGAAAGAAGGACTTTACTCGACCCTGCTGCTCAATCCCGATGACGGCAGAACTTATGAAGCGCCTCAGCCGAAGATATTTTCTTTCAACTCGCCGCAGGGGGCCTGTCCGGTCTGTTTCGGTCTGGGTAAGAAGCTGGTCTTTTCGCCGGATCTGGTCATCAGCCCGGAAAAGTCACTGGCGGACGGAGCGATCCTGCCCTGGCGGCGGATGGGCAAACGGATGATCACTTATTACAAAGCTCTGTTGAAAGGTGTGGCCGAACATTACGAGCAGCCGCTGGATGTGCCTTGGAATCAGCTGTCTGAGGATTTCAGGAAGATCCTTCTTCATGGCAGCGGCGAGGAGGAGGTTTCTTTCGGATTGTGGACACGTGGCAAACGCAGTGTGATCAAGCGTCCGTTCGAAGGGATTCTGCCGAACCTGGCGCGTATTTATGCCGAGACGGAGAGCGATTCGATGCGCAGCCGCCTGAAAGGCTACATGGTGCAGGAGTTTTGCGATGCCTGCAAGGGAGCCCGTCTGCGTCCGGAGGTGCTGGCAGTGACTTTGCCGCTGCCGAAATGTGATTTTATCTGCGAACCGGAACTGCTCCAGCCGCAGGTGCCGGGAGTCTCCATCATGGATATCTGCCGGATGACGGTGGAGGATGCCTGTACGTATTTCAAAAACCTGCGTCTGACCCGGAACAAGACCAAGATCGTGGAGGAGGTGCTCCGCGAGATACGCAAGCGTTTATCGTTCTTGTCTGATGTGGGGCTGGGGTATCTCAGTCTGAACCGGGAAAGCGGAACACTAAGCGGAGGTGAGGCTCAGCGTATTCGTCTGGCATCACAGATCGGTGCCGGGCTGATGGGTGTGCTTTACATTCTGGATGAGCCGAGCATTGGTCTGCATCAGCGGGATAATGACCGTCTGCTGGAGACACTCAAACGTCTGCGCGATATGGGCAACTCGGTCATCGTGGTGGAACATGATGAGGATACGATCCGCCGCGCGGATTATGTGGTGGATATGGGGCCGGGTGCCGGTGTGTTGGGCGGCAAGGTGGTCGCCTGCGGAACGCCGGAAGAGGTGGCCAGTAATAGTAAATCGCTGACCGGACGTTATCTGAGCGGGGACTTGAAGATCAGTGTGCCCAAGCACCGTATGGAGCCGGATGACGCGCGCGGCTGGCTGGATATCCTGGGAGCTTCCGAGAATAATTTAAAGAATGTGGACGCGCATTTCCCGATCGGTCTGTTCACTTGTGTGACGGGTGTCAGCGGTTCGGGCAAAAGCACCCTGGTGGATGACATCCTGCGGAAACAGCTGGCGCGCGACTGGTACGGAGCCAAGGAGACTCCGGGCAAGTGCCGGGAGATCCGCGGCACGGAACATTTTCGCAAGATCGTGGTGGTGGATCAGGAGCCGATCGGCAGAACGCCCCGCAGCAATCCGGCTACCTATACAGGAATGTTCGATGACATCCGCGCCCTGTTCACCCAGCTGCCGGCTTCCAAGGTGCGCGGCTACAAACAGGGGCGCTTCAGCTTCAATATCCGCGGCGGACGCTGCGAGAAGTGCAAGGGCGACGGTCTGATCTGCATCGAGATGCACTTTCTGCCGCCGGTCTATGTCACCTGTGAATCCTGCGGCGGCAAACGCTACAACCGTGAGACGCTGGAGGTGACTTATAAGGGCAAGAACATTGCCGAGGTGCTGGATATGACGGTGGACGAGGCGGTGGAGTTTTTCAAAGCCCACGAGGCCATCCACCGGATGTGTCTGACCCTGTCCAGTGTGGGGCTGGGCTACATCAAGCTGGGACAGAGCGCGACGACCCTGAGCGGCGGCGAGGCTCAGCGTGTGAAGCTGGCGGCGGAGCTGGCGCGCAAATCCGATGGCCGGACGCTCTACATCCTGGACGAACCGACCACAGGGCTGCATTTCCATGATGTCTCCCGACTGCTGGAAACGCTGATGAAACTGCGTGACGCGGGCAATACACTGATCGTCATCGAGCATAATCTGGACGTGATCAAGTGCGCGGACTGGGTGATCGACCTGGGCCCGGAAGGCGGCTCGCGCGGCGGCGAGATCGTAGCGGCAGGCACCCCGGAGAAAGTCGCCAAAAATCCCGCCAGCTTCACCGGTAAATACCTGAAGCGGTTCTTCAAATAACCTCGCGATCTTTCAAAAGAAATACGGATGGAGATAGATATATACAGATAATATATTGTATTAAATTGTTCACTATCATCCATAACTTTGAAAAGTGAAAAATTTGACATTGATTTTCAAAGAATTATGAATCTCATAATCCAGTGAAAGCTGAGAAATTTTTCCCGAAGGAATATGTTGCACAAGCTGCATAAAAGTTGTATAAGGACGGCGTGTTGTTTTGTTTATCATGCGTTGAGTTTACAGGGTGTAATGCTCCAAGAAGCAACACATTTTTCCATCTCTGTGGGATGCCAGTGGAAATAATTCGTAATTTTGCAATCAACTGAATAGCCGCAATGCAGAACGAATCGCAGAACATTGAATACAAAGAGTCTTGGCGTGATGAATATCTGAAATGGATATGTGGTTTTGCTAATGCTCAGGGCGGCCGTATCTATATCGGCGTGAACGATGATAAACAAGTGGTCGGTGTAGATGATGCAAAGAGATTGATGGAAGATATTCCGAATAAAATAGTTATGTCAATGGGTATAAAGGCTGATGTGAATCTGCGCAGCCAGGGTTCTGACAACTGCATTGAAATAATAGTTCCCGCATCGAATATCCCCATCTCATTCAAAGGCAAATACTACTATCGCTTCGGTTCTACTATGCAGGAACTAACAGGGCTTGCCTTACAGGACTTTATCATGCAGAAGATGGGACGTTCGTGGGATGATGTACCAGTGGAAAGTGCCACTATTGATGATATAGACCGAAAGGCAATAGACTATTTTATTATGAAGTCGGTGGACGCAGGGCGCATGAATCCGGACATTAAGCACGATTCAACAGAAAAAATTTTGGATGGCCTTCATCTTATAAACAATCGCATCGGCCTCCTAAAGGCCGCAGCCATCCTTCTTTTCGGCAAGGATCCTCTTCGCTTCTTCACTTGTGTTCGTTTCCGCATAGGTCGATTTGGTGCCAGCGAGTCAGACCTGATTACTCAGGATGAGGTTGAGGGAAACATCTTGCAGATGGCAGACCGGGTGATGGCTTTGCTGCGTAGCAAATATCTCACAGCACCTATTCACTATGAAGGATTACAACGCAAAGAGGTGCTTGAAATTCCAGAAGATGCACTACGTGAATTGCTTTACAACGCTATTGTACATAAATTGTACCAGGGTGTGGATATACAGATGAAGGTTTATGATGACCGACTTTCACTTTGGAACGAAGGTGAGCTGCCACAAGGCTATACTGTTGAGACTTTACTTGGCGAACACTCCTCACATCCGCGAAACAAGAACATTGCCAGTGTGTTCTATTTGGCTGGCTTTATAGAGTCCTGGGGTAGAGGCTTTGACAAAGTGCGCAGAGGGTTCTCATTGGCAAATCTGCCAATGCCTGTGATTGAATCACGCTTTGGAGGTTTGCTTGTCACTATTGCAAGACCCGGTAAGGGTACAAGTAAGGGGATAAGTAAGGGTACAAGTAAGGGTACAAGTAAGGGGGCAAGTAAGCAGGTGCTTCGTATGCTCAGAGTAATGGATGAAGACATGTCTATACGGGCGATGATGGCTGAACTCGGATTCTCCAGCCGTGACAAGTTTATTGCCAATTACTTAAATCCCGCAACTGCGGCGGGACTTGTTGAAATGACTCAGCCCGATTCTCCAAAAAGTCCTACGCAAAAATATCGTCTTACCGATGCTGGAAAAGCATTGCTGGAATAAAAACAGGGCGGGAGAATGATGATGAATTCATTTACTTCAACTCTGTTGATCTCTCTTACATCTACATCAACTTTGCCAACTATATCTATCGGGAAGCATTAAGGCTTGACCCCGTATGTGATGTTTCCTTAGGAAAGTGAATGAAGCCAAACAATTTTACCGCAGTACTCAATAACGCCCCGCGGTGAGTTGAGATAAAAACAAAGATCCCCGATGGTTCATTCCACCGGGGATTTTTTAGACTAAAAAAAGGACGCAGATCAATCAAACTTGCGTCCTTTTTGCTGAGGAGGGATTTCTACCGCAGGACGGCTTTCAGGTTTTGCTGGAGGGAATCCAGGACTTTCTGGTGAGCGGTGTTGACCTCGTTATCGGTCAGGGTGCGCTCATTGCTGCGGTAGGTAAAGGCGTAAGCCATACTCTTCTTGCCTTCGGGAATGCCTTTGCCTTTGAAGATGTCGAAGAGTTCCACGCTGTCCAGACAGCCGGCTTTAGCTCTCTTGACGGCAGACAGCACGTTTTCATGGGTGATCTCCTCGTCCACCAGCATGGCGACATCGCGCCGGCTGCTGGGGAAATCGCCCAGGGCTTTGAAGCTGTGGTTCGGATTGTGCCGGGCCAGGAGGATCTCCATATTCCATTCGGCCAGGAAGACCGGATCGCGCATATCCATCTTGCGGGCCAGCGGCGGGAAGACTTGCCCGAAACGGGCCAGTTCCATCTTGCCCTGGCAGATCTTGCCCCATTCCACAAAGAGGCTGTTGGGTTCTTCCGCGCGAACGAAAGAAATGCCGCGGAGACCGATCCTGTCAGCGAAATCTTCCAGGATGCCTTTCATGTCGAAGATGTCGTACTTGGCATCACGCTCGGTACCGCTCCAGAAAGGAGTATGGCGGCTG
>DBVN01000079.1:0-12138 GCA_002308515.1 Verrucomicrobia bacterium UBA1263 | reverse complement strand
AGCTGCTCTGTGTATTTCCCGTCAGCCGCGGGAACAAAGACGCGGCCGATCTCGAAGAGAGCGATATCCGGCGTGCGGTGATTGATATTGTGGGTGATGCTGGCGAGCAGGCCCGGCAGCAGACTGGGACGCAGTACATCCATATCGCTGCTGAGAGGATTCTTCAGCGCGACAGGACCGTTGTCCGGCAGCGGATACGGACTGAAACGGACGGCATCCTCTTTGGCGATCAGGGTCTGTCCCTGAGCTTCATAAAGTCCCATGCCGGTCAGCAGAGTGCGGACTTCGTTCAGGTCGTCCACCGTCTTGTCGTAAGGATTGGAACCCAGTGTGCCGACACGCAGACGGGAAGGGATCTTGTTCACGCCATAGAGACGGCCGATCTCCTCGATCAGGTCCGCTTCGCCCTTCATATCCACACGGTATGTGGGGATCTTCACGGTGACCTGTGTGGCTTCCAGTTCCGGAGTGGCCTGGGGTACAGGTGTCAGACAGAGACTGGCCAGGTAGGCTTTTTGTGTTTCATTGGGGATATCAATTCCCAGCAAAGCATTCGCGCGCTCATAGCGCAGGGTCAGAGTCTTTTCCGCGGGAGGAGTGGGCCATACGTCCACGCTGCCGTCGCAGAGCTTGCCTCCGGCTGTTTCGATAATGAGCTGCATGGCACGGCGGCTGGCATAGTCGCAGATGCTGACATCCGCACCGCGTTCATAGCGGTAGGAAGCGTCCGTATGCAGAGCCAGCTTCTTGGAAGTGGCGCGGACATTCTGAGGATTGAAATAAGCGCTTTCCAGCAGGACATCCACTGTGTCGTTCTGGATCTCGGTATTGAGACCTCCCATCACACCGGCCAGAGCGGTGGCGCGGGTCTCATCGGCGATGACCTGCATCTGCGCGGTCAAAGTGTGTTCCTGACCGTCCAAAGTGGTGAATTTCTCGCCTTCCGCGGCATGGCGGACGACGATGACCGGAGTGGCCGCGCCTTCCCTGGCCTTGAGCAGGTGATAATCAAAGGCGTGCAGAGGCTGACCTGTTTCCAGCATGACGTAGTTGGTCACGTCCACGATATTGTTGATGCTGCGCAGACCGACCTTTTCCAAAGCGCTTTTCAGCCAGTCCGGACTGGGACCGACCTTGACACCGCGGATCACTCGCGCGACATACCGGGGACAGAGTTCCGTGTCTTCCAGACGAACATTTACATACTTGCTGACGGGTTCCGCCTTGTCGGTGGCCGCCTCCAGCTTGGTATCATCAATCGGAGGGATGCGCAGGGGATTGCCGGTCACGGCGCTGATCTCGCGGGCGACACCGATCACGCTGTTCAGATCGGCGCGGTTAGGCGTGATTTCCAGATCATAGACGACATCCGAACCGGCCTTGCCCAGGAATTCAGCGAAAGGCTGTCCGACCACAGCATCCTCCGGCAGTATCATCAGACCGGAGTGATCCTGAGAGAGTCCCAGCTCGCGGGCACTGCACATCATGCCCTGGCTTTCCACACCGCGGAGTTTGCCGACCTTGATTTGGACTGGCGGTTCATCCGGATTGGTTTGCGGCATGGTGCAGCCGGGCAGAGCCAGAGGCACTTTGTCGCCGACCTTGAAATTCTTGGCACCGCAAACGATTTGACGGATGCCTTTGCCGTCATTGACACGGTTCACGGAGAGCTTGTCCGCGTTGGGATGCGGTTCGCTGGCCATGATCTGGGCCACAACGATGTTGTCAAACTCACAGGCGGTTTGACTCATCGCCTCTACCTCCATGCCCATCATGGTGAGGTCTTCCTTTAATTCATCGGGCGTTCCGTTATAATCAGTGTACTGTTTAAGCCAGTTGAGTGTAATCTTCATTTCAAAATATCTCTGTTCGCGCGATCTTAGGCGCTGCTGCCGGGTCCGCCGGGGACATACACGGCACAGCAAGCATAAAGTGAAGCGCAGGAATGTTCAATAACGGATTTCATCAAAGACGCGCTAAACATAGATAAAGATTGCGAACGAGGATGATACCCAATAGAATGTCTCCCGTGCGGATGTGAGCTGCGGGCTTAGAGTCTTTGTTTTCATCTCCATCTTTGCCTATGGATTCTGTTTTGGATTCTTTCAAAAAAAGTGAAAGGAAAAGAGAAGAAACCGTAAGAAAGGTGGTGAAATAAAAAAGATGATTATAGAAGACTATATAACCCTCTCCATAATCACCTTGATTATCAGTATATTGCCGATAACAAGACGGATTAAATAAATCCGTACATTAGTGCAGGGTGCGACAACACCTTGCACTTCTTCAATCTACCTCAAACGGTTCCCCTTTGCAAACAAAATCCACGTTTTTCGGCAAAAGAATTGCAGATAAGGTTGACATCCAATAGAATATCTCCCGTGCGGACGTGAGCTGAGTGCTTAAAGTCTTTGTTTTCATCACACTTCCTGACCTATGGATGTCGTTTTGACACTTTCAAAAATGAAAGGGAAAAAATGAGTAAACTGTAGGAAAGGTGGTGAAATAAAAAAGATGATCACTGAAGATTATATGAGCCTAACAGCAATCATCATTTTCATTAGCGTCATGCTAATGATCAAACGGATGAGATAAACATCCGCGCATTAGTGCAAGGTGTTCGACCACCTTGCACTTCTTCAATCTACATCAAATGGTTCCCCTTTGCAAACAAAATCCGCGTTTTTCGGCAAAAGAATTGCAGACAAGGCTGATATCCAATAGAATATCTCCCGTGCGGATGTGAGCTGAGTGCTTAATGTCTTTGTTTTCATCACACTTCCTGACCTATGGATGTCGTTTTGACACTTTCAAAAATGAAAGGGAAAAATGAGTAAACTATAGGAAAGGTGGTGAAATAAAAAAGATGATCACAGAAGATTATACAAGCCTCATCGTAATCATCATTTTCATTAGCATCATGCTAATGATCAAACGGATGAAGTAACATCCGCGCATTAGTGCAGGGTGCTAGCAACACCTTGCACTTTTTCAATCTACCTCAAACAGCTCCCCTTTGCAAACAAAATCGTCAGAAATCGGCATTTAAGGTATTTCTTCCGGGGGCAGGGGATTGCCCATAGCTGTCTGGAGCGGATCGATCACATGGATATGCTTCCATTTCTCGGTACGGAACCGCCAGTAATAGACGCTGGCTTCCAGCAGGACGCACACGGAAGAGAAGATCCAGACGCTGACCACGCCCTGGTTGAATAAGAAGATCATAACAGCCATACCAGGAACCATGATCCCCCAGGCGCAGACTGTGGTAATGATCACACAGGCACGGGTATCCCCGGCGCCGCGCAGCGCTCCCATAACGACAAATTTCATCGCGTCAAAGAAATTATAAATGAGCGCGCAGAGCAGCAGATATTTCCCCTTGCGGATGATTTCCGCAAAGGCTTCGGTCTCGTTGTTTCCCTGCGGCGCGAATTGACTAAAGAGCCATTCCGGGAAAAAAGTATAGAACAGCGCGATGATCGCCATATAGAGCGTGGCCAGCATCCAGGCGCGGTAAGTCAGCCGGAAAACCAGGTTCGGATGATGCGCTCCCATCAGCTGACCGGTCAGGATACCTGTCGCGTCTGCCAGTCCCAGCATGGGATAGAACGCCATCTGATTGATGGCGATCACGATAGTCGTCACGACCATAGCTTCCTGGTTGATCAGTCCGATCAGAAAGGCAAATCCGGCGTAGGCTCCGTAATCCGAAAGCACTTGCAGCGCGGATGGTGTCCCAAACTTGAAAAGCCGTTTGATCTCTTTAAGAGAAAGAGACCGGTGCGTGCGAGTCGGATAGCGTGATTGTTTCTGTCCCAGAAAACAGAGTGATGCCAGAGTCGCTCCAAAGACACAGGAGAGACTGGTCGCCAGTCCCGCACCGCCGATCCCCATTTCCGGCGCGCCCCATCGGCCAAAGATCAGCATATAATCCAGAGCGACATTGACCCCGCAGGCGGCTATATTGATACAGGCCGAATACAGCGTTCTCCCGGAGCCGTTGAAAAAAGTGACAAAAGCGGTACTCATGCAGGCGAAAGCCGCGCCGGGGATCAAGGTTGTAAAATAATCCCGTTCCAGCGGGATCAGATGCGCCTCGTGACCGCTGTGGTTCAGAACTGGCAGACCGATCAGCGGCATCAGTCCCACGACCAGCACCCCGAAAAACACCGAAAGATAAAATCCGTTCCAGGTCGCCTGGATGCAGGAATGCAGCTTGCCCCTGCCAAAGTACTGTGCCACCACAGTCGAGGTATAAGCCACCATCACGAGGAAAAAAGAGAGGATCGTAAAGGAAAGAACACCCGCCGGCAGCGAGGCCGCCACTTCCTCCTCCGAGTGCATCGCCAGGAATTTGCGGTCACAAAACTGCATGATTGTCATCCCCGCGTTCATCAGAATGAGGGGATAGGCAACCTTCCATATCGAGGAATAACTGCAGCGATCGGTCATTTTTAAAAAAAGAAAACCTTGAATGTGAAAAAACGCGGATCCGCGTTCAAAAAAGAGCCCGGATAGTGGGCTGATATAGGTGTATCATGCCGAATCAAAGCGGACAATATAAAAAAAATTACATTTTTGTAATGTATTTAATATATTTATTTTGAATTAGTTATAAGAAATAATGAGTTTTTTCTTAAAAATAATCCTTGCAGATTTGTAATATTCTGATATCTTTTTTGGAGACGCGGCTCCGGCTCGTGGTTGAACTGGAGAAAATGTGCGTAAACACTAGTGAACGTGTGTTCGCTAAATAAAAAATTAAAAGTAATTATGAAGACAAAAGTATTACTCATTGGTGCAGCCCTCGGTCTGGCAGTTGCAACTGCTTCCGCTGACGCTGTTTATTCCTCTAACGTTGTGGGTTATGTGAATGTTGATATCGTTGCTGGTTGGAATCTGATCGCCAACCCCTTGGACAGCGGTAACAACATGCTTTCCAGCCTGATTCCGGAAGCTCCTTATGGCACCGAAGTTTATAAGATGGTGAATGGTGATTATATATACGCCACGTTCGATGAAGATGAAGAAGATTGGTATTTCCCGACTGAGGAATTTGGTGTGAATCCTGGTGAAGGTGTGTTCATCAAGGCTCCTCAAGCTTTCGCAATCACCTTCGTGGGTGAAGTGAAGGCCGGTGCTCATTCTGTGGAACTGCCTGCTGGTTGGTCTATCGTTTCCAGCCCGACACCGGTTGCCGGTGATCTGAATGAGATCGGTTTGACCTCTGCTGTGGATTTCGGTGATCAGGTTTATCAGTACACCTCCGATGGTTACAAGTTCTCCACGTATGATGAAGATGAAGAAGATTGGTATGGTCAAGTTGAAAATATCGCTGTTGGCGAAGCGTTCTTTATGAAGAAAGCAAATGCTTCCACATGGACCAGAACTTTCGAAATCAAGTAATTTTGGTACGGTAAACAATAAATATAAGAATTAAAATTATGAAGAAACTGATTATTGCTGCGTTAGCAGTCGCTGCTGCTACAACAATGTATGCTCAGGGCACAGTCAAAATGTATAATGACACTGCTATTGTGAAATACGGTGACACCTGTGGTGCTCTCGCTGGGTCAGAAGTTGGTAATGAAATCACAGCCAACCTCATGTATCAAGGAAGTATCATTGCTTCTGAGGCTTTCAATGAGACTAAATCGGGGAAGAAGACTGGTAAGTTGAAAGGTGGTATTGTTGCCACTTCACTTCCTGCCGGTGTTGAGGTGAGTGATCTGACAATCCAGGCCATTAATCCTGCCGATCCTCTGTATATTGGTGAATCTGCTGCATTCTCCTATACAACTGGTGATCCGAATCCGGCCTCGGGGACTCCGACCATTCCTGACAATCTGACTTATGATGCTTTCACCGTGGAATACATCGTTCCCGAGCCGACCACAATCGCTCTCGGTATCCTCGGTCTGAGCAGCCTGCTCGTTTTCCGTCGTCGTGACTAATTCACCCGACTGAAACGAAATTAGTTAGGTAATTTCAACGCCGTTCTCTGAAAAGAGGACGGCGTTTTTGATTTACAAAGTCATTCAAAATCAATGTGTTCCGTAGAGACGCGAGATTCTCGCGTCTCAAAACGCGCGACAGCGCGTTTCCCTGTAAAATTCAGATGGTGGTTTTGGTATTCTGCGTTAGGAAATCCCGGTGGGATTTATTCTGAAACCCCTCCGGGTTTTCAGAATGAGACGCGCGGTCGCGCGTCTCTACAATAACTCCTTGTTGTTAAGGATATTATTTTGATTTTTAAAAAATTTTGAATTTTTAAATCAGTGTATGCTTATCTACACAGCGTAAACGTACTTGGCAGCCTCTGCTTTAGAGAGGTGATATTTCCTTGAAACCTTTTCGATGATTTGTTCATCCGTTTGCCCTAATTCCTGGCAAACTTCAATCAAGGCTTTGATTCCTTTTTGAAGACCTTTTTGAAGACCTTCTTGAAGACTTTCTTCACGTTCTTCAATAATGAGGTCTTGTAATGCTTTGCACATTTTTACACAGCGTAAACGTACTTGGCAGCCTCTACTTTAGAGAGGTGATATTTCCTCGAAACCTTTTCGATGATTTGTTCATCCGTTTGCCCTAACTCCTGACAAACTTCAATCAAGGTTTTGATTCCTTCTTGACGCTCTTCTTGACGGCCTTTTTGAAGACTTTCTTCACGTTCTTCAATAATGAGGTCTTGTAATGCTTTACACATATTAGTTTTCCCTTTCTGTTTGTTCTTTAAATAATCAGCTCGCCCGGCCAGTTCCGGGTAGAACATTTCCTTTGGATCGGTAGCGAACATATCGTGGAGCAACCGGCCCAGTTTATCGTTTCCCCGATAGGTTCCGTTGACATAAAGGATATAGCTTTCATCCCCAAAAGGTTTCCCGGTTTTCGCAAAAACTCGTTCTACAGAATAGATCGGATCGCCCTGTTTGAATATGTCCTCTTCCATGATAAAAATGACATAGTTCTTTTTCAAACAGCTGAAATCTTTTCCTTTTTCCAGCATTTCTGTATCCATCATGCTGGCGTGGAAACGAGCCCGTTTGGGATCTGCGCCCTTGTTATCACGCTGTATCTCGATATCATAGTGATTGCCGTCTTTATCGTTGGCAAAGACATCCAGACAGACGGAATGCCCTTTGATATTTTTATACTCTTTGCTGGTGGTGAAGTTTTCCACGATCAGATCTTCCCGATCCAGCAGGATGTTCAGCACGAGCTGTACCGCCGGTTTATTATCCTCAAAGACTTTTTTCATGAAAAAGTCATCCATCATACGCGCATCTCTCAAGATGGCTTCGTACTTTGACAGCGGATCTTTATCTTTTTTAGTCAAATTTTATCCTATTGAGTGACTTTCATTTACCCCCGAAGCACAGCTCCGGTGGATCAGCAAAGGCAATCTACCAGATATTTCTTTGGATGACAAGTACAGTTTGAGCTGTTTTTTCACTTCCTCTCCAAATAAAAAAAGAGGAGCGACGGACCGTTCCTCTTTTTGATTCTAAGCAAGGAGCTTAGATGAAATTTTTTACACCACACCCTGGGCGATCATGGAGTCAGCGACCTTGATGAAGGCGGCGATATTGGCACCCATCAGGTAGTTGCCCTTGTCACCGTATTCGATGGAGGTGTTGTAAGCGTTGGCATGAATGTTCTTCATGATGTTGTGCAGACGCTCGTTGACTTCCTCGCGTGTCCAGGAGAGACGGATGCTGTTCTGGCTCATTTCCAGACCGGATGTGGCTACACCGCCGGCATTGGCCGCCTTGGCAGGTCCAAAGAGGATCTTGGCGCTCTGGAAGGTCTTGATGGCTTCCAGCGTGGAGGGCATGTTGGCACCTTCGCTGACCATTATGCAGCCGTTCTTGACAAGAGCCTGGGCCTGTTCCTCGTTGATCTCGTTCTGAGTGGCGCTGGGGAACGCGCACTGAGCGGGCACGTGCCACGGACGTTCGTTGGCGTGATATTCCGCGGTGGGGAATTGTTTCGCGTATTCGCTGATGCGGCCGCGTTTGACATTCTTGAGATCCTTGACCCATTCCAGTTTTTCCTGGGTGATGCCGTCTTTGTCGTACACATAGCCATTGGAGTCACTCATGGTGAGGACCTTGGCACCCAGCTGGTTGAGTTTCTCAACAGTGTATTGAGCCACGTTGCCGGAACCGGAGACGACACAGGTCTTGCCTTTGAAGTCCTGGTCTTTGGTCTTGAGCATTTCGGCGGCAAAGTACACATTGCCGTAACCGGTCGCTTCCGGACGGATCAGAGAGCCGCCCCACTGGAGACCTTTGCCGGTCAGCACGCCGCTGAATTCGTTGGCCAGTCTCTTGTATTGGCCGAACAGGAAACCGATCTCACGGCCGCCCACGCCGATATCACCGGCCGGTACGTCTGTGTCGGGACCGATATGGCGGAAGAGTTCCGTCATAAAGGATTGGCAGAAACGCATGACTTCCGCGTCAGACTTGCCCTTGGGGTCGAAATCGGAACCGCCTTTGCCGCCGCCCATAGGCAGGGTGGTCAGAGCGTTTTTGAAGATCTGCTCGAAGCCGAGGAATTTCAGCACACTGGCGCAGACGGTGGGATGGAAACGGAGACCGCCTTTGTAGGGTCCAATAGCGCTGTTGAATTGGAAACGGAAACCGCGGTTGACCTGGATCTTGCCTTTATCGTCCACCCAGGGGACTCGGAAAATGATTTGACGCTCAGGCTCAGTGATACGCTCCAGGATGGAGTATTCCTGATACTTTTTATGGCGTTCGATAACCGGGGCAATGGTGCCCAGGACTTCAGTGACAGCCTGCAAAAATTCAGGCTCATTGGGATTTCTCTTGCTGACCAGGTTGATGGTCTCTTGAATGTAAGTATTCATCTTTTTCTATTGACACACTTCAGTGAGGCCGGAGTTCAGGATGAACGCCATGAGCCGCACACTCAAAGCGAAACTATTTTAAAGAATAAGAAAAGATGATGCAATAAAAAAATTAGAAAAAAATGAAATGTGTATTAGAAAAAATAATAATACGCCCCAAATTTTTTTTCTCTCCTGTCTTTTTCAGAATTTAGAAACAAGCACCATGAGCAAATGCAATCTGTAGAGCTAGAAATAGAAAAACACATACAAGAATAATGCTTGTAAGGAAAAGCAAACAAAAATCCAGCCAGCGCTTTGCACGGAGGAAATGAATGAAAGCTGTAAAAAGGATAACGAAGAAAGTGAGAATGAAGAGAAAGTCTAAAGAGGTCCATCCTCCTATCTGAATATAGTAGCAAAAGATTGTCCTGTTAATAGCCAGACACTGAGTAATATGGCAAGAGGAACCAGTGGATGCCACCATTTGGGGATACACCACTTGCAGAAGGGTTCAATGAATTTGAAAGGGATTGGATCTTTGGGTTCGTTTTCCATATTTATGACTTGCAGCCTTGGATTTTAAAATTTTTCTCGAAGAGTTTGCGTTCAGGTTCTCTGGAATAGGGTCTGAACCAGACTTCAAAACGCACGCCGTAGAATTGTCCCGGTTCTCCTTCTGGAATACAAAAGGCTTTTGTTGTGTTGCAAAAGAGTTCTTCAGGATTTTTAGAATACTGTGCCTGGATCGTTGTATGTTCTTCCAGATCTCCTATAAAATATCCCTTTTCATCATCACCAAAATAGAAATAGATGAGTGAACGTGTCAGGGGTGTTTCATGGGTAATTTCAAAGGCTTTCAAGTAGATCGAGCCGGCTTCACCCGGATTGCACCAGATATCGGCCTTGTAAGCTACGCCGTGTGACTCATCATATTGGCGACGTATTTCATCATAAAATTCATCACTTTCCACTGTGACATTTATGTCCATTTCATAGAGAAAAAGATCGTCCCTTTGTGGTGAAACGTCATCCTTTTCAACACCGATTCCAACCGGTATGAACAGCTCTGTATCCTTGGGAAGTTTTAAATTATCCGCAAAATGGTCTTTACGCGGATGCGGACCCGCATCTCTAAGTATGAGAAATAAGGCGAAATAGAGTGAAAAGAGAAAAAAAGTTCCACCAAGAATAGAACTTGCTATTTCCCGATGTTTTTTGAAGAGCTGTATGATCCCGGTGATGAATGCCAGCAATAATGAAAGAAATCCCAAAACAGCGCAGAGAATGGGGAACAACAAGAAAATCTCTACCGTGGCGCCAGCAATGCCCAATGGCAATATGACAATCAGACTGACTAAAATGGCTAGAAAGAAAGCGGCCGGAGGAATCAACGGATTCTTCCAGTTTGCCATATACCATTTGAATGGGCTTTGGGGCGGCGGTGGTTCTTTATAGACTTTGGGTTCGTCTTCCATGTTTTTATGTCAGGTGTCTGAAGTTTTATATTCTTGTTTGGGGTGGTTGGGTTCCGGATATTTCCTTTCCAGCATTCCCTGACGGCAAAGGGGAGTGATAAAGTTGTCCCTCAATTTTTTGGGATCACGCTGGAGAAGTTGAGACATTTTCTCCAAACTCAAATAACACACAGAACAGAGCTCCAGGATGAATGTCTCCATCACTCTTCTGGGGATCCGTTTATATATTTTCAAAGGAGCGACGATTTCAAGAAGTTTTTCCTCTATAGGATCTTCAGAGGTTACCCCCTTAGAGTCAGAGGTTACCCCCTTAGAGTCAGTTTTATTGATGAGAGATACAAGCTTTTCGTCAATGAATTTGCTCAGTTCTTCAATATCCATAATGTATTCTCCTTTCTATTCTTCTTTTCGTTTGGACCAGCGGCGCTGGGGCGCGGGCAGGTCCGGCACTTCCAGTCGGACGCTCCAGGTCCTGGGGCCGCAGAGATTATTGACGGCGTCTTTCAGTTCCGCGCAGGGACGGATGCTGAAAGTCTCATCTGTTTCCAGCCAGGCGTATTGTCCGTCCGGGAAGTAGAACCCGATCAGGAGCGGACAGTTCCCTTTGAAATTGCTCAGGAGTTTGACCAGGTCATCCAGTGTTTGAGTGGTGATCTTCTCGCGGATCAGGCGCAGCTGGACCTGTCTGGTGGATTCGCGCAGGAATCCGTCCAGAGTGGCGACATTCTCCGGGAAGATCTTGATCTCATCGCCCATGTTGAGCTGACCGGTCACGATGTAAGGCTCTCCGTTTTTCACGATGTTGGCGTAGTGCCGGGAATCGTCGCCAAAGCAGAGGATGGAGATCTTGGCGTTCTCATCTTCCAAGGTGAAGGTCAGATAATCTTTGCCTGTTTTCTTGGAAATGCCTTTCGCGACATTGCCGGCCAGACCGCCCACGCGCACCATGGTTTTGTTCTTTTCCCCGCTCAGCGATTGGATCGTATGAGTGGTCAGCTTTTCAAAGTCTTTTTTGTAGGGAAGGATGGGATGGCCGCTGATGTAGAAGCCCAGCAGTTCCATTTCCTTGGCCAGCCGTTCATTGAGCGGATATTCCGGCAGTTTGATCTCCGGAGCCAGCGAGGTTTGTTCCTGCGGTGCCAGCATATCGAACAGACTGCCCTGACCGGACATTTTGTCTTTGATCTTGTTGGCGGCTTCGGAAAGGGATTGCTCCATCGTGGCGATCAGGGACGAGCGCGTCTTGCCGAAACAGTCGCACGCGCCGGAGTAGATGAGACCTTCCAGCACTTTCTTGTTGAGGTTTTGCGGGCCGACTCTCTCGCAGAGATCCGACAGCGATTTGAACTGACCGTTCCGGCGGCGTTCCTCCACGATCGCGCGGATGCTGGCTTCGCCCACGCCTTTGATGCCGGACAGGGCGAAGAGGACCGATTTTTTGTCTTCGGAAGAGGTGAAGAAAATATCGCTTTGGTTGACATCCGGCGGCAGTGTCCGGATCCCCATCAGTTCACCTTCTTTGATGAGGATGAGTACTTTTTCCTGCGAGGCCATATCGTTGGTCATCATGGCGGCCAGGAATTCCACGGGATAATGCGCCTTGAGCCAGGCCGTCTGGTACGCCACGAACGCGTAGGCCGCGGCGTGGGATTTATTGAAGCCGTATCCGGCGAATTTTTCGAGCAGGTCAAAGACCTCATTGGCGCGAGCTTCGGGAATGTTGTTGACCTTGGCGCAGCCTTCCACGAACTCGACACGCATCTTCTGCATTTTCTTGACATCCTTTTTGCCCATGGCGCGGCG
>DBVN01000113.1:17108-17276 GCA_002308515.1 Verrucomicrobia bacterium UBA1263 | reverse complement strand
TAGTGATTTTATTTTTTAATGTATTAATGAAATATAAGAATAATAAATAATTATTACTAATATTAAAAAAAGAAAAAGATATTAAACTACTCACAAATGACCTAGTCCAAAAAACTTCGGGCGATAACACGCCTTGACACAGCAAAAAGACGAGATCCGCAAGCCTCG
>DBVN01000113.1:552-17028 GCA_002308515.1 Verrucomicrobia bacterium UBA1263 | reverse complement strand
GGTGAGACAGCGGGCATGGAGCGCGTGCCAGGGCAGGATCAGCCGCCGGCGCTGTTCCTCGGTAAGACGGCCTTCCACGAGGTCCAGGTAGTAACGCTCATCCTCGCCATAGAGCTTATCCCCCACGACCGGGCATCCGATCCAGGCCAGATGGATGCGGATCTGGTGCTTGCGCCCGGTATCGGGGAAAACATCCAGCAGACTGTAAGTCACCCCGTCCCTCTCAAAGGAGCGCACCAGCCGGTAAGCCGTCCGGGCCGGTGTTCCGTCCGGGCGGACACAGTCTTTGACAATGACCCGGCTCTCCTCATCATCCCCCAGAGGCTGGTCTATCAATCCTGCGGCGGGTTCGGGCACCCCTTTGACGATCGCCTGGTAGGTCTTTTTGATCTTTCCCTCCCGCATGAGTTTGCCCATCACACGGGCGGCTTCGTAATTCTTAGTGGTCAGGACGACCCCGCTAGTCTCGCGGTCCAGACGGTTGATCAGGTTCACCGGCGGAACGGTGTCGGTCTCCTCCACATCCCAGGGGCATCTCCCGTCCGGACTATAGATGCAGTCGCCCGGCCCCATCCGCAAGGGACAATAGCCCTGGTAGATCCGCAGCCGCGCCACCAGACTGCTCAGGCAGTCCGTCTTGGTGGGATGGCAGACAAGCCCGGCCGGCTTATTCACCACCAGCAGAGCATCATCCTCATAAATCACACGAAGAAGTTCTTCTTCTTTGCGGAAACTCAACATCCTCCCAGGTCAATCGTGTATTTTTTTCAGAAAAGATTCCAGAAAGGATACCATCCGGGCGCGCACCGCTTCCTCGTCCGGCTGAGCCGGTGTCATCATCTGATAGTGGAACCAGAGCTTTTTATCCCGGCGCAGGAGACGGAACTTGGCGAAATTACCCGTGGATATCTCTCCATTGGAATAAATAGCGTAAGAATAGTATTCGTCGGAATCTTTGCGGACTTTGGCTTCGTCCAAAGATATTTTCGATCCATTGATATCCAGATAAACAGGCTCCAGAGAAAGGATCTCCGCCCCGGACGACCGCAGACAAACATCCATCGGATGCAGATTGGTGACATCCTTTACGGTCAGCGCCAGGACATTGACATAAGAATCATCATTGAAATAAGTGCGGCGGCTGACCTCCGTACAGCCTGTGAAGAAATTGATATCTCTTTCTGTGACAGGATCCTCACGTCCGACCCAGCTCGCGGATTGGAGACGGGAGAAATCCATCTCTATAGCCGCGCCGTCCGCGGTCATTTTGTCGGAAGCACGAGCCCAAATAAAAATACCGATCACAACACAAACAAAGAGAATATTCAACGGTTTGGGAACCTCTATTATTCCCCGCGGCTGTAGTTTCTTTAACCGATCCCACAGCAAAGCCACGGCTCCCCGGGCAAACAACGATGCCTCATTACTTACCCGCCTGTCCTCAGTTTTTCCAAACAGCGCACCGACACAACAGACAAACATCACACCGCTGCCCAGGATCAGCTTGGTGATCAGGTAATCATTCCGGCCGGAGATGTTATAGCCCAGATAACTGTAGATCCAGTAAGCAACGGTCGGCGCGCCCAGCAAAACAAAAAAGCAGGTCGGGATCTGGAACATGAAAACCGACACCCCAAACCTCCAGCCCGCGGCCGAAAAGATCAGCATGATCGCGGCCAAAATATAGAAAGCATGGACCTTATGCGGCCCTATCCTGAAAAAAACACAGCCGGCCAAAGCCAAAACCACCGGCACCGCGAACCATACAGAATTCGTATAATGTTCCCTGTAATAAGCATCCCACGCAGATTTTCGGCGGCACAGTTCGCAAACCACCAGCGAGATAAGAGCCGCCAGCCACAGGATCCAGCTGCCGCGCTCCAGGGGACTGTTCTTCCAAACATTCAGCACATACGGCATCTCCATCAAAAGCGGGATCCATGAGAGCGCGAACAGAGCGTTTTTGAAGAGTGGATTCATTTGCCTGTCATCCGGTTCAAAAGGTCAGTCTTTCTTTTGAGCATCCGTCGTGGTTTCCGGCTTTTCCTTTTTTTCATAGAATAACTTCCCCGCCCCTATGAAAAGGATGACCGTGAGCAGTACCATCCCGAATCCCATCCCGGAATGAACGGAATCCGAAAGGATGACATCCCCGATATAGACGATCCCCAAAAGGGTCAGGATGATCCTGACGATGTTTGAAAAGATGATGATGGGCAGCAGCAGAACAAAGTGCAGCAGTCTTTCCGTCCATTGCTTCTGCATGGTGTAGGCCAGGATCCAGCCTACCAGCAGCATCGCTTCCAGCTGCTGGATGCCGCTGCAGGCGGCGGTGATGGCGATCCGGCGGCCATTGATACTGACCTCCGTATCGATCACAGAAGCATCGAACCCGCACAGCTGCAAAACTCCGACCGATAACTTCGCCCCGATGATGCGCATCGGATAGCTGACAAAATGGTGAAAATAATCCAGATGCGGCAGAAAGATCAACCAGACCAGAAGACTGCCCAGAACATAACCGCCCATCCGAAAATTGCCGAAAAACAGCGTACCTGCCAGCAGAAGCAAAACGATCGCGCCGCGCGGATACCAGAAATAAAGTATCAGGATGCTGATCGGCACCAGTATCCAGGCGGCCACCATGGAATCACGGGTGCAGAACTTTTCTTTGGACAGGTCATGAGTGTAGAAAGGAAGATACAGCACCAAGCCCCATATCCACAAGGCCGCCGCTGATTCAAAATTAGCGGCGATCCAGCTCATCCGTATCCCAACGGCCGCGGAAAGCACCACGATCAGACCGGGGATAAACGGTGTGTATTTTACATTCTTTAAATAACTTTTGAGCTTGTTCATTGGCTCACACTATTCCTCGGCCTTGGCAGCGGCGGCAGCCAAAGCTTCTTCAGCCTCTTTCAACGCGGCCTTGGCTGTTTCATTATCCGGCATAAGACTGAGGGCATCTTCAGCAAACGCTTTTTTGATCAAAGGTGATGATGCCCCTTTGATAGATTCCTCAAAGGACTGTGACAGAGCTTCAACCACACGCTCATCCTGCGGCGCCATTTGGAACGCGCGGGTCAGCACCTTGATCGCCTCATCAAAACGTCTTCTTTCCATGTGGCGCAAACCCAGCTGATATGTAGGCTCAACACTGTTGCCGGGACTTCCCAGCTCATCGCCTTTGAGGGCGCTTTTCATGGCTTCATCTACGAGCCCCAGTTTAGCTTGAGCGGAGGAAAGGATCGCAAAGTAAAGACCGTTTTTTTGATCCGGTGTGCAAACAGGTTCCATAGTAGCAACAACTTGTTTGAAATCATCCTTGTTATCGCTTTCCAGCAGCAGCGCGGCCAGCCTGATCTTCAGATCTGTTGAATTCGGGACCGCCTTGATACCGTCTTCCAGCACCTTGCGGGTCATGTCCTTTTTATCAATGGAATAATAAAGAGAAGCCAACGCGGCATACAGCCCTATGTTTTCGGGATGAGATTCCATGGCTTTTTTCAAATAATCCACAGCTTCTTCCGCATTATTTTTCTTCACTGCCAGACGGGCACGCAGTCCCATGGCCAGCATCTTCTTGTCGGGATCATTGGTTTCTTCCAGAATCTTGAAGAAATTCTCGCAGTCCTGGCCGTTATTGATCAGGAACACACCCGCTTCTTCCGCGATATTCGCGGGAACCACCGCTGCCACAGATTCATATTCCCTAGCAGCCGCTTTGACATCACCCTGTCCGGCCTCAAAGCGGGCCAGGAAGACCGTGGGCAACACCAGATTATTAGTCGGATGCTTTTCCATGAAATCACGAACGAATGCCGCGCCGTCTTTATATCTCTTCAATCCTAACAGCGAGACCGCTTTCGTCTCAAAAGCAGGCATATTGACGGGATCGATCCCCAGAAGTTTGTCGGCACAGACCAGAGCCCCGGTATAATCCCCGGAAGTGGCAGCATTGACCATTTCATATCCTATACCGATCGGCTGATTAGAATCTATCCGGTAAAGGGTCTGGGCCAGAGAAACAGCGTGTTCATGATCTTTGGCATCTTCAGCATTTTTGATCATCATCTGCAGATGCTGTATCAGCGCTTCTTTCAGTTTAGGCGGCAGATTTCTCTCGGAAAGGCTCTTAGCAGACTCAGCCGCGCTTTCGATATCGTTTTCATTACAGGCCAGCTTGAATTCCAGAATACGTCCCACTGAGCGTTCCTGGAACGCACCGGACAACTTAATGTATTTTAAAGCATCTTTATCATTATCATCCAAACTGGCAAGCAGCGCCTGAATGTAATAGTCCAGCGCCAGACCCGTCTTGGAGGATACATTCAGATGACCTTTCAGGTGTTCAATATCTTCCTTATCACCATCTGCATAAGCCAATTCCAGGCAGGAAAGGAGCAGAGGGATATTGGATTTCTGCTTTTGATACACTTCTTCAAAGTATTTGCGTGCTTCTGTGATATTTCCCTCAGAGAAAACACATTGTCCTTTGAGCATGGTAGCCTCCAGCTTCGCGAAAGGATCATCCCCGTTTACCGTGTTCAGCAACTCTTTTGCTTTCTCAATATTCCCCTTCGACATCTCTACAGATGCCAGGATGACATTGAGACAATCCTTTACGCCGGGAGATTGGACCTGTTCCGTTAAATTTTTAAGATCTTCTGATACATTCGCTTGTTCGACAAAAACTTTTTCTTGTAATGAAAGTAAATCCTTATAAGGGGAATTATGCACAGTCAAAATCTCTTTGATTTGAGTAACGGTTTCTGTGTCACCCACACGCAATCCCGTCATAGCCATGCGGTATAAGATATCATCGCTTAAATTGTCACCCACCGGCTGGTTTTTATATTTCTGATAAACATACGCATTCATCCCGGACAGGAGTGACGCTCTGTAAGCATTGTTAAGAAATGATTTATCCAGAGGATCCAGAGCGGCAACTTCAAACCAGTAGTAGGCAGATGAATAGAAATCGTCATCTTTTTCTGAGATTTCCGCCAGCATCTTATAGGCATCTTCATTGTTGCGATCTTTTTTGATCACTTTTCCCAGAAGTTCTATTGCCTTTTGATTTTCACCGTCTTTCATTGCCACCGAGGCTTCACTCAATAACTGAGTGGTGCTTTTATTCACAAAGGCAAGGAAAATGACTCCTACTAAAGAGACGAGAGCAATAGCCAATAAGGCAATTAATATTATTTTTTTCATAGTGATTTGTGTCTTTTATTTTGTTGCAGCAAAATTCACACTTTCCGTCTTATCGGCAAAGCAGGGAATATGTAGCAAAAATCTTTTCTGATTAAAAGCTTTTTATAAAAATCATTTATTTCAGATATTTTATGACCATTCTAGCATCCGTTCGATGGGTGTCCTGGCCTGATCCATGATTTCTTTGGAAAGGTGGATCCGCGGCTGGAGTGTCCGCAGTGTGTCCAGTAATTTAGGCAAGGTGATCTTCTTCATGTGACGGCATTCGGGCAGGTATCCCCTGACCCTGAGGGGGAAAAAGAGTTTATCCGGACATTCTTTTTGAAGCCGATGGATCATATTTGCCTCTGTCACAATGATAAACTCACGCGCGGGATTCTCCCGGCAATAGGAGATCATCTTTTCCGTAGAACAGACTTCATCCGAGACATCTTTCACTTCCTGGAGACATTCCGGGTGAGCAACCACCTTAGCCTCAGGATGTTCTTTTTTGGCCTGATCAACAGCTTCCGCGGTGAACAAGGCATGAGCGTAACAGCAGCCCGGCCAGAGGATCATCTCCCGTCCGGTTTGTTTCGCGACCCAGGATCCCAGATTTTGATCCGGAGTGAACAGGATCGGGCGGTCCTTAGGACATTTTGAAACGATCCTGACCGCGTTTCCACTGGTGCAAATCACGTCCGACAAAGCTTTTACAGCTGAAGAACAGTTGATATAACTGACCACATAGAGTTCCGGGTGTTCGGCTTTGAACCTGGCCAGTTCCCCGGCGGGAGCGCACTCCTCCAGACTGCATCCGGCACTTGTATCCGGCAGCACGACAACGCGTTCCGGGTTAAGAATTTTGGCGGTCTCACCCATGAAGTTGACACCGCAGAAACAAATGACCTCGGCCTTGGTTTTGGCGGCTTCGCGGGAGAGTCCCAGAGAGTCTCCGACATAGTCCGCGATATCCTGGATCTCCGGTGCCTGATAGTTATGGACAAGCAAAACCGCGTTGCGTTCCTTTTTCAAACGCAGGATCTCCTCCCGCATCCGGCGGATCCGCTCTGGGGACAAAGCTGAACCCTTATTCTCTTCTTCAATTTGAAAAGGATTGCCGCTCACAGGCTTGACTATATTCTGGCAATATTGGACAAGATGCTCTGGAATTTTGATATCCATGGCGAAAAGGCTAACAAATGATTTTTTCTTTAGCAATTTAATTCACTTCGATTGCTAATTGCTAATTATAAAGATTTTTGCTATTATGAAGGGGCGACAGTGCGCTGTTTGTGGAAAGTTCAGGACTTTGAACCGGAAACGGTCGAAAAGCTGGCGGCTCAATTAGGAGTCACTCAGCTGGCGGCTCAGTGTCTCTATAACCGGGGCTGTAAAACTCCGGAAACAGCCAAGTCTTTTCTGGAACCTTTCCTGCGGAATCTCGGCAATCCTTTCGACATCCCGCAGATGGACCGCGCGGTGGAACGGCTTATCCAAGCCCGTCAGCATCAGGAACCTGTCACGATTTTCGGGGATTACGATGTGGACGGCATCACCGCGACAGCTTTGCTGGTTGATTTTTTTAACTGCCTGGGCTGGAACTGTATGGGCAGTTTTCTGCCTTTGCGGATGGAAGACGGCTACGGACTTTCCGATGAAGGCGTGGATCACTGTATGGCACAGTATCCGGGAACACGGATCCTGCTGGCGGTAGATTGCGGCTCCACCTCGGCAAAATCCATCCAGCGGCTCCAAAACCAAGGTGTGGACGTGATCGTTCTGGATCATCACCAGATAGACGAAACCGAAAAGCCGTCACCGGTCGCTCTGGTCA
This sequence comes from Verrucomicrobia bacterium UBA1263, assembly GCA_002308515.1. Classification (GTDB taxonomy): domain Bacteria; phylum Verrucomicrobiota; class Verrucomicrobiia; order Limisphaerales; family UBA1412; genus UBA1412. The sequence continues at coordinate 9,995 of DBVN01000113.1, read as the reverse complement.
ATCCCCGGAATATTTCCCTTTCTGAATTAGCAGATCCGAAACGGAAACAGGAGATCCTTGATCTGCAAAATCTCTGTTCCGCCGGACTGGCTTTCAAACTGGCTCATGCCCTGCTGAAACAGGGACGTGAGCTGAACGCGCCCTGGGGCAGCGCTTTCGATCTGAAGAGCGTGCTGGATCTGGTGGCTATGGGAACCATAGCTGATCTGGTCAAGCTGCAAGGCGAAAACCGCATTTTCGTCAGCAACGGACTCAAGTGCATCAGCCAGACACAGCGTCCCGGTTTGCAGGAACTGGTGAGGATCAGTCAGCGCAAAAGCGTGACAGTGTATGATGTCTCCTTCTATCTGGCTCCCCGCCTGAACGCGGCCGGACGGCTGGAAGACGCGCAGGTGGCATTGAAGTTGCTGACCACCAAAGACCGGGCCGTCGCTCTGCAGCTGGCGTTGCAGCTGGATCAAGTGAACCAGGCGCGCAAGGGTCTGCAAAACCGGATCGCTGAAGAAGTGATCGAACGGGTCCGGAGGAATTTTAATCCCGAAGAAGACTATGTCATCGTTGAGGGAAACTTTGAATGGCATCTGGGAGTGATCGGTATCGCGGCGGCGCAGGTCACCAAGCAATTCCATCGCCCGGTGATCATTCTGGGCGGGAACGGTCAGAACTGGCGTGGATCGTGCCGTAGCATCGAAGGGTTCGATATGGCCAGCGCGCTGAGAGAATGTGAAGATCTGCTCCTGAGCCACGGCGGCCACTCGATGGCGGCCGGTGTCGAAGTGGAACTGAACAAACTGGAGGCGTTTCGGAGGAAGATCAACGAAGTGGCACGGAGAAGCCTGGAGAACAAAGAGCTTCGCCGTACACTGCTGCTGGATGCCATGGTCCATCTCAAGGATATGCGGGCGGAGATCGTCAAAGAACTGTTCCGTCTGGCGCCGTTCGGCATGGGGAACAGCCCGCTGCTGTTTGGTGCCAAAGGAGTACGCCAGGTACGTCCGGCACGCCGGTTTGGACAGATGCAGCGTCACTTGAAGCTGTTCATGCGTCAGGAGGATGAACCGACGATCGAAGGAGTTATTTGGAACTGTGAAGATGAACTGCCCGCAAACTGTCTGTTGGATATCGTCTTTGAACCGACATTGGATTGTTTCAACGATCAGGACATAGTAAGACTTCGCATACAGGACTGGAGAGTCAGCGAAGAGACTTAGACCATGCTAAAATGGATCAGTAAACTGCTAGCGGCAACTGCCAGCTGGACGATACGCTATCCCAAGCGCATCATCATCCTTCAGCTGATACTGGCGGTCTTATGCGGATGGTACACGGCAAAGTGCCTTGTATTCACGATGGACCGCAACGCGCTGGTGGGTGATGATAAAAAGTATCATCAGATCTTCCTCAAGTATAAAAAAGAATTTCCCGGTCAGGACGACATCGTTGCCGTTGTGGAAAGCGATGACTATGAGCGGAACCGGATGTTCGTGGAGGTGCTGGGTTCCCGGCTGGAACAGGAAACCAATCTCTTTACTGATGTTTTCTACAAAGGCGACCTGAAAATGATGGGCAACAAAGCCCTCCTCTTTGCCGATAAAAGCATTCTGGTCGGACTGGAAGAGGAGCTGAAAAACTACGCGCCATTCATCCAGGAATTCATGCCGTCCACTAATCTGGTGCAGCTGTATCAGTATGTCAACGACCGGTTCATGCGGGCTCAAAATGAGGATAATGAGGACAACCGCAATATGGTCAACACTCTGCCGGCGCTGGAACGGATCCTGAACGGTGCCTACAACGCCATCAGCAAACCCGGTGTCCCTATGTCGCCGGGACTGGCCGCTCTTTTTGGCAGCGGCGAGCAGGCCGAGAATGAACAATATATCACTTTCGATCACGGCAGGATGTATGTCGTCAATGTCCATGCCGCAAAGGAATCGCTTTACCCGGCAGCCGTCAAGCGTCTGCGCGAACTGGTGGAGGATGTGAAAATGCAGATACCCGGTGTGAATGTGGATATCACCGGGGAACCGGTGCTGGAATATGACGAGATGCAGCAAAGCCAGTATGACACCACCTTCTCCAGCATTGTTTCGCTGATCCTTTGTTTCCTGCTGTTCTGCTACGGATACCGTCAGTTCCATCGTCCGGTGGCCGCGGTCTTCTGTCTGATGCTGGGACTGGTCTTTACGATGGGCTGGACGACTTTTGCCGTGGGACAGCTGAATCTGCTGACGATCACCTTTCTGCCCATGCTGATCGGTCTGGGCATCGACTTCGGTGTGCATCTGGTCAGCCGTTTTGAGGAAGAACTGGGCAAAGGGAACACTCCCGATGAGGCCATCCATATTTCGCTGGTCAATACGGGAATGGGTGTCTTTACCGGCGGCATCGCCACAGCGGGTGCGTTCCTCGCAATGGCGCTGGGCAGCTTCCAGGGTGTCAAGGAAATGGGCATCATCAGCGGCGGCGGTCTGATCATCTGTCTGCTGCCCATGATGACGATCCTGCCCGTTCTGCTGCTGAAGGGAGCCCAGTGGCTGCCTCAAAAAAATCCATCCGCGCTGCAAAAATCCTCCTGGCTCCGCACCAAGGTAGAAGAATTCTGGCTGAGGATCCCCTGGCCGCTCTTTATCGTCACCTCGCTCGTAACGATCACTTGCATTTGCTTCGCGCTGCCCAGGATCCATTTTGATTACAATCTGCTCAATATGCAGTCACGCGATCTGCCCGCGGTAAAATTGGAACAGCGTCTGATCAATTCCGCGACGAACTCAGTACTGTTCGCGATCGTGATGGCAGAAGATCTGGATCAAGCCAAACAACTCCAGAAAAAGATAGAGCGACTGCCCAGCGTCAACAACGTCCAGTCCATGGCCAAGTTCATGGAAGATGATGTCGGCGATATTTTGGAGCGCATTGGCCGCATCAAGAAGATCGTGGAGCCGTTCAACATCCCCACTCCGGAATTAAAAAAGGTGGAAGTGGATAAGCTGGATCAGCAGCTTCTGCGTTTGCAGGGATATGTCAATTTTGCCATCAGCTCCGTCAAAGATGACCCTAATGAAACCAAGCTCCTCTCCATTTTGCAAGAGCTGAACAAGACGATCGTGGAAACACGCCTCTGCATCCTGCGCGGTGATCCCGAGGAAATCGCCCGCAAACTGGCACTGTATCAGTATTCCTTCTTTAACGATATCGCCAGCACTTTCAATTCGCTCAAGAATCAGGACAACAGCGGCCCTCTGCGCCCGGAGGATCTGCCCAAAGCGCTCGTGAACCGCTTTGTCAGCAAGAACGGCATCTACGCTCTGGAGATCTTCCCGAAGAAAGATGTCTGGGATCGTGAGAATCAGGAAGAGTTCGTTGGCGAGCTGCGTTCCGTCTATGCCGATGTGACGGGTTCCCCTGTCCAGCTTTACGAATACACCTCGCTGCTGAAGAACAGCTATATCGAGGCGGCCTGGTACTCGCTGGGCGCGATCCTCATTCTGCTTTATCTGCGTTTCCGCCGGATCACTTACGTCCTGTTGGCAATGGTGCCGGTGGGCGTGGGGATGCTCTGGCTGGCCGGCTGCATGGTGCTTTGCGGTGTGCCTTTCAATCCGGCCAACATCATGGCTCTGCCCATGACGATCGGCGTGGGCGTTTCGGGCGGTATCCAGATATTGAATCGTTATCTGGAAGAAGGTCGGCCCATCATCCTGGCCAACAGCACTGGTCTGGCGGTCATCATTTCCGCGCTAACCACGATCGCCGGTTTCGGCAGTCTGATGCTGGGCAAGCACCAGGGCATCCAAAGTTTGGGCTTTGTGATGGGTATCGGCACGCTCATGTGCATGATCGCCGCGCTGACCATTCTGCCTTCCATCATGATCCTGATGAACCGCCGCGGCTGGCTGAAATCGGAAGCAAATCACTAATTCTCGCGTATGGCATTTTCAATTTTATTCATGGGCACGCCGGATCTGGCGGCGGTTTGTTTGCGAAAGCTCGTCAGCGGCTCTGTTTCCAATGGACAATCTTTGTGGAAAGTGACCGGTGTCATTTCCCAGCCTGATAAACCAAAAGGACGGAACCTGCATTTGCAGCCCACTCCGGTCAAGGCCGCCGCGCTGGAACTGGGTTTGGAATGCTTCCAGCCTCTGAAAGCCAAAGATCCCGAATCACTGGAATGGATCCGCTCCAAAAATCCGGATCTGATCGTTGTGGCCGCTTATGGACAGATCCTGCCTCAGGTGCTGCTGGATATTCCCCGGTTCGGCTGCATCAATGTCCACACTTCACTGCTTCCCAAGTATCGCGGTGCCGCGCCCATCCAGTGGGCCATCTTAGAAGACTGTCACGAAACAGGTGTAACCCTGATGAAAATGAACGCCGGGCTGGATACGGGCGATATCCTCGCTGTCCGCTGCACACCCATCAAGAATGAATATGATGCGGGAACTCTGCACGACCACTTGGCAAAGCTGGGCGGAGAGCTTCTGGTCGAGACGCTGCCCGATTATTTTGCCGGAAAGATCACTCCACGGCCGCAACCGGAGGAAGGTATATCCTATGCGCGCAAGATTACTAAAGAGGATGGTCATCTGGACTGGAATTTGCCTGTTCGGAAATTATTTTGTCGCATACGTGCTTTCAACCCATGGCCAGGTACATACTGTTTTATAAATTATCCTTCTGGAAAACGTGAACTGATAAAAATATGGAAAGCAATAGCTATCGAAAAAAAGATTTCTGCAAAACCAGGTACTATATTGAACGTAAATAAAAATGAAGGTATAATAGAAATCGCCTGCAGCAATGGTGTTCTGCATATTCTCACCTTACAACGCGAGGGTAAAAAAAGAATGGACACCTCTAATTTTTTAACAGGGAGTATAATTCCTCAAAATATTATCCTGGAATGATCCGTTTTCCCTCTTCCGCTTCCCGGTGGATGCTCCGGCTCATCAGGCGGTAAAGTGTCTGCCATTCGGGATGACCGCTCAAGGCCGCGATATGCTTATCCATCACATTGGTGTCATAGCGCACAGCCGGACCCGTCTGCGCCGCGCGCGGTGAAAGCTGGCGGAGCTTGGCCGTTGTTTCTTCGATCAGCGGCAGCATCACGCCAAAGGAAAGCCCGTTTTCGGCCAGTATTTTTTCGGAAAGTGTATAACAGTGATTGGCGAAATTGCAGGCGAACACCGCCGCCAGATGCAGTGCCTGCCGCTGGGCGCTGTTCACCGTCTGAACATTCCGGGAAAGCGTCCGCGCGATCTCCGTCAATGTCTCCGTATCCTCCGGCGTACCGGCTTCGATAAAGACAGGGATACTCTCGAACGAGACCCGCCGCGCTTTGCTGAAGGTCTGCATGGGATACAGCACCCCGTAATGTTCCAGTCCCGGCACAGTCTTCCAGAGTTCCATCGGAACGCTCCCGGCTGTATGGACAAAAAAGCGGCTCTCCCGTCCCTTCACGATCTCCGGCAGTAATTCCACCAGAGCCGTGTCCTTGAGTGAGACGATATACAGATCAGCGTCCGGGATCAGTTTTCCCAGATCGGTCGTCCAGGCGGCTTGAACTTGTTCCGCCAGGGCACGTGCCGAGGTCTCTGTCCGGCTGTAGATCTGCGCGATGGAAAAGCCTTTTTCTCTCAGGGCAAGCGCCAGATTCGTCGCCAGATTCCCGGCTCCCACAAAAACGATACGGGCAGCGTTTTTCATCACAGCTTGATTTTCGCGATCAGTTTCTTGATCTTTCCGCCGCCGATCAGCGGCGCGTGAGGATCCTCCGGATAGATCACGGCGAACTGACCCGGCAGCAGATCCACGAACGCTGTCGGTGTGTCCGCGTAGAAAGCGATATCTCCGCCCGACGCGAAATCCCGCGTCTGCCGTGTCAGCGCTTTCAACGCTTTCCAGCCGATACGCTCCCGGCCTTCCAGCAGGATATGCACATCAATATACTCACGATGAAGCTCCAGCGGACGCTGTTCCGCCGGTTCGCCGTCAGCCGTCATCTTGTTAATAAAAAGCCGGTCGCCGTCCAGCTCAACACGTCCGTCCTCCGCGCTCAGCAGTTCCTGCCAATGGGCGCGGACGTAATCGAACAATTTGGTAAAAGCCGGATGGAACGTCTCCACCCGTTTGCTGTCGTCTAAAGATGAAAGGATCATATCAATAATCAAAAATCAACAGGATTTGAACAGTGCCGCCAGCGGGCCATGCTTCAGCGACTCCAGCAGCGAGTGATCCGGCGGCGGGAACTCGTACTGATCCAGCTCGTCCGCCGTGACCCAGGCCAGATCCGCGCACTCGATCGCCCGCGGTTCTCCCAGCTTCAGGGTGCAGCGGAAAAAATGCAGCTTCACCGTCTTTTCGGGATACCGGTGGACACACTCCTCCAGCAGCTCATGGACCTCCACCCCGATGCCCAGCTCTTCCCTCAGCTCGCGCGCCAGACATTCCTCCAGCGTCTCGCCCGGATCCAGTTTGCCGCCGGGAAATTCCCACATCCCGGCCAGATGTGTTCCGGCGGGCCGCCGGGTGATCAGCAGCTNNGCAGCTTTCCCCGATGGAAAACCAGACCGGCCGTAACTAAAATAACTTTTTCGTTCCGCGTCATCTCAACCGCCGCTATTGAACCACAGATGGAAACAAATATACACAGAATTTTTTATTTTCTGTTTTTTACATTCTCCAGGTAGCTGTTGAGATTTGTGCTGTACGGCTCCATTCCTTTTACGTTGATGCCGAAGATCCCCTTCTCCGGGTCATAGACCCAGCCGCCTGTTCCATCAAATTCCCTGACGATATTGGTCATGTTTCCGCCAACAGCCAGCCGAAACGCAATAGCTTCCTGTGTTAACCGAAAAACGGGAGGTTCTGTTTTATCCCGTTCATCAATGAAGATATCCATGAGCTTCGGCGGATATTTTTTGTGGATCCACAGATACCGGCTCATATCCTTCACGTTCTTGATATAAGCGCATCGCTGCAGATCCAGATACTCATTGAACGCTCCCCTGTTGAAATAAATATGCCCCATTACCATGGAAAGGTGCAGACTGAATAATCCACCGATGATCCCGAATATGCGCGATTCCCTGCTCCTGATAAAGATCATCGTGATGGAAAGAAAAACGCTGACAGCGGCCAAAACGAACAGAATGAAAATCTCCCGGACATCACCGCCTGAATAACCGTCCAGGTCTGACATAACAACGTGCGTATAAATGCCGGCATATCCCATCAACAGCACAATGAAAACAAACACCGCGCAGCTGAAATAATAGATCTTCATTTTTTTCATAAGCCTGACCCGTTGACTTCAATAAACATCTGTATTGAAACCACTCGCAGACAAGCTGTCAAGGAAATAAAAAACTCCGCCGTTTACCTGGTGGAGTTTTCTCGTAAAATGATACTGTCGTCTTAGCGGCCCACGCTCTTATAGATAAAGCCCAGAGTTTCCATCTGAGCCGGATCGAACAGATTGCGTCCGTCGAACAGGATCGGGTGCGTCATCACCTTGCGCGCGTTATCCAGATCCAGTTCCTTGAACTGCGGCCATTCCGTGGCGATCACCAGCGCGTCGCAGCCTTCGGGCACCTTGTTCATGTCGTCCACAAAGGTGACCTCTTTGAGTACGGTTTTGGCTTTGTCCATCGCCTTGGGATCGTACACACGCAGATGCGCCCCTTCCTTGCGCAGACGCTGACAGAGCGCGATCGCCGGAGACATGCGGATGTCATCCGTGTTCTGCTTGAAGGCCAGTCCCAGCACGCCGATCTTCTTCTCCTTGATGACCCACAGCGTGTCGGCCATCTTGCGTACAAAGCGTTCCATCTGCAGCGCGTTGATCTTCTGCACCTCGCGAAGCAGACCAAAGTCATAGCCCAGCTGCTCCGAGATCTTGATGAAGGCACTCAGGTCCTTGGGGAAACAGCTTCCGCCAAAACCGAGAGACGCGTTCAGGAATGACCGTCCGATGCGTTTGTCCATTCCCATGCCGGCGGCCACTTCTTCCACATTGGCGCCCGCCTCCTCACAGATCACCGACACCGCGTTGATATAGGAGATCTTCAAAGCCAGGAACGAATTGGAGGCATGTTTGATCAGCTCGGCAGAATTGATGTCTGTCACCACCACCGGCGCTTTGATCGGAGCGTAGATCTCCTTCAGCGCGTGGACCGGACGCTGATTCTGCACCCCCAGGACGATGCGGTCCGGATGCAGGAAATCATCCACCGCAAACCCTTCGCGCAGGAACTCCGGATTGCTCACCACGTCGAATTCCACCTTCGACTTGCAGTAGCGCTTGATGGTCTCGGCCACCTTCTCACCCGTGCGCACCGGCACTGTGCTTTTGTCCACGATCACCTTGTACCGTGTCAGCACCTCGGCGATCTCGCGCGAGACCTTCTCCATAAAGCTCAGATCCACGGATCCATCGGGCTGGGGCGGTGTCGGCACCGCGATGAAGACCACATCCGACTTCTCCACGCCTTCCTTGGTGGAGCTGGTGAACTTCAGCCGTCCCGCCGCAGCGTTCCGCTTGACCATTTCTTCCAGACCCGGCTCAAAAATCGGCATCTGCCCCGAATTGAGCATTTTCACCTTTTCAGGCGCGTTATCCACACAGATCACATCATGACCGATCTCCGCGAAACAGGTCCCGGTGACCAGTCCCACATAGCCGGTACCGATGATGCAAATTTTCATAGGTGCGTTGAACATAGATTCTACCTCGATTTTCGTTTAAAAATTCTTATAACCTCACGTGGCAGCCCCGCACAGAATTGAACTGTGATCGATGGTTTAGGAAACCACTGCTCTATCCATTTGAGCTACGGGACCCCTTTGACTTAACCACGCCTCAAAACAAGCGCGTTGTCCATTATATATCACCCGGCCCCGTGAATCAACTCTAAATTTACTTGCATCCAAGACCTTATTGCTAAACCTCCTCCCCCGCCGCTGAAAATGACAAAAGAATCATGGATAAACACTGAAAAACAAATATAATTATTTTTTATTGAATTACTTACTATTGAAATTCAAACACTCGATCCGTATATCTTCTCTGTTAACTGATTCCGCAAAAATCCATTTTGAAAACCCAAACGGGGATGATAAAGCTTTCATTCTTCAGCGGATTGGGACATCACTTCCGGTTCGGGATCCGGGTCGCGCCAGCGCACCTGATAGAGGGTGCGCGTACATTCCAGGTCTTTTTCGTGGAAGGACGGGGTGAAACAGAGGCTCACCAGCTGGTCATTATCCTGGCGCAGAATGGGTTCCGGGATGGAGAACCGGACATGGAAAGCCGCGTTGGTCCCGTTCAGGGTGTTGGTTCCGGTTGGTGCCGGGCGAACGTATTCCAGAGGCAGCTCGATATTGTTGATCTTGGCCCGGTAAACCGCTTCCCGGTCTGCCTCTTCCGGCCCGATCAGCAGCTC
>DBVN01000113.1:216-540 GCA_002308515.1 Verrucomicrobia bacterium UBA1263 | reverse complement strand
ATCAGCAGAACGATATAATCCGCCTGACCATCCTGTACTTTCCAGCCATAACCGTTGGCGCGAATATAGGAGTGTTTGGGATGTTTTTCTAATGTGTAGCTGCCATTAAAGGTGTTAGGTTCTTTCAGTGTTCCAAAAAATCTATCTATCCCTAAAAAAGGTGCTTTTGCCCATTGTGTGCTGTCAACACCACGTGAGTGTTTACCAAGATTAGGAAATACTGCCGTGATCCAAATAATCTGCAAAAAGCACCAGGCGTATAATCCTTTTTGGATCCATCCGGTCAGTCTGGGGGTGAGGTTCGGGATAAAGAGTGGGCAGAGC
>DBVN01000113.1:0-135 GCA_002308515.1 Verrucomicrobia bacterium UBA1263 | reverse complement strand
CTCAGATAAAAAGCGCAGAGCACCGGAAAGGTCAGCCCGAACCAAATCAGCAGTCCCCATGTCAGTGTCTGTCTCCAGTTGGTGGTTCCATCTTTCGGGGAACGTCCGCTCTTCCAGAGCAGCCAGCAGACCAGC
>DBVN01000105.1 GCA_002308515.1 Verrucomicrobia bacterium UBA1263 | reverse complement strand
AAAGGATCCCGCCGGGATGAAACTGGTCTTCAGCGGCGAGCTCCAAGCCAGCGATGATCTGGAAAACTGGACAACAGTCCCCGCGGAAAGCCCCTATCAGGACGCGCCCGCGCAGGGTAAGCAAAAATTCTTCCGTGTGAAGAAATAAGCGGACTTGTTTTCAAATAACAAGCAGCCAGGCGGATCATCTGGCTGCTTTTTCATTCCCCGTTCCGGGTTAGAAAAACGCGGAGACGTGTAGATCGTGCATTTACCTGGCCGCCCGGCATCGGTGGCAACGCTCCTGACGCTGTTTTTTGTGCCAGTCGTAATAATTTTTCTGTTCATATCAGTTCTTTCTCTGCCACTGCTGTTTTATCAGTTTTGGCACATTGCTGTATTTGATGCCCACCATCAGGGTCAAAGTTTTCTGCATCGTCATAAAACAGGCAAGAAAAACAAACGGACCAAAAACATAATCATACCATGCGCCAAGATGGTTGCGTACCAAATAGATGATCAGCAGGATACCTGCTATCAGTTCTATTTCGGCGGTTATCATGCCCGGCGTATAAGGTTTTTTCGTGTGGAAGATGCGTATGCCGACCGCATGCACAATGCCCTCAAATATGCCGAACGCGGCCAGCGCCACCGCGAAAACCGCCTTACCATCGCAGTAGAACGGCACAATGGAAAACAGCAGAAGGAAAATGCCTGTCGGAATACGGCTGGCACGTTTGGTTTCTGCGCTGAGACGGATTTGTATCGTTTTGGCAATCAACTCAGCAAAACCACCCGGATACTTGAACTCTTCCCATTCATGTAGGATGAATAAACATGTGTAAACCACAACGAACTTCTGGACAACGGATAAATCGCCCAGCAGCGCAGCACCTGTGATAAGAAACATGGCGATCACCGTATAGATCTCCAACGCAAAATTTTTGATGAACGACTTCATATCTTACACTTTTTAAATTAGGATCCTTCTTACAGCTCGACGATCTTGCCGTCGTAAGCGGGTTCCATTCCCAGAGGTGCCAGCTTGGCCTCCAGCTCGGCGTGTTTCGGCGTTCCATGGTGGCTGAGATGGCTGGGAATGATCAAAGCGTTCTCCTTGAGTCCGCCCTCTTTCTTCATCCGTTCAACGATCTCCACCACATTGGGGATGCCCAAGTGCCCGTCATTGCGGCGCACCATGCCCCAGGTGGAATCGATCACCATCACGTCTATCTGCTGTTCCTTCAGGAGTTCCCAGGTACTGTCCGGAAAGTAATCCGTATCATGCGCGATGAACAACTTCCAGCCCGGTCCCGCAAAAAGGTAGAGCAAAGCCTGCTCCGTTTTCATGTGGTTGGCCAGCAGAGCCGTTACGCTGATCTGATACTCCGGGATCTCTACCGTCTTGCCCGGAACCATCGTGACCGGCTCCAGGCGGTTGTTCTTATTCTGCCAGCCGCGCTCGATACTTTTTTCGATGATTTTGAGGACATTCTCGTTCCCATAGACTTTGGCCAAAAAACCGTCATGCTTCATCACGATGCCGCGTGTCCAGAAATCCATGGGCAACAAATGATCCTCATGACTGTGAGTGATGAAAATATGCCGGAGCAGACAGGGATCCAGATTGAACTTGATCCCCTGCGCAAAAGCGTCCGGGCTCCAGTCGATGCGGATGGTATCCCCCAACTGATAACCGGCACGGGTGCGCATATCCTTGCCGCCGCGAGTGCGGGCCTGCACACAAAGATCGCACGTGCAGAACGGCGAGGGACACCCCTCCGAAGCACACGAACCCAGCACTCTGAAAATCATCTTTTCCCGTTTGACCGTCTCCGTTTGAGCCGGAGCTTCGGGATGCGCAAACACTGTTTCCTGTACCGGTAAAGCAGCCATCGCCGCCGCGGTCCCTGCTAAAAATTCTCTTCTCGAAATCATTGTCTCTCGAACCCTTCTTCGAGGAACAGAGTACCGGTCTTTCGAGCAAATGTCAAACCGAATGTTTGATACCGTCTGCCGCCCGGCATCGGCGATAACGCTCCTGGCGCAGACTCTTGTGACGATCGTAAAGGTACATCAGACTGGCCGTCCAGATATTGTGGAAGAGGATATAAAAAGTCGGAGCCAGCGCCACCAGCGGATTGGCAAAATGCAGTGCCAGAAAGATGGACAGCGTCGTATTCTTCTGTCCCAGCAGCTGAGCCGTCTCCCGTTTATACTTGCGGGGTGCGAGCGCGCGTCCCACCGAGAAATTCAGAACGCACAGTCCCAGTGTGATCAGCGCGATCAGCACCACCGTCATCGGCGATTCCTCCGGCCGGTCAATGAAATGCTGGCGCGCGATGGCGGAAAGAATGAACAGCATGAACGACCAGACCGCCAGACAAACAAAACTGTACCGGTTGGGCCAGTCCTTAGCACTTGGTATCACCCGGCGCACCAGAACGGAAAGCCCCATCGGCAGCCCCGTTACCAGCAGCAGNNAGATTCTTGCCCACAGCTCCCGCCAGTCCCCAGGAATACTGCCCGGTGGTCATCGGAATGAGCCAGACCAGCGCGCAGGCCACAAAGAAATTCGTGATGATGAACCCCGTCACGGCATAAGAGACCCGTCCGTGCAGGAACGAGACCACCACCGCCGCCGTCGTCGCCGTGGGCATCACCCCCACAAAAAAACCGGCCAGTGCCAGATCCCGCTGCTCCGGTGCCAGCATCCTCAGCCCGAAAAAGGCCAGCAGACTGATCGTCAGATTGGCGGCCAGCACATACCAGTGCGTCCGCCGCGGGACCATCTGGACGAACTGGATCTTCAGGCAGGCCATAAAGATCATAAAGATAAGTCCGTAGCGGATAAACCACTGAAGGCTATGCGCTGCGGGAAAAAACGCTCCTGCGACCAAAGGAGTGACCACCATTGCCGGACGAAACCAGGGTCTCATTCTTAAAGAAACAGTTATTCAGAAGAGCTACTAATGTTTGCTAGTAGCATAACTAAAAATAGAATACTCCTTTTCCCCACCGATAGCAATAAGAAAATGAAAATGAACCACCGATGAACACAGATGAACCAGATAAATTATTCAATAACAATATATTATCTGCGTTCAACTGTGTTGATCTGTGGTTCTAAAAAAATCCCCGGCGGGATAAAAACCGTCGGGAATCTTTGTTTTCAGCTCAAAAAGCCTCTATTTGACCGAAACCAGGGCTACACGGAACCCGAGATTGAAGTAGCTGTAGTACAGGATGTTGTGGTCCCTGTACGCCGAACGACAGCGCTGCGCGAAGTTGAGCATGCAGCCGCCGCGCATAACGATGTTCAAGTCCATACTGAAGAAACCAATGGGATCTGTTACGGATGATTTCGGATAATCTCCATACCCGTCCAGACACCATTCATATACATTCCCGTGCATGTCATACAATCCCCAGGCATTCGGTTTCTTCTGTCCCACGGGATGAGTTTTTTCACCGCTGTTGTACAAATACCAGCCCACTTCATCTATTTCGGGACATTGTTCCGTATCTGACAAATTCTTCCCGCTGTTCAGGGCTGTGGTCGTCCCGGCACGGCAGGCGTATTCCCACTGTGCTTCCGTGGGCAGTGTGTATTCATACCCCTCCGGCAGTCGGCCTGCGGCCTTTTCGATTTCTGTCAGCTCCTTGCAGAAAGCCAATGCGTAAACATAGGAGACATTCTCCACCGGCAGATCAGCTCCTTTGAAAGAAGAAGGATTCTTTCCCATGACCGCTTCAAATTGTGCCTGAGTCACTTCATACTTGCCTAGCCAGTAGCCCCGGGTCAGAGTCACCTGATGCTGTTTTTCATCATCATCTCTGCCCAGTTCGTCTTCCGGACTGCCCATGATAAAGGTGCCGGGTTCGATCCAGATCATATCTAAGTTCACATCCTCCGCCAGCGGGATCGTCTTGTTACTATGATCCGATTGAATGATATTTTGAGTAATGGTATATATCACAGTGTAGTTGCCGATACCATAAGCGGTTGCGAACGGAGTCGTGATCGTAGAGGTCCCCGGATAGAGGTAACTGCCCACTTCGGCCTTGGCGCTTGTCGCTGCACCGGCTGTCAGTTTGTCACCCGGCATCAGACCTGTGGCTGTCGCTTTGGTGTAGCTGGAAACCAACGGAGTTCCGTCATACAACTTGGTGTCTTTGATCGTGATGACCAGAGCCCCAGGAAAGATATTTTGAGTAATGACATAAGTCACAGTGTAGTTAGCAATACCATAAGCGGTCGCGAACGGAGTCGTGATCTCGGAGGTACCTGCAATATAGCTGTAGCTGTCCGCATCGGCACTCTTCGTTGTCACAACACCAGAGATCAGTTTGTCACCCGACAGCAAACCCTCCACTGTCGCCACGGTGTAATCGGAAACCAGCGGTGTTCCGTCAAATACTTTGGTGTCATTGATCGTGATGGTCAAGGGTTGTCGCTCAATAACGTTCTGCGTCAGCGCCACGCGGAAACCGGTATTGGGCCAGAACGAGTCCGGTTCACTAATATCCCGGCTTGCTGAACGGCAGTAGCGCGCATCCTCGTTCCAGCCACCGCCGCGCACGATGCGGTACGTACCAGTTTCTGGTCCCGTGGGATCGGTCGCGTCGCCCGCCGGATAATCTTTGGCCCAATCCTGACACCATTCCTCCACACTCCCGTGCATGTTATAAAGTCCCCAGGCATTCGGCAGTTTCTGCCCTACCGAATGTGTTTTGTCGCCACTGTTGTATTTATACCAACCCACTTCATCCATTTCAGGGCATTCATTTTTATCTAACAGATTTTTTCCACTGTTCAGGGCTGTGGTCGTCCCGGCACGACAGGCATATTCCCATTGCGCTTCAGTCGGCAGAGTATATTCATACCCTTCCGGCAGTCGGCCCGCCGCTTTCTCGATCTCGGTCAGTTTCACGCAAAACGCCCTTGCCTCGTACCAGGACACATCTTCCACCGGCAGATCGGCTCCAATGAATTCAGAAGGATTGCTGCCCGTCACGGCTTCATACTGTGCCTGGGTGACTTCATACTTACCCAGCCAATAACCCTGGGTCAGAGTCACTTCATGCTGTGTTTCGTTACTGTTTCTGCCCAGTTCATCTTTAGGACTGCCCATTATGAACGTGCCCGGTTCGATCCAGATCATGTCCAGATCCACGCCGCCCGACAACGGGATGGTCATATCCTTACTCACAACCGGAACCGGTGCCAACGCCACGCGAAAGCCACGGGAGAGATAATAGGAATTGCTGGGTATATCGTAACGCCGGTTTGCCGAACGGCAGTAGCCCGCGGTATCGCCCCAGGCACCTCCGCGATAGACACGGTCTGAGCCTGTGTCAGCTCCAACGGGATCGGTCACCGCTGAAGTCGGATAATCTCCATACCAGTCGGAACACCATTCAAACACATTCCCGTGCATATCATACAGTCCCCAGGCGTTCGGTTTCTTCTGCCCCACAGGATGGAGCGCATAATCACTGTCTCCGCCATACCACCCCACTTCATCCAGGTTGGGACAGGGCTGCCCCCACCATAGCTGTTCTTCTGAAGAGATATTGGTTCCATTATTGAAAGCGGTGGTCGTTCCGGCCCGGCAGGCGTATTCCCATTGAGCTTCGGTCGGCAAAGCATATTCATAGCCTTCCGGCAGCTTTCCCGTTGCTTTCACCATCTCTGTCAGCTTCTGACAAAACTCCTTCGCGTCATCCCATTCCACCTCATTCACCGGCATATCGGCTCCAATGAGCTCCTCACTGGAGGGATTCGTCCCCATAACGGCTTCATACTGCGCCTGGGTCACTTCATATTTACCCAGCCAATAGCCTTTGCTCAGAGTCACCTGGTGCTGGGTTTCATTGCTCTGTCTGCCCAGCTCATCTTCCGGACTGCCCATGATGAAGGTGCCCGGCTCGATCCAGATGATGTCTAAATCCACCGTATCTGACAACGGGATCGTCATGTCTTCAAAGGTCTCTCCTTTAGCACAGAAGAAGAGCTTTTTATCCTTCAGCGTAATCGAGTAAGGGCTGGAGGCGGATGCGACTTCCGTCCAGTTTACAGCGTCACTGCTCTGATAAAGTGTTCCGGTGTAGGTCACTATCAGATTATCTCCATCTGTCTTACAGCTGATGGTCGGTTCTGCCGCCTGAACGGAAGCAGCCGCCAGCGCCAGACATATCGAGGTCAAAATGTTTTTAGTGAATAATTTCATAGTCAACAGGCCATACAACGTGGCTTTTCATAAAAAGATAGCACCATTTTTACGATAATGCAAGCAAAACACGATATTTTTTAGAACTGCGTTAAATACAGATAAATTATTCAAAATCAATATGTTTTATAGAGACAGCCAATTCGGTCGTCTCGGAGACGCGTGGGTCGCGTGTATATATATAACACTTTGTTATTGAATAATTTATCCCAAAATCATCATTAGAAA
>DBVN01000080.1:7187-10565 GCA_002308515.1 Verrucomicrobia bacterium UBA1263 | reverse complement strand
TTCAATAACAAATAATTATCTGTGTTAATCTGTGTCTCTCTGTGGTTCTTTTCAATGACCCCGTTCCGGGTTTCCAGAAATCTTGCAAAGGGAGAGGGTAAAGGGTAAAATCGGGTCTGTGGGGAGCGCGGAAAAAATCATCCCTTGGTCGAGATTAAAGGCTTGGCGTGAAGGAGTTCGCGAGCGCGGACTGAAGCTGGCCGTGACGAACGGCTGTTTCGATATCCTGCACGCGGGTCATGTCGTCTATCTGGAGAACGCCCGAAAGGAAGCCGATCTGCTTCTGGTGGGCGTGGACAGCGACGCTTCTGTCCGGGCCATCAAGGGGCCGGGCCGTCCCGTGAATACTCAGGAGAACCGGGCGCGGGTGCTGGCGGCGCTGGCGGCGGTGGACGCGGTCTGTATTTTTGAGGGGATCGGAGCGATGGGTTTTCTGAAGGAAGTGATGCCGGATGTGTACGTCAAAGGCGGGGATTATACTCTGGAGACGATCGTGCAGGAGGAACGCCGTTTTATGGAAAGCGCCGGGATCCGCATTGTACTGCCGCCGGGCGTGCCGGGTCTGTCCACGACCTCCACGCTGGAAAAGCTGGCGCAAAAATTTTAGTTATTTGATTTGATAGTATTATGATGAAAAAAGTATTTTCGATAGTGGCGGGCANNCTGTATGCCGCGGCGGTCGTCCAGGCGGACGAGAAGCCGGAGATCAAAGCCTGCCGCAGTGTGCATTTGTTCTATCCCGCGCCGGATTCGATCGCGTTCTATAATGAGGTGACGGTGGAGAAATCCGAGCCGGGCACCTATTTCATGGTCAACGGGTTCAATATGGGCTACTTCGGCATCCAGGAACTGTACGACGGCAAGAAGGTGATCCTGTTCAGCGTGTGGGATCCGGGTCAGCAGGATGATCCCGATTCGGTGAAAGAGGAACAGCGGGTGAAGCTGCTCTATAAGGCCGATGATGTGCGTGTGGCGCGTTTCGGCAATGAAGGCACCGGCGGACAGTCTTTCCTGGATTATGACTGGAAAGTGGGGGAAACCTACCGTTTTTGTGTCAGCGCTATCGTCAATGGCAAGCGCACGGAGTACACCGGCTGGTTCTATAAGCCGGAGGACAAGGCTTGGAAAAAGCTGGTGACCTTCTCCACGATCACCGGCGGCAAGTATATGAACGGGTTTTATTCCTTCATCGAGGATTTTCTGCGCAACGGGACTTCGGCCAAGCTGATACGCCGCGCCAATTACGGCAACGGCTGGGTCATGGACAAGGACGGTCACTGGTACAGTCTGACCAAGGCGCAGTTCACCGCGGATAACAACCCGGTGGTGAATATAGATGCCGGAGTGAAGGATCAGCGGTTCTTTTTGCAGACGGGCGGTATGACTCAGAATAAGACGACCGAGCTGTATAAGCACATAGAGCGCGAGCCGCAGGGGCTGGATTTCCCGAACTTCCCCAAGAGCAGCGCGGAGGTTTACCGCAAGATCGAAGTGAAATAAGTTTTTTACGAGAACGCGACATTCAAGATGACAAGATTTTTCACCGTTTTATTGGGTTGTCTGCTGGCCGCGGTCAGCACGGCGGAAGCGGCAGAGTTCCAAGTGAACTTCTCAAATTCCTCTCTGACAAACGCTTACACGCTGCCGGAGGGATTCGTGGAAAAGGCGGCCGGGAAGGAAGCCGGCAAACCGGGCGGATGGAAAGTCGTCATGGATGACGCGCCCACGTTCTTCCCGGCGGTGACCCCGGATGCCAAGTCCAACAGCAAGCAGCCGGTCATCGCGCAGACGGCAGGGGCCAAGGCGGATGAGTGCTTTCCCATGCTTGTCTATGAGAATGAAGTCTTTGGCGATTTCACCGCTACCCTGAAGATCAAAATGGTGGATGGGGAGATGGAGCAGATGGCCGGTCTGGCCTTCCGTATTCAGGACGAAAAGAATTACTATGTCGTCCGCGCCAGCGCCAAAGGGGATACGTTCCGCTTTTTCAAATATGTGGACGGAGTGCGTATGCCTTCGATCGGTGTTTCGGCCACGATCTCATCCAATGAATGGCACGATCTGAAGGTGGAGTGCCGCGGCAATAAGATCCGCTGCTCGCTGGACGAGACCATCATCATTCCGGAACTGACCGATCTTTCTTATAACAAAGGTCTTATCGCTCTGTGGACAAAGTCGGACTCGGTCAGCTATTTCCGGGATATCCACATTGATTTCACCCCGCGCGAGATGATGGCTGAAGTGGCTGTGCGCGAAGCCCTGAAACGCTTTGACAAGCTGGAGGATCTGAAGCTGTATGCCAAGCCGGAGGGCAGTGAGGAATATGTCGTGGTGGCTGCCAAGAATCCGGAGGACATCGGCAAACCGATCACCGAAGGCGCTAAAGGATGTATCCGCGACAACGCTTTATATACGGGAGAGACCCGCAAATCCTGGACGATCTCCATGCCGCTGCTGGATCAGAACGGCGAGCCGATGGGAGCGGTCACGGTCGTGCTGAAACGATTCAGGACCCAGACCAAGAAAAACGCCATCAACCGCGGCCGCGCGGTGATGGAACGGATCCAGCGGCGTGTGACGACCGCCGAGGAGCTTGTAAAAAAATAGCCTCTTCTCCGGGATAATCTATCTTTTTGATTGTCTTTGGGAAAAGCCTGTCTTAAAACAGTGCCGGGGGACACATTCCCCCTCAGAAAAAATTTAAGCGATTATAATGTTTAAAGTCATAGCAAATACACAGTTGAGTCCCAATGTGTGGCGTTTGGACGTAATGGCGCCCCGCATCGCGCAGGTACGCCGCGCGGGACAGTTTGTCATCGTATGCAGAGATGAGAACAGCGAACGCATCCCGCTGACGGTGGCGGATGCCAGTCCCACTGAAGGATGGATCACGCTGGTGATCCAGGCCATTGGCAAGTCCACACGTCAGTTGGTGGAGCTGAAACCCGGTGAGTTCATCCGGGATATTTCTGGCCCGCTGGGCAGACCGACTGAGCTGGCCGAAGCCGGCGCCAAGGCTGTCTGCGTGGGCGGCGGTGTCGGGACCGGTGTGGTGCATCCGATCGCGCAGGCGCTTCATGCCAAGGGAGTCAACGTGGTTTCTGTCATTGGCGGCCGCTCCAAGCCGTGGGTCTTCTTCGAGGCGGAGCTGAAACGCTACGGACAGGTGGTCGTCTGCACCGATGACGGCAGCTATGGAAGAAAAGGTTTTGTGACAGATGCCGTTAAGGAACAGCTGGAAGCCGGCGGCGTCAATGTGGTTTACGCGGTAGGCCCGGTGCCGATGATGCGCGCCATGGCCAATCTGACCAAGCCGTATGGAGTCCATACGGTCGTATCCCTGAACCCGATCATGGTGGACGGGACCGGTATGTGCGG
>DBVN01000080.1:0-7158 GCA_002308515.1 Verrucomicrobia bacterium UBA1263 | reverse complement strand
TTTGACGGTCATCAGGTGGATTTTGACAACCTGTGGGATCGTCTGGGAATGTATAAACCCGAAGAAAAGAACGCGCTGGAACTGTTCCAGCACAAATGTCAGTGCAACCAATAACCCATTTGTCGAAGGAGATTTTATAATATGAGCATAACAAAACCGGCTGTAAAGGATCGCATGGCTATCGAACGCTGCGTCATGGTCGAACAGGATCCGCTGGAACGTGCCAGGAATTTTAATGAAGTCAATAAGGGACTGGCTCTGGAAACCGCTCTGAGAGAGTCCCAGCGCTGTCTGGAATGCAAAAAGCCCTCCTGCATGGAAGGCTGCCCGGTCAGTGTCAATATCCCCCGTTTCATCGGTCATGTGATGGAAGGGGATTTCGCGGCGGCGGCGGAATCGCTGGCGCTGGATNNTGCGGCCGTGTCTGCCCGCAGGAGACCCAGTGCGAATGTCACTGCATCCGCGACAAGAAGGGCAAACCGGTCGCGATCGGTTATCTGGAACGCTTTGTGGCGGACTGGTCCCGCGAGAACCTGAAGAAGGATATGGAAAAAGCCCCGGCCACCGGCAAGAGTGTCGCCGTGGTGGGCGGTGGTCCCGCCGGATTGACAGCCGCGGGCGAGCTGGCCCGCAAAGGCTACGACGTGACCGTGTTCGAGGCTTTGCAGAAAGCCGGCGGCGTGCTGGTGTACGGCATCCCGGAATTCCGTCTGCCCAAGAAGATCGTGCAGGCGGAGGTCGATCGCCTGACCCGTGCCGGTGTCAGGATCGAGACGGACTCCATCGTGGGGCGTACCTGGACGCTGGACGAACTGCGCCAGAAGTTTGACGCGGTCTTTATTTCCAACGGCGCCGGACTGCCGGTCTTTATGAACGTGCCGGGCGAGAGCCTGAAGGGCGTTTATTCGGCCAATGAATATCTGACCCGTGTGAACCTGATGGGCGCGTACAAGTTCCCGGAATGCGACACCCCGATCATCAGGGGCAAGCGTGTGTGTGTCGTGGGCGGCGGCAATGTCGCTATGGACGCGGTGCGCACGGCCAAACGTCTGGGCGCGGAAGAAGCGATCATCATCTATCGCCGCGGCAAGGCGGAAATGCCGGCCCGTGTGGAGGAAGTCCATCACGCCGAGGCGGAAGGGATCCGTTTTGAAATGCTGACGGCTCCGCTGGAAGTCGTGGGCGATGAGAACAACTGGGTGCGCGGCCTCAAGTGCCAGAAGATGGAACTGGGCGAGCCGGACGCTTCCGGCCGTCGTCGTCCTGTGCCGGTAGCGGGTTCGGAGTATGTCATTGACTGCGACGTGATCGTGGTGGCCATCGGTACCCGCGCCAATCCGCTGCTGACAGCGACCTGCCCGGAAATGAAGCTCAATCCCAAGGGCAATATCATTGTGGATGAGAACGGCATGACCAGCATCCCCGGTGTGTTCGCCGGCGGCGATATCGTGCGCGGAGCGGCCACGGTCATCCTGGCGATGGGCGACGGCAAACGCGCGGCGGCGGCTATTGATAATTATTTGAAAAAATAGCCTAAAAGAGTTGAAAAAGCTGGCGGCAAGCAGTAGCTTAGGACAAGTGTCCGGCGTTTGTCCGCCGGCTGTCAATAACAGTAAATAGAAAGTAACATTTTATGGCAGAAGGTATTGTAGAATTAACGAGCGCGAATTTCGACAGTGTTACCTCCGCTCAGGGTGTCGTTCTGGTGGATTTCTGGGCTCCGTGGTGCGGTCCCTGCAAGATGCTGGGTCCGGTCCTGGTCAAAGTGGCCGCCGCCGTCGGGGCGAAAGCTACTATCGCCAAGGTAAATGTGGATGATAATCCCGACCTGGCGGCGAAGTTCCAGGTGACCAGCATCCCCGCGATGTTCATTTTCAAGAATGGTGTCGTGGTGAAACAGATGATGGGGCTGAAGAGCGAAAAGGTCATCACGGACGCGATCGAAGAAGCCTCACTTTAAGGTTTGATTCGCAAAGAGACGCAAGCGATTGCGTCTCTCGTTCTTTTTATAGAGGGATGTTCATCATGAGAAAGTTATTTTATATTTTAACGGTGTGTATCGCGATGGGATATTGCGGTATGGGCTATGCCGCTTCCGCGAAAAAGACCCAGCTGGAGGATTCCGCGGTCAAACTGGAGGCCAAAGTGCCCAAAGATCATGAGACCAGCCCGTACATGCTCAATCTGCTGCTGCTGGAGGTGAGCGATGACATGGATGAGATCCCCAATGAGGGAACAGTCATCTCGCTGAAGAAGAAGTACGAGATCAAGAAGCATAAATTCAGCAATTTGATCCCCAGAGTCAAGACAGACGGTTTCTTCCAGGTCTCCCTGAAGGATGATGAACGCGGGAACCTTCCTCTGGATATGGCGGGTCTGGGACCGTTTTATTTGACCAAAAAGGACGGGGATTATTACCTGATCACTCCCAAGAACTACGCCACGCTGTTCGGCGGCATCCGCAATACGGAGGAGGCGCTGAACTATCTGGCCGCGTATGAGAATCTCTTTGTCAGTCCGGTCGTCTGTGTGGCGACCAAAGGCAATGAGAAAGCTCTGAAAAAGGCCAAAAGGACACCGCCCCGTCTGAGCAGTGCCATCCAGACCGCGCGGGGATTCGAGGCCACCCTGATCATTTACTCTATCATTCAGGTAGAGGGCTTTTTCGAGAAGAAAGTCCTGCTGACTCCCGAAGGTGTCGTGACCGTGATCGAAGAGCCGAAACTGATCCAGAAGATCGGGGACGGGATCACCTATTGATCTGAGACCGGGGTTTGCTTATGTCAACGATGGTGTTCGATATCGAGACGACCGCTCAGCCTGTGGAGAATTTTGACGAGGTTCAGCGGGAATATCTTTTCCGAGAGGCGGAGTCGCAGCCGGACGAAGTCTCCAGGGAGCGGAAGCGCGCCGAGATATCCAATCTATTCAGCCTTTGGGCGCTGACGGGTCAGGTAGTCAGCATCGGGATGATGAATCCGCACACACTGCGCGGCAAGTCGCTTTATCTGGCGGACGATTTCGAGGAGACACCTCCCGGCAGTGATGTGGAGTTCATTCCCTGCCCGGACGAGGCGGAGCTGCTGGCCAGTTTCTGGGAGGCCGCCGCCAAGTTCGACACGGTGGTGACTTTCAACGGGCGCTCGTTTGATGTGCCGTTCCTGTATTTGCGTTCGGCGGCGCTGAATGTGCCGATCAGCCGCAAGGACTGGCTGGGCTACCGATATCAGGAATCGCCTCACTGCGACCTGCTGGATCAGCTGACCTTCTACAATGTCAGCGGACGCACCGGCGCGGCCCGCACTTTCAATCTGGATTTCTACTGCAAGGTTTTCGGGATGGTTTCTCCCAAGGCTCAGGGCGTGACCGGCCACGATGTTCCCCGGATGATGGAGGAGGGACGCTACCGCGAGATCGCCGAGTACTGTATGCGCGATGTGCGGGCCACGGTGGAGCTTTACCGTGTGTGGAATGAGCGCCTCCGCGATCTGAGTCCTAAGTATTCAAAGCACTAGATTTGTTTCAATCTGTTTTATTTCATTCGTTTTTTTAAGGTTTTATATTAGATTTTATTATAATAAGATATTATTTGACTTTTTATTGGAAAGTGTTAAATTCCCACCAACTGTTGAAAATTTATATTTTCAAAAAACAAAGGTAGATTATGAAATGTTTTGCAATGTTGAAGATCGGCGAAGTCGGCTGGATCGAGAAAGAGGTTCCCGCGTGCGGACCTATGGACGCAATCTGCAAGCCTCTGGCTATCGCGATTTGCACTTCTGATGTGCATACGGTTTGGGAAGGTGCTGTCGGTGACCGCCATAATATGGTGCTGGGTCATGAAGGCTGCGCCGAGGTCGTTCAGGTCGGTTCGATGGTCAAGGATTTCAAACCCGGCGACAAGGTGCTGGTTCCTGCGATCACACCTGACTGGAACTCTCTGGAAGCTCAGGCGGGTTATTCCATGCACTCCGGTGGTATGCTGGCCGGATGGAAGTTCTCCAATTTCAAGGATGGTGTCTTCTCCGAGTTCTTCCATGTGAACGACGCGGACGGCAATCTGGCGCTGCTGCCGCCCAATATCAACTATGTGGACGCATGTATGCTCTCGGATATGGTTCCTACCGGTTTCCACGGTGTGGAGCTGGCGGACGTTCAGTTTGGTGATACGGTCTTGGTGATCGGCATCGGCCCGGTGGGTTTGATGTCCGTGGCTGGAGCGAATCTGCGCGGCGCTTCCCGTATCATTGCGGTGGGCACCCGTCCGGTCTGTGTCGCGGCGGCTAAGAAATACGGCGCGACCGATTTCATCAGCTACAAACAGGGCAAGATCGAAGATCAGGTGATGGCCATGACCAACGGCAAGGGCGTGGACAAGGTCGTCATCGCCGGCGGTACCGTGGCGACGTTTGAATCCGCGGTCAAATCTCTCAAACCGGGCGGCAAGATCGGCAGCGTGAACTATTTGGGCAGCGGCGATTATATCAATATCCCGCGCGTGGAATGGGGTGTTGGCATGGGCCACAAGATGATCAACGGCGGTCTGATGCCGGGCGGTCGTCTGCGCATGGAGAAGCTGGGTTCTCTGGTTTCCAGCGGTCGTCTGGACGTGAGCCCGCTCAGCACACACGTCTTTGAAGGCTGGGAGCATATCCCCGAAGCTCTGCAGCTGATGAAGGACAAACCGGCGGACCTGATCAAACCGGTCGTGAAGCTTGTTTAGCCTGTAAGAAATTTATCCAGGTTTCGGGCGGCTCTGAACTGCCCGGAACCTTTTTTTGTGAGCCAAAGCAAATGAAAATACTCATCGTTTCCGGATTCCTGGGCGCGGGCAAGACCACCTTCATCCGTCAGCTGATCCGCCGCACCGGACGGGAACTGGTCGTGCTGGAGAATGAATACGGCCAGACCAGTCTGGATAGCCGCGAAATTTCCGCCGAAAAGAATGTCAACGTCTGGGAAATGCTGGAGGGCTGTGTCTGCTGTACGATGAAGGAGAATTTTTCAGCTTCGGTGCTGACCATCTCTTCCACACTGGATCCGGAGTATCTGGTCGTTGAGCCGACGGGCGCGGCCCGGCTGCGCAGTCTGCTGGAGAATATCGGTAAGATCAGCTACGAAAAAATCTCCCTGCTCCGTCCGGTTGTGATCGTGCCGCCGAGGGGATTCCACGCGAATCTGAATCAGTACGGCGGGATCTATCTGGATCAGATACGGAACGCCGGGACGGTCGTGCTGTCCAAGATCGAGAATGAGGATGAGGCGGTGATCCGTGAGGTCTGCCGCCGGATCCGGGAACTGAATCCCGCGGCAGAGATCGTGGACAAACCTTATGACCGGATGGATGATGACTGGTGGCACGATCTGCTGCTGAGCGAAGGGGAAGCCCGGCTGAAAACGATCCCGTCGGAACATGGAGTCCATTCTCCGCATCTGCACTCTTTTACGCTGAAAAACGTGACCCTGAAAAACCCGGCCCAGCTGGTGATCCTGCTTCAGGATCTGCTCAACGGAGAAATGGGCGCGGTCTGCCGTGCCAAGGGAACGCTGAAGATCGACGGCGAGTGGACGCGCTTCGACATGGCGGACGGGCTCTTTGCCGTCAAAGGCGGGGAAGAAGGAGCTGACCCGAAAACGGAGCTGGTCTTCATTGGCGACGACATCAACAAAGCGAAGATACTTTCCCGGTTTGACGGGGGGTTATAAGGAACCACGGATGAACACAGATACACACAGATAGCTTTTTTAATAACAAGATTTTATGCAGAAATAAGCGATCCGCACGTATCCATTCTGAAGGCTCTGATGAGGTGACGGGGTATAAAAAAAGGGCATCACTCGATGCCCCCTTTATTATAACAATGTGAAATCACTAAAACTTCACTGACGAAAAACATACATGGAAAATCTGTTTTCGTCAAATATTTTTAGAGCCAGTTTAACCTTCCCACTGGCAAGGTGTGAAAATTGCCTAACGAGTTATGTATTCAGAGTTTATCTTGACCCAGCGGAGTTTCCCTTTGTAATCAAGACTTGTACCAATAGGAATGGTGAGCAAGTATTTGATAGAGAGAACCGCCAGGGTGGTCGCTCTGAATTTATGCGTTTGGACAATTTCGCAGTGCGTGAAACCGTCATTCAACGCACTAACAGCCTCGGCAATTAACGTCTTAGTTATTCTCATTGTTATAATCCCCATTATGGGGCAAAACGATTATAAGGAATATTTCTTAAAATATCCATAACTGAAGGTTTTACATTATTTCTTATTCAATTCATCACTCAAAAATATTTTCAAAAACACTTGACACTTTACATTGAAAAAGATTAGATGTAGTTGTTGTTTAGGTGAACCGGTAAGGTTTTCCTTTATAAGTAACTCAGAAGAAGATATTAAAATAAAAGAAAGATATCATTATGGATATGAACTGGTTACATACATTTTTTGAATGGATTTCTTCCATAATTATACAAATACCGGATTATTATGAATATGCAATAAACTTAACAGCTTATGGGGATAGTGACAGATTTTCTTTTGAAATTATAGATTATCCTGTTTTTGAGACATCTGCTATTGTCATTTTTTATAGTGTCTTTTTTATGTTCTGGATGTTTACAGACAAAGGTAAGCTTTTAGGATTAGGGATTAAATTTTGGTATTTATTAAAAGGAAAATCTTTAGGGAAGAGGCCCCTTAGCATTTTTGACTTTCTCTTACCTATTCTTCCATATTTATTTTTTTCGTGGAGAATTCCACCAGGGACGTTGCATGACTTAACATTAAAAATTAGTTCTACACTGATAGTTTTTCATACTGTACTGTTCTTAGTATGTGTCATACTAGAAAATCGTAGATCAAAAGAACAGAAACAGGAGGAAAGTCATTCGGACGTAGTATTAGTTTCTGCACAATAACCAGAATCAGTTTTTAAACTAAACAAAACCCCCGACAGTCACCCCGCCGGGGATTTTTTTCGCGTTTCTATTTGAGCGAAGCGAACCAAATCAAAAACCCCGTTTCGGGGTTTTGTCACATAGCCCCGGGTTGAATGCGCAGCATTCTACCCGGGGTAGAGGAAAACATATATTTTCAACCCCGTTAGGGGTTGCGTAAATGGATAACCATTTATATTTCATACGCAACCCCATACGGGG
>DBVN01000042.1:11170-15750 GCA_002308515.1 Verrucomicrobia bacterium UBA1263 | reverse complement strand
ATCACCCCTGACGGGGTTTCAGAATGAATCCCTGCGGGATTTTGTTTACATGATTTGTTCCCCGGTATCAATATCCGTGTCCATCCGTGGTTCATAAATAATTAGATGGAAAACAACTTGAATAAATCACCCGGTTTTTACGTCAAAATTTGGGGAGTCTTTTAAAATCTCCCTAAATTCTTTAATAATGAATAAATTGAATGTATTGTTCACAGCGGCGGTGCTGTTGAATGGTGTTTTGTTTTTTGGGACCGGATGTTCTAAGAAATCAGATACTCCCTCAGAAGTCTTAAAAGCACCTGCTGCCGTACCTGTTGTCGTTGCTCAGGCGGAACAAAAAGAATTCGACGTGGAGATTTCCGCCTTCGGCCATGTCTCGTCCTATAACCGGGTAGAGGTGAAACCGAGGGTTTCAGGTCATATCATCGAGATCCCGTTCAAGGAAGGTCAGGAAGTAAAGAAGGGCGATCTGCTCTTCAAGATAGACCCGCGCAAAACGGAAGCCAATCTGGCTCAGGCCAAAGCGACCCTAGCCCAGGCCGAAGCCAAGCTGACGAACGCCTTAAATAACTATGAGCGCGCCAAAGGATTATTCGATAAAAAACTGATCTCCACCGAGGAGATGGACAGCGCTACCACCGCGCTGCTGTCCGCGAAGGCAACGGTTGCCTCCGGCGAAGCATCCCTGAAAGACATCGAGTTGACGCTGGAGTTCACAGACGTGACCGCGCCCATCACCGGACGCACCGGCGCTATCCAGACGGATCTGGGCAATGTAGTCTCAGCCGGATCGGATACACTGGTGACCATCAACGAGATAAGCCCCATCGGTGTCAACTTCTCGCTGGCGGAAAGGTTCATGCCACAGCTGCGCCGGATCCTGGATCAGCCTCAGTCAACAGTCAAGGTCTATGACGGAGCGACAGACACTTTCATCGCCGAGGGCAAACTCGATTTCATGGACAACCATGTGGACCGCGCCACCGGCATGGTCGCCCTGAGCGCGCGGTTCGAGAACACGGATCAGACACTCTGGCCCGGACAGTTCGTCAAGATCGTCATGGATCTGGAGCAGTACAAGGATGCTATCGTGATCCCCAGCATCGCCATCCAGAACAAACAGGACGGCGAGCAGTTCGTTTATGTGGTCAAAGCTGACAACACCGTGGAAATACGAGACATAACCGTAGGCGAACAGCGTGGAGAGGAATCACTTATCAAGGATGGTCTCGCCGCCGGGGAAACGATCGTCACGGACGGACACCTGCGCCTGAACGAGAAGTCCACCGTCAAAGCGTATCACAGTCTGGATGAAGCCGTACAGCAAACCGTGAAACAATGATAACCGGCTTTTGATCATTTACTTTTAACCCTTTTTACCCGTTTCCATGTCCTTACCTGTTCTTTGTATCCGCCGGCCTGTGATGACAACGCTGCTGATGGCCACGATCCTGCTTTTCGGCGCGCTGGCCTATAAGCAGCTGCCAGTCAGTGATATGCCTACGGTGGATTATCCCACCATCAGCGTCAACGCGAACCTGACCGGAGCCAGCCCGGAAACCATGGCCGCCACCGTCGCGACTCCGCTGGAAAAACAATTCTCCGCCATTGACGGCGTGGACTCCATCAACTCGGTCAGCTCGCAGGGTTCCACACGCATCACCATCCAGTTCAGTCTGGACCGTGACATCGACAGCGCGGCGCAGGATGTGCAGTCGGCCATCAGCCGGGTGCAGCGCCGTCTGCCCAAGGACATGACCACTCCACCTTCCTACAACAAACAAAACCCGGCCGACTGGCCCGTGCTTTTCATCGGTGTCTATTCCGACACACTGCCCATGTACGAAGTCAACGAGTACGCGGAAAGCATCATCGGGCGCAGTCTGAGTATGATCAACGGCGTGGCTCAGGTCGGAGTCTGGGGAGGTCAGCGGTACGCGGTGCGCGTGCAGCTGGATCCGGACGCGGTGGCCGCCAAAGGGATCAGCGTGGCAGAGATCAGCAGCGCGATCGATACCGGCAACGTCAACCTGCCCAACGGCATCCTGCAAGGGAACGACATTTCCTACACCATCGAGGCGGAAGGTCAACTGAATAAAGCCGAAAACTACCGTCCCCTGATCGTCGCTTATGAAAATGGAAACCCGATCCGGCTGGAACAGCTGGGACGCGTGCTGGACAGTGTGGAGAACGATAAGACCGCCAGCTGGTACAACCATCACCGCTCCATTGTATTAGCCGTTTTCCGCCAGCCCGGTGTCAATACGGTGCAGCTGGTGGATGCCGTGCGCGCCGCCCTGCCGGCTCTGCAGGATCAAGTGCCACCAGCCGTCCATGTGGATCCCTACTTCGACCGCTCGCAGACCATCCGCGAATCCGTTCACGATGTGCAGTTTACCCTGGAGCTGACCGTAGCGCTGGTGATCATGGTCATCTTCCTGTTCCTGAGAAATATCTCGGCCACGCTCATCCCCACCCTTGCTATCCCAATGTCCATCGTCGGCACCTTCGCGGTGATCCATTTCTTCGGCTACAGTCTGAACAATCTGACCCTGATGGCGCTGACCCTGAGCATCGGCTTTGTGGTGGACGATGCTATCGTCATGCTGGAAAACATCATGCGTCACCGGGAAAACGGCGACTCGCGCATGGATGCCGCCTTGAAAGGAGCCAAAGAGATCGGCTTCACGATCATTTCCATCACTTTCAGTCTGGCCGCGGTCTTCATCCCGGTGCTTTTCATGGGCGGACTGCTGGGACGGCTTCTGCATGAGTTCGCGGTGACGATCATCTCGGCGGTACTCATTTCCGGCTTTGTCTCACTGACCCTGACCCCGCTGATGTGCAGCCGGTTCATCCGCTACAGCCCGAATGAAAAACACGGCATCTTCTACCGGACGATCGAAGCCGGTTTCCAATGGCTGGTGCGCTTCTATTCCTCAACACTGAAGATGGTTCTGCGGCATCAGTTCATCACGCTCTGTCTGACATTCGTCCTGCTGGGAGCGACCGCGTATCTGTTCATGGCCATTCCCAAGGGCTTCTTCCCCAGCGAGGATACCAGCACCCTGGATATCAACGTGGAAGGCATGGAGGGCATCTCTTATGAATCTATGAAGAGACACATCCTGGCGCTGAGCGAGATCGTGAGCGAATGCCCGGAAGTGCTGAACTTTACCTCCAGCGTGGGCGGCGGCGGTAATACCTCCGGCAACAGCGGACGCATCCAGATCCGACTGAAACCCAGGAACGAACGCAAAAAACACGTGGATCAGATCATCCAGGAACTGCGCCCCCAGCTTTCCGCCATTCCGGGCGTGAAGGTCTATCTCTCCAATCCGCCTATCATCCGGATCGGCGGTCTGGCCAGCAAGAGCCTCTACCAGTACACGTTGCAATGTGTGAACCTGGAAGATCTCTACCACTGGGCACCTATCCTTCAAGAGGAATTCCAGCACATCCCCGGTGTGAGAGACGTGGCCAGCGACCTGCTGATCAAAAATCCGCAGCTGAACGTGACCATTGACCGCGAGAAGATCGCGACTCTGGGACTGACGATCGATCAAGTGGAGAACGCTCTTTATAATGCCTACGGAACACGTCAGGTCTCAACGATTTATGGATCTATCCAGCAATACTATGTGATGCTGGAGACACTGCCGGAACTGCAACGCAATCCCGAAACGCTGGAAACTGTCTATGTCCGAACCAGCCAGGGAGATATGATACCGCTCAGCACCGTGGCCAGCTGGGAACGCGGGCTGGGTCCCATGAGCGTCAGCCACTACGGCCAGCTGCCGGCCGTGACCCTGAGCTTCAATCTGGCTCCGGGAGTCGCGCTGGGAACGGTGGTCAAAGAAATCGAGAAAATCACGGAATCGCTGAATCTGCCCAGCAGCTTGAGCGGACGTTTCCAAGGTCAGGCCCAAGCCTTCCAGGTCTCCATGCAAGGTATGGATATGCTGCTGATCCTGTGTATCCTGCTGATCTACATCATCCTGGGTATCCTTTACGAGAGCTTTGTGCATCCGCTGACGATCTTATCCGGTCTGCCGGCGGCCGGGTTCGGCGCACTGCTGACTCTGATGCTTTTCGGACTGGATCTGAACATTTACGGCTTTGTGGGTCTGATCATGCTGGTCGGCATCGTGAAAAAGAACGCCATCATGATGATCGACTTCGCGCTGGAAGAACAGCGGAGCGGAAAAACCGCGGAAGATGCTATTTATCAGGGATGTATCCTGCGTTTCCGTCCCATCATGATGACGACCCTGGCCGCCATCACGGGAGCGCTGCCCATCGCGTTCGGCTACGGCGCAGGCGGTGAAGCCCGTCAGCCGCTGGGACTTTCGGTGACAGGCGGTCTGCTGGTGAGCCAGGCGATCACTCTCTATATCACGCCGGTGATCTTCCTCTACTTTGAACGGCTGAGGAACCTTTTCAAGAGGGAAAACAAAGTGGAAAAAGTTTAAAAAAGCTGGTTTTTGACTCAAATCCCCCGTTAGACTTCAGCGGTCTAACGGGGTTTTTTGGATACGGCTGTATCCAAAAAATGCCAAATTGCCGAAAAATATTTGGCC
>DBVN01000042.1:0-11105 GCA_002308515.1 Verrucomicrobia bacterium UBA1263 | reverse complement strand
AATATTTGGCCAAATTGCCGAAAAATGATAAATTATCCCCGGATTGATTTCGCTGTCATATCCATAATATCTACAAAACAAAGGATATTTAAAAAATGAAAGTATATCGGAAACGAATCGCGGATCAGCTTCTGGCAAGAAAACTGGCAAGCAAGGGTGCTGTCCTTATTGAAGGCCCCAAATGGTGCGGCAAAACCACCACCGCTGAACAGGCCGCCAAAAGTATCCTGTATATGTCTGATCCGGAGAATGAAAAACAGAATCTGCTCATGGCCGATATCAGCCCCAAAGCTCTTCTGGAAGGAACAGCGCCCAGATTGATAGATGAATGGCAAATCGCTCCAAAACTTTGGGACGCAGTTCGTTTTGAAGTAGATCACCGGGATGGTCCGGGACAGTTCATATTGACGGGTTCAGCCGTTCCCGCTTCCACAGAAAACATCCATCACACCGGCACCGGACGTTTTAGCTGGCTGATGATGCGCCCTATGAGCCTTTATGAATCCGGAGAATCCTCCGGGGAAATCAGCCTGAAGTCTCTGTTTGAAACACCCGCAGAGATCACCTCCAAAAACAATCTGAGTCTGAATGAGATAGCTTTTCTAATATGCCGCGGCGGCTGGCCGGGGACTTATTCTCTGAAAGATTCTGCCGCTTTGGATCAGGCTTTTGATTATTTCGACGCTGTGGTCAAATCGGATATCTCACGTGTGGACGGAGTTAAACGCAATCCCGATCGGGTCCGGCGTCTTATGTGTTCTTATGCCCGGAATCAGGGAACTCCGGCTTCTCTGAGTACCATCCATAAGGATATAGCGGCAAATGATGCCGATTCCCTGCAGGAAGATACGGTCTTTTCGTATATCAACGCTTTGAAAAAGATTTTCGTTGTGGAAGATATGGCTGCCTGGAACCCGAATCTGCGTTCCAGGACATCTATCCGCACATCTGACACTCGCTATTATGTGGACCCCTCTATCGGAATAGCTGCGCTGGGACTGGGACCGGGAGATCTGATGTCTGATCTGAAGACTTTCGGGCTATTTTTTGAGACGCTTTGTGTTCGGGATCTGCGTGTATTTGCGGACGCTCTGGACGGAAAAATCTATCACTACCGGGATAAAAGCGGTCAGGAATGCGACGCTGTCATCCATCTGCGCAATGGTTCTTATGGGCTGATAGAGATAAAGTTAGGTGGAGATGATCTGATCGAGGAAGGAGCCTCCGCCTTAAAATCATTCCAAAACAAGATTGATACGGACAAAATGAAAGCCCCTGCTTTCCTGATGGTGCTGACCGCAACCGGACAATATGCTTATCGCCGTAAAGACGGTGTTTATGTTGTTCCAATCGGATGTTTGAAAGATTAGCTGAACCTGAAATCGTCATTAGAAATTTTTTCTAATACCGGTTCGGGTCAATCAGATGTATTTCCCTTATCTTTTAAGTCTTTTAACGCTTTAAAATATATCTCCATACTTTGATATCATTTCCTCCTTCATTTCTTTGAGTCGTTTTCTTTGTTCTGCGACTTCCTCCGGATGAAGTTCTTCCATTGTCATTGAATAATGTTTTTTGTCCGTAAAGGCAACCCATCCATTTACTTTTTTACAATAGCTCAGGTCTCCATCTACTACATTGGAACGACTAAAGACAAAATGATTTAAACTGGGCATTGTTTCCAAAAAAGATAAATCTTTGATGTCTCCGACATTGTTTAAAAAAACCCGCTTGATCACCCGTAATTTTCCTAACGCCTGATAATCAAAAATCTTTGTTTTCCCATTTAACTCAAACTCTTCCAATACATCTGCCAACGAAACCAAATCATCCAGAGATTCCAATTTATGAGCTCGATACAGCATGATGTTTTTTAAATGAGTAAACCTTTCTATACCTTTGAAGGATGTAGGTGTTAAATAAAGCAGCTTCAACACTTCCAAACTAGGAATAAAAGGCAATTCGGAGAAATTACCACTCTTTGGCTTGTATTTTAATGCTCTAAGAGATTTCAATTTTTTACAAGATTCGATATTGATTAGTCTTTTGTTAAAATAAAATTCTCGGCATTCCTCCAAATCCGGAAAATTACTAAAATCAACGACATCTTGCTTATTATCCTCAACTGCGAGTATTTTTAAAAGATGCAGTTTATTGATTACATCGTACCGATAACCATGAGCATCTATCTTTAAACCCTCAAGATAATCCTTCAGGTCTTCTAAAAAACTAATATCTTTTTCCTTGTATGATAGACAATTAATATCAATATGCCTGATATTATTTTCATACATGTATTTCAGACATTCATCTAAACGACTGGAATCTATATGCAGCCATTTTCCAAAAGTATCATCATACGTTTTAAATCCATAATTTGTCTTCATTCTACTTTCCTTTCAGTTTCTTTTTATATTCAACACTGTAACGCCAACCAAATAATGCAAATACTTAAACATTTTAAAAATGAAAGGTCAAGTGATATTGAAAAATTTACGCAAAAAAACGGAGGGCTTGACAAAAAATAACACAAGTTCTATATTGATTTTGTTTTTGTAACACTTGTTACAATTTATGGGCGCTTATAAAGTTTCAGAAGATACGAAGAAGGCTCTCATCCAGGCCGGAGGAGAGCTTTTCGCGCAGTATGGGTTTGACGCTGTGTCGGTGCGGGACATCACCCGGCGCGCCGGGGTCAAGGTCAATGCCATCAGTTATCACTTTGGAGGCAAGGAAAACTTTATCCAGTCGGTGATAGATTACGTGATGAAGGACAGCCGTCCCCAGAGTGTGGCCGACTATCCTCTGGAGAACAGTCATCTTTTTGAAACCAAGGACGGTCAGCGGCAGCTGGTGAGGGAATTGATCGATCAGTTCTTCCGGCAGCTGCTGTCCGAAGGTCAGCCGCTGTGGGTCAACGTGATCAGTCTGCGCGCGGTGGTCACCCTGAACAGCATGAAGGAACAGATCATGGGAAAGACTTTGTTCCCCATTCGCGATGTGTTCATCCAGGTGTATCAGCGCATCACAGGCAATGAGGACAGACTGAGCGCGCTGGGATGGTTCCTGAATATCATCAGTCCGCCCATCATTTTCGCGACCAATCTGACATCGCTGACTTTCAGCGAGGCGACTCAAAATATCAACACATCGTTTTACCACCGGCTCCAGCACCAAGTTACACAAAACGCTCTCTTTGGAGCGGGGCTCCTCTAATATGAAAAACAGATCTCATTTTTTATTTTTTTATTCTCTCATCATTGGTTCATTGATCCTGACCAGTGGATGCGGCAAAAAGGCGGATCAGCACTCTGAATACAAAGTCGGAGTTGCTCTGGCCAAACCCAGCCAGCGGCTTTTCCAAAACAGCATTCATGTGCAGGGTCTCATCCAGCCGGTGGAAAAAGCCGTCCTGGGAGCCAAGATGGATGGTGTGCTGGAAGTGCTGGCCGTAAAGGAAGGCGACACGGTCAAGAAAGGCGATCTGCTTTTTCAGATAGACAAGCAGAATCTGGAAAACCGTTTCGTGATGTCGCAGGGCGAAGTGGATCTGGCCCAGAAATCCGTGGACGCGATGAACGCCCAGCTGGCAATATCCAAAAAGGAAATGGAAAAAGCCCAGACGGATTACGACCGCGCGAAGTCTCTGCTGGAACAGGAAGTGATCTCCAATGATGACTATGAAAAGGCGGAAGTGAACGCCCACAAAGCCACCCACGCCGTTACACGCGATCAGGAGCTGCTGAACTACATGAACGCCCAGCTGAGCGTGAAAAAGACCGCGAAGATGGTCGCGGAAAAAAATCTGAATGATTCCAAGGGGATCGCTCCCTTCGACGGGGTCATCACGCACAAATTCAAAGAACAGGGCGAATATCCCGGCAGCGGTTTCAGAACGCCCATCCTCCGCATGGAGAATCCCGATCTGCTGGAACTCTCCTGTCTGATCAGCAGTCTGCACTACGAAGATATCCAGCCCGGCAAAAGCAAAGTCCGCATCCACACGAACGGCGAGAATATCGAGGCTGTCATCACCTACCGCTCGCCCAGCATCGAGGAAAAGAGCCGCACTTTTGAGATCAAAGCGGAATTGCCGCCCAAGACAAAAATCACCAGCGGCCTGCTGTGCAATGTGGATATCATCCTGGACGAGCATGAAGCCTACGGTCTGCCGGAGGAAGCGGTGATGCTGCGCAGCGGCAACCGCTACATCGCCTATTACTCCGACCAGGGACAGGCGGCGCGCTTTGACGTGGAGCCCGGACTCAGCACGGACGGGTTCATTGAGATCCGCAATATTGGATCGGCTCTGGATAAAGAGTTCGTTGTGTCCGGTCAATACTTTGTGAACGAAAAAGACCCGCTGACTGTTATCGAAAAATAGTTTTCCGCTGTATCAAAACATACCATGTCTCTGCCTGAAATTTCCATTAAACGGCCAATCGCGCTGAGCTGTCTGATCATCACGATGGTGGTGATCGGCATCAGCTCGTTCTTCAAGATCGGTATCGATCTGGTTCCCAAAACCGACATCCCCTACGTGCAGATCTCGACCATCTATCCCGGCGCTACACCGGAGGAGATCGAGGTGGAAGTCGCCCGACGGATCGAGGACGCGATCGCGTCCCTGGACGGTCTGAAGCATACGACTTCGGTCTGCATGGAAAATATCTGCGCCATGTCGCTGGAGTTCCATCTGGGAGTGGATATCAATCTGGCGCTCCATAACGTGCGCGAGAAGATCAACATGATCATGGAGGATTTTCCCGATGAGGTGGAAACACCCATCCTGGATAAATTCGATATCAACGCGCTGCCGGTCGTCATCCTCTATCTGACGGGCGAACGCACGATGGACGAGCTTTACGATTATGTGGACGACAAGCTCTCCGACCGCTTTGCCAGCATTCCGGGCGTTTCGGCGGTGCGCGTCCACGGCGGCAATGAGATGCAGCTGCATGTGCTGCTCTCACAGGACAAGCTCGCTGAATCGGGTCTGACCGTGGGTGATATCATCAAACGCATTTCAGCCAACAACCGCAAGATGCCGGCGGGACACGTCAAGGAAGGCAAACAGGAATACAGCATCACTTATGACGCTGAATTCCGGGACATCAACGCCCTGAAGGAGCTGGAGATCGGCAATCATGCCGGGAGCCGCGTCTATCTGGGCGACGTAGCAACGATCGAGCTTCGCAGCAAAGAGATCCGTCAGGAAGCCTATCTGAACAACAAGCCGGGCATCTGCATGGAGGTTGTTAAGAAGGGCGAGGCCAACGCCGTGGAAACCATCAAGCGCATCCGCAAGCGTTTTGACGAGATCAACGAGAATCATCAGCTGCCGGGCGGGATGGAACTGCACTGGCACAAGGACACGGGCGAATTCATCGAAACGGCTGTGGCGGATGCCTGGACCAGTGTCGGACTGGGGATGCTGCTGACGGCGGCGCTGCTGTTCCTGTTCCTGCATGAGATCCGCGCGACGTTCATCGTCTCCATCACCATGCCGGTCTCGGTCATCGTCTCCTTCATGCTGATGAAGGCGATGAACTACACGATCGACCTTGTGACGCTGATGTCCATCGGTTCCTCTGTG
Source organism: Verrucomicrobia bacterium UBA1263 (assembly GCA_002308515.1). GTDB lineage: Bacteria > Verrucomicrobiota > Verrucomicrobiia > Limisphaerales > UBA1412 > UBA1412. The sequence continues at coordinate 5,509 of DBVN01000042.1, read as the reverse complement.
GGCGTGCTGGTGGCGAACTCCATCGTCGTCATTGAAAACATTTACAAACAGCTTTCACAGGGACAAGACCGCAAGAACGCCGCGGCCAAAGGCGCGGGCGGTGTCGTCAACGCCGTGGCGGCCAGCGCGCTAACCAACGTGGTGGTATTCGTTCCGATGATGCTGATGACCTCTGTGGTCGGGATGATCCTGGCTCCGTTCGCGGGCGTGATGGTGATCGCGACACTGATGTCGCTCTTCATCAGCTTTACCCTGACACCGATCCTGGCCAGTCTGCTGCTGACCGAAAAAACTCTGAACCGCAGTCCCCGGAATATCCGCATGTTCCGCCTGTGGGACAAAGGATATGACAAACTTTGTGATCTGTTCAACCGTTCCATCCGCTACACGTCACGGTCACCGGGAAGCGTTCTGCTCATCATCGGTGTCGTCTGCGGTCTGATCGCTTTTCTGATCGTTCCGCGGGTCTCCATGTCCTTCTTCCCGGACACAGACCGGAGCGAGTTTTCCATCAATCTGGAATTCCCCTCCAACAGCAATCTGGATCAAACACGCGTCCGCGCGATGGAGATACTGGAAGCGCTCCACAAGCTTTCCTTCATCAAGGAAACCGGCACGACTCTGGGCTACGTCAAGGCACTGCCGGGACAGGTCTCGCAGGGTGTCCATTTGGCTCAGATCTCTGTCGTAGCGCATCCCAAAGGAACACGCCCCTCTCTGGAAGAGATCATGAACAGTACCCGTGACGTGCTGAATACATTCCACGATATGATCTACAGCATGACCGTTCCGGAAGCCACCGGCGACAGCTCTGTGGATATGGTCGCCTATATCAGCGGCTCCGACATGAACGCGCTGGAACAGTACAACCGCCACGGCATCGAAGCCCTGCAAAAGAGCGGCATCGCGACCGATATTGATTCCAGCATCCGTATCGGCAAACCGCAGATCACTTTCACACCGCAGCGGCCTATCCTGCGCAATCTGGGCATTGACGCGGTCCCGCTCGGCTCCACTATCGTGGGCAGTTTTGAAGGGATCGAGGCCGGGACTTATAAGGTGGACAGCCGCTCCTTTGACATCCGGGTGAAGCTGGACAACACCAACGGACTGGAAACCGTGAAGAAACTCAACGCCGGTATGCTGAACGGCAAACCGATCAATATGGACGTGCTCACCGAACAGAAACGGGACAATGTCTCCGTGAGCCTGATCCGTCGCGACAAGGAACGCGCTTCCTGGTTCTATGCCAACGCCAACAGCGGCTATGTGGTGGGCGACTTATCCAGAGTACTGGAGGACAGTGTGAATCCGATCCTGCCGGCGGGCTATGAGCTGAGATTCGCCGGTCTCTCGGAAATGATGAAAGAAGGCGCTGCCGATTTCGGTGAGGTGTTCCTGCTGGCCATCATCATGACATACCTGGTGATCGCCGCCATCATGGAGTCCTGGAGCCGTCCGTTCCTGGTCCTCTTCACGATCCCGCTGGGATTCCTGGGGATGTTCACCGCCATCTGGCTGGCCGGACTTTCACTCTCCATGCTCGGTATGCTGGGCGGTGTGATGATGATCGGCATCGTGGTCAACAACGCCATCCTGCTGATGGATGAATGCGCCACACTCACCCAAAACGGGATGTCGAAACATCAGGCGATGCTGGAGGCTTCCAGGAACAAGTTCCGCCCAATCGTAATGACCTCTATCGCCGCCGTGATCGGCATGATGCCCATGGCGTTCGGAACAGGCGTGGGAGCGGAACTGCGTTCCAGCTGCGGCGTGGCACTGGTGGGCGGTCTGGTCTTTTCCTCTATCCTGACGGTGTACCTGATCCCGGCTCTGTACTTCAAATTTGTAAAAGATAAGAAATAGAGATCACAGCAGAATAAAACTACCGGCTGATTTCCCAGACCCAGTCGCCCTGAGGTTCAGAAAGATGTTGTATGAGCCTGGTATCGCGTGTTCCGCCATCGTCTTTAAAATTCCAGCCGCTGCACCAAAGAATGTAACCTGTATCTGTCAGGCGCATTCGCGGAGGTTTCCCATCAAGCCAATCTCGCGGCAATTTCTCTTTGGGCAGCAGTTCACCTAATTCATCCAGTGAATCGGGATATTTTTCGTTCTCCAAATAAAAACGCTCCAATGCGCAGGAAATCTGTGCCATATTGATAAAAGATTGAATCTCACAGCCACGCTGTATCCCATATAGCCGATTCCCGCTGATACCCAATCCCAAAAAATATTTTGTTACTGCCTGCGGAACTTTGTTTATTTTCCGGGGAAATGGACTTAATAATTCTTGACATGGATTTAGTAATTCGTTAGTTGTCTCTGGCAAAATATCCATATTCAGACATTTGTCTTCTAAATTAAAAAAGGAAAGCAAACGATCTATTGCCTTGTTATATTCCAGAAGCGCCCGATAATTCCAACCTAGCGGGATACAATTCTTGATCCTGTTTGCAACATAATAAGAATCCAGGACATCCTTGATGCCCCACTGATTTACCCGAATTTCATTTAATAAATCTTCTTTGAATGACAAATCAGGATCTTCAAAAAGTAAAAAACGCGGTTCCTTTAAAAAATGCTCATTTAAAATCGCTCTTTCTCCTATAGTGCCTGACAGTATATCCATATAGAGATCTGTTTTGGCCAAATGTTCCTGAATTTGTTTCAAATCATTTTTAGTCCAGACATTCGATTCGATCCCCTCCCAAATCACGCATAAAACTTCTTCATAAATATCTCTTTTCACTACCATATATCTCATGTGTGGATTGCCCGATAATGTATCCGCCAACTTCATGATAAACAAAATATCTTTCACAGCTTCATCGGAACGACCCAATGCCAAATTCGCGTAAGCTTTTTTATAACCAAAAGCCGCTATTTTTTCAAATATATCCAAATGTAAGGGCCACAGAACAAACCATGTTTCTTTTTTATATTGAAAGGGATAATAACATTGTGTGTATTTTTCCAAAGCGTTTTGGATATCTTGATAAGCGGACAGACCGGGTTCCAGTCTTTTCAACATAAGCTGCGCTATCTCTTCTTGTGTGTGAGTATCGAGATATTCCTTTAATTCTTTTGAACGTTCAGCCATCCTGGCCAGGCTTTTTTTGCGCTGTTTATAAGGAGAAACATTTTCTTCTGGAAAAGGTTCAGGATCTCTTTCTGTCGTAATAAATTTCTTATAATCAGCACGCCGTGACCTATGGAAATCTGCTTTTCCAGCATATCCTACTACTCCATTTGGTTCTAAAACTTCTTTCCAAGGTTTTAATTCTTCGTTGCCTATGTTATTGTCGTTCTCATTCTCTAAGCGGGAAACCGTTTGGAATAGAGGATAATTGGCGAAATTCTGACTTTCATTCACCGGTGGAAGTTGAATGTCTTTCAGCCAGAGATAGCGGCGCTCCGTGTCAGAGACGGCTGTCCGGTTTTGTTTTTCACATTCCTGAACGTACCGCTCCCAGGCTTTGCGGCCGGTGTAGTTGGTCACCTTGTAAAAAAGTACGATGCTGACTCCCAACAGACAAATGATACTTACTGAAAAAAGACAGAGCTTTTTCCATGTCTTCATTCTATTCTTTTTTTCAGTCATATCTTTGTTCGTTTTATGTTCTCTAAATTTTATCGGCTCAAGCTACCGGGCGATTTCCCAGACCCAGTCGCCCTGGCTTCTATCCGGGATCTTCTGCCCTTTTTCGTTTTCGACATAGGCTTTCCTGCCCTGATCATCCACACGATCCCAGCCGCTGCTCCAGAGGATGTAGCCGGTATCGGCCTGGCGGATCTGAGGGATCTTGTCCGTGACCCAGTCGCGTGGGATCTGATCCTCCGGCAGCAGGTCACGCAATGCCTGAAGCGAGGCCGGGTAGCGGTCGTTCTGATGGCGGTACCGCTCCAGCGCACAGGCGATCTGAGCCGCGTCAACGGTGAACTGAGCGTAGGACATCTTCACAAAATAACTTTTTAGCGGAGGAAAAGCATGGATCACCAAGGCATTCCTGGCCCGGCCGCTGAACTGATAGTAGTCGTAGGTTTTCATGATGTCCGCAAACACCGGTTTGAAGTGGTGTTCCTCTCTGTCCATCGTATCCAGGAAGGCATCTGTCATGAGGTTCATTTCCAGCACACCACGGTAATACCAGCCTTTGGGGAAAAGAGGGTTCCATTCGGGAAGATGATAAAATTTATTTTTTTCGCCGACTAACAGCTCGTTCGCGTAGGCTCTTTCGCCCATCAGCGACAGGCGCAGATCGTTCCAGAGATCCACTTTGGTCAGGCGTTCTTGAAGGGTTTGCAAATCTTCATCATCCCAGGCATCGGCCTCGATGCCTTCCCAGATCACCGCCAGCGGCTGGCTGATCAGGACGATGTGCACCAGCTGGCTGATCATGAAGGGTTCTCTGGCCAGTGTATCGGACAGATCCAGCATAAAGAGGACATCTTCCAGGGCTGATTTACTCTGTTTCTGCTCCAGCTGAAAATAGGCATGAGCCGCCGCGTATTTCGATATTCCTTTCAGGGATGCCAAATGACGGACCTCCAGCTCTTCCTGTCCCGCCACCTTGACAGAATAGCGGCATTGAGGACGCTGACGCAGCCCATCCCGAATTTCCCGGTAGAGGGATTCCCCCTGCGCCAGCTGTTCGCCAAGAGCGCGGACGGCTTCTTCATGAGTCGCGTAACCGTTTTCCAAATTGGCACCCGCTCTGCGCGGTTTGTCCCAGTGAGCGTAGATATAGGAGTCAAAATCTTTTATGAACTGTTCCCATTTTTCCTTCAGCTGCTTCTGGTCATCCGAGAGTGTTTTCGCCTCCACAAACGCAACTCCCCAAAACGGCAAAGCCGCGAAATTTTTATCATCATCCAGCGGCGGAGGAAGAATGTCCTTGAGCCAGATGTAATTCTTGGTGCGCTGTGTGGGTACGGCGAATTTTTCGGCCTCGATCCCCTCGATCCAGCCGCCGCATTCCTTGACATACTGATCCCAGGCTTTGCGGCCGGTGTAGTTCTCAAATTGATAAAACGCGAATNNCCGAATACCGCCAGCACGACAACCAGTACCAGACCCAGCAAAACCCAAAAAATCTTTTTAATCGTTTTCATTTTATTTTTGTCATTCATTATCAACCTTATCCACCAAACCCGTCTTTTTTATCAACAGAAAAGTCACATGTCAACAGAAAAGTCATTTGATTTAGAAAGAAGAGGTTATGAAACAAAAAATCCTGCCGCTTTTTGAACGGCAGGATATTGAAAGCACTATCTTGCGCTACACCGCCACGGGCGCTTTGATGGCCGGGTGGGGATCGTAGCCCTCCAGAGTGAAATCCTCATAGCGGAAATCGTGGATGTTTTTGATCTCCGGGTTCAGACGCATCCGGGGCAGAGGCCGGAAATCGCGCGAAAGCTGTTCCCGAACCTGATCCTGATGGTTTTCATAGATGTGCAGGTTGCCGAAGGTATGAACGAAATCGCCCGGTTTCAGTCCGGTGAC
>DBVN01000106.1:14146-14302 GCA_002308515.1 Verrucomicrobia bacterium UBA1263 | reverse complement strand
TCCAATGACCGTCATTAGAAATTCCAGCCCTAATGGCGATTTTGGGTTAATCTTGTCGTGACCTTTTTGGCATAAGATGAGATGATACGCGCCACGGGTGCGGCTCCCTGACTTTGAGCCGAAGCTCTGGTGGAGAGGTGGCCGAGTGGCTGAAGG
>DBVN01000106.1:2585-14105 GCA_002308515.1 Verrucomicrobia bacterium UBA1263 | reverse complement strand
TACCGGGGGGTCGAATCCCCCCTTCTCCGCCATTTCTTTTTTATTTTCCCCATCTATTGTCCCACCGGGTCATAAAGAACCACAATAAGGCGTAGACGCGCGATCCGCGCGTCTTTATCATTATATGATCCCACGGGAGTTTTACGTCTCTACGGAACATATTGATTTTGAATATTTTTGATAAAACTGAAACCCTAACGGCGATTTTGGGCCAATTTGGCCGCCAGTTCCTTGGGTTTGAAGATGCCTTTGGGCGTAATGAAACCGGTGATCAGCTCCGGAGGCGTGACATCAAAGCCGGGGTTGAGCGCGTGACTGGTCGGATTGGCCACGCGGACACAGGCGGATCCGGCGGAAGTCTTCTTGCTGTTTTGGAGTTTTCCCCAGGCGCAGAGGACTTCGTTTTCATCGCGTTCCTCGATGGGGATATCTATGCCGCTCTTCATTTCCCAGTCAATGGTGGACAGCGGAATGGCAATGTAGAAGGGGATCTTGTGGTACTTGGCCAGCACGGCTTTGGTAAAAGTGCCGATCTTATTGGCGGCCTCGCCGGTTTTGGCCAGGACTCGATCCGCGCCGGTGATGACCATCTGGATCTTGCCCCGCTGCATCAGGTGACCGGCGGCATTATCGGGGATGATGTGATGGGGAATGCCCTGCTGAGCCAGTTCCCAGGCGGTCAGGATCGCGCCCTGAGAGCGCGGGCGGGTCTCATCGCAGAGAACATGAAATTTTTTACCTTGCGCCTGAGCTTCGTAGAACGGAGCGGTCGCGGTACCGACATCCACAAAAGCAAGCCATCCGGCGTTGCAGTGGGTCAGGATCGTCATGCCGTCATGGATAAGTTCCGCGCCCAGTCTGCCAATGGCCTGACAGTGTTCCACATCTTCCTCGGCAAAGAGATTCGCGGCCAGTAAAGCCAGGTCTTGCTTTTCCCTCACCGTTTCGCCCTGACTCATGACGTTCCGCACCTGCTTCATGGCATTGACGGGATCCACGGCGGTCGGACGGGCTCCGGCCAGTGTGTCGAAAACCTTTTGCGCGTGAGCCTCAAAGCGTTCCAGAGATTTTCCCCGAAAGGCGCGGCATCCCTGCGCAAAGCCGTAAGCGGCCGCGGCACCAATAGCGCCGGCCCCTCTCACGGTCATATCTTTTATGGCCAGAGCGGTTTGTCTGAAATCCTCGGTCTCTACCAGTGAAAAGGTGTGGGGGAGTATCTTCTGGTCTATCAGGACGACTCGATTGTGTTCAGCGTCAAAGGAAACCGTGCGAAAATGCTGTTTCCTGCCTCGAAGGGTCACGTTCATGGATGCTTTTTGTTGTGGAGTTTTTTCAGAAAATCGATTTTCTGGTAAGCGGGGTGCGCTCTGAGGTTATTCAGATCCGGGTCATTGTCCATGTAATCAAAATCATTGTACCCCAGCAGAATGGCCGTTTCCAAGGTATCCGCGGATTTTTCCTCCTGTCCCGTCAGGGAATAGCTGCAGCCCAGATTATAATGAGCCAGAGGATCTTTGGGCTTCAGAGCGGTGATACGCAGATCAACATCGAGTCCTTTCGCGTAAAGTCCTCTTTCCGTATAGTCTGAGGCGATAGCTTCCAGCGCTTCGATATACTGGGGATCGCCCTCCAGGATCCCTTCCAGAAAACGGATTTCAATATCGAGATCGCGGAGTTTTGCTGAGTTTTGCGCGTTTTGTTCTGATTTGGCCTTATGTTCTGACCCCATACGGAAAGATTATCGGTTTGAAGCAGGGAGGGGTCAAGCCGGTTTTTCCGGAAGCGGCGAACGAATGCCGATCCCGGAACAAGAACATTCATTTTCACAAAGATTTGAAAACGAGTCTTTGACTTTTTATCGGGTTTGATTGTAAAATGAGGCGGGCTGCGGGTCAGAAAAGACTCCGCACAGTTGATTTATGGCAAAACTTACGCTGAAAGATTTGAAGGCTCACGGCAAACAAGTGTTTGTGCGTGTGGATTATAATGTTCCTCTGGAAGAAAAGAACGGGACAATGGTCATCACCGATGATACCCGTATTCGCGCGACTCTTCCGACGCTCGATCTGTTGATAAAAGACGGCGCGAAGATCATTCTCGCCGCGCACCTGGGGCGTCCCAAGGGCAAACGTGAACCCTCTATGTCTTTGGCTCCGGTGGCCGTCCGCCTGTCCGAGCTGATCAAGAAGCCGGTGACCTTTGTGGATGACTGCATTGGTGAGAAGGTCGAAAAGGCTGTTGCCGCTATGCAGCCGGGCGATGTGATCCTTCTGGAAAACGTCCGTTACTACGCGGAAGAAGAGAAGAACGATCCCGCTTTTGCCGAGAAACTCGCGAAAGTTGCTGAACTGTATGTGAATGACGCTTTCGGCGCGGCGCATCGTGCCCATGCTTCCACGGAAGGTGTGGCCAAGATCGTTTCCGCCCGCGGCGGTCAATGCGCGGCCGGTACGCTGATGGAACGCGAATTGAAGTTCCTGGGTGATGAGCTGGATAACGCGGCTCGTCCGTTCGTGGTGATCCTGGGCGGAGCGAAAGTCTCTGACAAGATCACGGTGATCGACCGTCTGCTGGAGAAAGCGGACACCTTGCTGATTGGCGGCGCGATGGCTTATACATTCCGCCTGGCTCAAGGTTACAAGACGGGCAAGTCCTTAGTGGAACCGGATAAGGTGGATATCGCCAAACAGGCTTTGAAGAAAGCGGCCGACAAGGGCGTGAAATTCCTTCTGCCGATCGATGACGTGGTTGCCACACCGATCAAGACCGACAAGCTGGACAAGAAAGGCAAGAATATCATTGAATGGCAGAATCCTACAGTCAATTCCAGCATGGACTGCGGTGATGATGTAGCCGGTTTGGACGTAGGTCCCGCCACTATCAAACTGTTCTCCGAGGAAGTGGCCAAGGCCAAGACGATCCTCTGGAACGGTCCTATGGGGCTGTTTGAGGATAAGCGCTTTGCCGAAGGTACCTTTGGTGTTGCCAAGGCTGTGGCGGAAGTCACTCAGAAGAACGGTGCCAAGAGCATCATCGGCGGCGGCGACAGTGTGAAGGCCATCAATAAGTCCGGTTTAGGTTCTCAAGTGACCTTTATGAGTACCGGCGGCGGCGCCAGCCTGGAATTCCTGGAAGGCAAGGTCCTGCCGGGTGTCGCGGCTCTGACAGATAAAAAGTGCTGCGGATGCTGTGGTAACAAATAATTAAAGATTTTAACAAGTAGAATTAAGAGATTATAAATGGATAAAGAACGTAAATTGTTGATTGCCGGTAACTGGAAGATGAACAAGACCGTGGCCGAGGCGGTGAGCCTGGTCGAGGGTCTGGTTCGTGAACTCTCCAACGTGAAGGAAGTGGACATCCTGGTTTGCCCTCCTTTCACGGCTCTGTACGCGGTTTCTCAGAAGATCCTTGATACACAGATCCGTCTGGGTGCCCAGACAATGAACGAAAACAACTATGGCGCGTACACCGGTGAGATCAATGCCGGTATGCTCAAGGAGTTTTCCGTTCGCTATGTGATCTTAGGCCACTCCGAGCGCCGTCAGTACTACAAGGAAGATGACGCTCTGATCGCGAAGAAAGCCCTCGCGGCGCACGCGGCGGCTCTGAAGCCGATCATCTGTGTGGGAGAGACGCTTGCCCAGCGCGAAGCCGGTCAGGCCGAAGCGGTCATTGGCAAGCAGGTCGAAGGCAGTCTGGCCGGTTTATCCGCTGATCAGATGGAAGAGACCGTTATCGCTTATGAACCGGTTTGGGCCATTGGTACCGGTAAGACGGCGACCTCCGCTCAGGCTCAGGAGATCCACCAGTTCATCCGCAAGACTCTTGCGAAGATGTTCGGTGAAGCGGTCGCCAAGAAAGTTCGTATCCTGTACGGCGGCAGTGTGAAGCCGGCAAATGCCCGTGAGCTGATGAGCCAGCCTGATGTGGACGGCGGTCTGGTCGGCGGCGCTGCTCTGGAAGTACGCAGCTTCTCTGACATCGTCAAGAACAGTATCTAATTATTATGGAATTTATTATAGGTTTATTCAGGTTCATCCTGTTTGTTGATTGCGCGCTGTTGATCCTCTTGGTGCTGATCCAGTTGCCCAAGAAGGAAGCGGGTCTGGGCGTGGCTTTTGGCGGCGCCGCGACCGATGCTCTCTTTGGCGCGGGCGCTGGAAATGCTATCACCAAGATCACCAAGTGGTGCGCGGTGTTTTTCTTTTGTTTATCATTAGGACTGGCTGTAGCGGATTCTCATTACGCTCGTGTAAACAGAGAGGCCGTTTCCAAGGAAATGGCTGCCGTTATGACCGAGGGAGCGGAAAAAGCCACGGCTGTAGAAGCAGCTGTCCCTGAGACGGCTGCTAAAGAAGCCGCTCCGGCAGTCGAGACGAATGCTCCGGCTCCCGCGGAAGCCGCCCAGCCCGCGGAGGCTCCGGCTGCTCCGGCCAAGCCTGCTGAATAACAGAAACCCTTTCTGCCGTGGGTGCGGCAGGAACGCTTGCGCAGGCTGTGACTTTTTTTTCATTGGAGTTACGGCGGAAGAACTGCGCAGAAGTGTTAAACTATGTAATGTTATATAATTGCGCCGTTTCCCGTAAGGGACGCGGCGTTTTTATTCTCTTGAGATATCTATGCTGAAAAAGTTGATCCCGTTCTGGCTCTGCATCTTATGCTTTGTTTCCATGCTGTTTTGCGGTTGTTCGGGTCAGGAGCGCGCCGAGATCGTCATCATCAACGGCGCGGAGCCGGAGTCGCTGGATCCGGCGATCATTACGGGACAGCCGGATATCCGCGCGGTGGGAGCGCTTTTTTCCGGATTGACAGCCCCGGATCCCAAAACCGGACTGCCTGTTCCATGTCTGGCTGAGAGCTGGGAAATTTCCCCGGACGGAAAGACATATACTTTCCACCTGCGTCCCGGTATCCGCTGGAGTACAGGACAACCTATTACAGCCCACGATTTTGCCGCGTCGTGGATACGCTTGCTCAAACCGGAGACCGCCGCCAATTATGCCAATCTGCTTTTCGCGGTAGTGGGCGCGGAGGATTTTAATGCCGGGCGTTTGAGCGATCCTTCCCAGCTGGGGATCAAAGCATTGGATGACAATACGTTTCAAGTGACACTGCGTCAGGTGACGGCCTATTTTCTGGATCTTTGTTCTACAGTGACGCTGTCTGTCGTTCCTATTTTCGCGGTCGAGAGCAGTCCTGATCAGTGGGTTCGCATGGAACCTTTGCCTGTCAGCGGGCCTTACTGTCTGGAGCAGTGGAGGCTGAATGATAAGATTCGCTTGAGAAAGAATCCTTTGTATTGGGACGCGGAGAATACCCGAAATGAACTGGTGGATCTGCTGCCCATCGGTTCCAGCGTGACCGCTTTGAACCTGTATCATCAGGGCGAGGTGGATCTGCTTTGGGATAAGGAGCTGATCCCCTCAGACTTGCTGCCGATCATGCTGAAGCGGTCTGATGTTCATACTTTTGATTATCTGGGCAATTATTTCGCTCGTATCAATGTGACCAAGCCTCCTCTCAATAATCCATTGGTCCGCAAGGCACTGTCCATGGCGATCGACCGCGAGGCGCTGGTGGAGCGTGTAAGCAAAGACGGAGGGACTCCGGTCGTGCATTTCACGCCGAATGGCTGCGCGAATTACGAGCCGCCGGAGGGATGTCCTTATGATCCGGCACGTGCCCGTCAGCTCCTGGCGCAGGCGGGCTATCCAAATGGAAAAGACTTTCCTGTGATCACATATCTATTCAACGCGGCGGCAGGCGGCGCGGCCAAGACCCACCAGAAAGTGGGTGTGGAATTGCAGCAGATGTGGAAGGAGAACCTTCATATCCAAGTGGATCTGCAGCAGGCGGAGTGGAAAGTCTTTCTGAGCATGGTCAGCGGTCTGGATTACGATATCTGCCGTGCGAGCTGGATAGGAGACTATAATGACGCGACAACTTTCCTGAACCTCTTTATATCCAACAGCGGGAATAACCGAACCGGCTGGAAGAACAAGGAATACGACGATCTGATCGCCTCGGCGCAGATNNCCTCGGCGGAGAAAGAGGTCGATCTCAAAACGCGTGCCGGTCTGCTGAAAAAGGCCGAGACCCTGCTGATCGAGGAGGCATTTCCGGTGATCCCGCTCTATGTTTACAAGGGGGTCGCCTGTTTCGACACCAACAAGATCGAGGGCTACTATCCCAACCCGGTGGATCGTCATCCCATCAACGCTCTCCACAAAAAGAAGAATCAACACTAAAGATTGTGTTGAGTACCGGGATAAAAAAATGTATAAGAAGTGTGTGCTGTTTTGTTGCTGGGAGTTGTGCATTTAAATAAAAACGGCGGAGAACAGTGTATTTTTGTAAGATTTTAATAAATCATGAAGAAGTTTAAGTTTATATTGTGCCTGCTGATTGCAGCATGGAGTGTAAATACGGCTCTGTTAGCCAGTGATGATCCGTTTGAGGATGCCGCGAATCAAGCAAAAGCGGCAGCCAGCGCGGATGNNTATTTTTGAGGCGGAAGCCGCCGCGAGTTTCAGCGGACATTTTTCCGGAACGACTTCCAGTGGAACCAGTGTCGAATTGTTCCTGAAAGAAGATGATGGTGAATATACTGGCAAGATCAATTATAAAGATGCTAAGATGGCCATTATGAATCGCCCGGTAACATTTAAGAGGAATGGAGCTTTGTTGATTGGTACTGTCACCTTAAACCCAGGGAATAGTTGCGCCTTTACTTTAAAGTCTGACGGGTTGTTCCAAATGGGTAATGATATCGGGCGTTTGCAGAAAATACCTTTCCCGAATCTCGGCGCAAAATGGGCTGGTGAAAAAATCACATTGCAGGCGGACAATAGAAGCGGCAATACATATTCCGGTAAGCTGTCATTGAATGGTCAGGAAATGACCTTTAAAGGTCATATTGATGGATGGAAGCTGGAAGGTGACATCATCATGCCCAACAACAAGGAAAAAGATTTTACTCTGGAACCTGAAGGCAATGGTTTAGTATTCCAGGCCGGTTCCTTTGTGGAAGTATTGTCACCCAATACTGCGGTGACCGGTATCAAGAATTTGTCAAATCCGGTGACGGCAGTGGCACAGCCCGCTACTCAACCCACTACTCAGCCTGTTGTGACTCAACCTGTGACTCAGCCTGTTGCACAACCTGCTCAGACCGCGGCGGGAGGCAATATCACCGCTCAGCTTGGCAATGGTTTAAGTATGGAAATGGTCGCCATCCAGCCGGGTACTTTCACCATGGGGTCACCCTTCAGTGAACGCCACAGAGACGGTGACGAGGCACAGCATCAGGTAACGATCAGCCAGCCGTTCTGGATCGCCAAATATGAAGTGACGCAGGGACAGTACCAAGCACTTATGGGGATCAATCCCGCGGAGGTCAAGCATGGAGTAGGCGCTGATTGTCCGGTTTATAATGTGACCTGGAATGACGCGATCAATTTCTGCGCCAAGCTGACAGAGATCGAGCGTACAGCGGGAAGACTGCCTGCGGGATATGAATACACTCTGCCCACAGAAGCCCAATGGGAATATGCCTGTCGCGCGGGTACGACCACATCTTACAATAACGGAAGAGATATCACCGGTGAGGAAATATCCCGCGGCTTGGGTGAAGTCTGCTGGTATGAATACAACAGCCGCGACAGAGTCCATCCGGTCGGCCAGAAACAGCCGAATGCCTGGGGCTTATATGATATGCACGGAAACGTAGAGGAATGGTGTCTGGACTGGTACGGTGTTTATGCCGCCGGAGCCGCGACCGATCCCACGGGTCCCAATGCGGGAGCCGAGCGTGTGAAACGTGGCGGCAGTTATGACAGCGACGCTGATGATTGCCGTGCGGCTGCCCGTGAAGATGAGGAACCTTTCGACGCCAGCGACAACTGTGGCTTCCGTGTCGCTCTCTCATTGAAACGATAGCTTATTGAGTATCAGTTTTTTAAGCTGAAACCAAAGATCCCCGATGATGAACCGTCGGGGATCTTTGATTATATGCTTCCGAAAAAAACACATACCGAAAAGGAAGCGAAAAGTGTTTGATAATGATGCTGGACAAGCGGCCATTGGAAGGGCATAATCGTGAACGGGATGGATTTTAGGGCATCTGTCTTTCCGCAAAGTCTTTAATGTGAAAATAAGATGCCGGCGTACAAAGTCCGTCTGAAGATAGATAAAATAAGATTAGAGATATAACTGAATCAGTCCGTCTGTGGTATTTTAAATACATGACGGAGAAAAAGAAGTATATTTATGGAAGTTATTATTCAGCCAACAAGGGAAGCGGCGGCGCTGCTTACAGCCAAGATCATTGCCGCGGAAGTGAGAAAGAATCCCTCTACTGTTCTGGGATTAGCTACCGGCGCGACAGTGGAACCGGTTTATTCCAACCTGATCGAGATGCATCACAAGGAAGGTTTGGATTTCTCTCTTTGTAAGTCATTTAATTTGGATGAGTATGTGGGGCTCAGCGGAGATCATCCGGGCTCTTACCGTTACTTCATGAACAGTCACCTTTTTGACCACATCAATATAGACAAGCGCAACACGCATGTTCCCAACGGTATGGCCAGTGATATCGAGGCGGAATGCCTGCAATATGAAGAGGCTATCTGGGGTGCCGGAGGGATCAGTCTCCAGCTGGTCGGTATCGGTATGGACGGTCATATCGGTTTCAATGAGCCGATGTCCTCCATGCAGAGCCGCACACGCGTGAAGCAGCTCAATCCTGTAACGATCCGCCAGAACGCGGGTTACTTCGGCGGACCTGACAAGATGCCCCGCCGCGCGATCACCATGGGTGTCGGAACGATCCTGGACAGCGAACGCTGTCTGATGCTGGCGACCGGTGCCGCCAAGGCTGAGATCCTGGCCGCAGCGGTAGAAGGACCTTTCTGCGCCCGCGTGACCGCGTCCGCGCTGCAATGGCACCGCCGCGCGATCGTGATCGTGGATGAAGCCTGCGCGACTCATCTGAAGAATCGTGAGTATTATGATTGGTCATTCAATCATGAGCCTCACTGGGCTGCTTTCAGAAATTAGAAAACAGCATCGCTATTATATGAGTTCTTTTAGAACGGGGTCGCTGACAGTCCATGTCCATGCCAATGTGGCGGAGATGGCTTCAGCGGCAGCGGAAGCCTCGGCCAAGATCATCGCCAACGCGATCCAAAGCCGGGGCTCTGCGCGTATTATTCTGGCGACAGCTGTTTCACAGGTGGAGTTTTTCCATTGTCTGGTGGAAAATCCTCAGATCGACTGGAGCCGTGTGACGGTTTTTCATTTGGATGAGTTTCTGGGCATCACCGAGAACAGTCCTTCCAGCTTTGGGTATTTTCTGACCAAACAGCTGCTTTCCAAGGTGACGGTCGGCGCGGCCTATAAGATCAACGGCAGCTNNAGCTCGCTGCTGCCGTTGGAGGAGTGCGCCCGCTACGAGGCGCTGCTGAAGGAGAAGCCCATTGATTTGTGCTGTGCAGGAGTGGGCGAGAATGGGCATATCGCCTTTAATGATCCGGATGTGGCCGATTTTGAGGAAAAGTCCTGGGTCAAGCTGGTCAAACTGGATGAGCGCTGCCGTGAACAGCAGGTGAAGGATGAAGTTTTCCCGACACTCAAAGATGTTCCCCTGTACGCTTATACTTTGACGATCCCAGCCTTGTTCCATTCGCTCAATATCGTGGGCGTGGTTCCGGGGCGGCATAAGGCGGAGGCCGTTGCCAAAATGCTTCAGGGCGATATTTCCACGAGCTGTCCGGCCAGTGTGCTGAGACGGCATCCCAAAGCCTTATTGTATCTGGACGCGAACGCGGCGGAGCGCTTGCTGATCGCTTGATTTAATTTAGATTTTATCATTCATATTAGTGGAACTGAGTAGGATGATAGATAATCTTTAATCCAATATGAAATTGTAAGGGGTTCTTTTAATTACAATGGAATAGAGAGAAAATGTATAAATAATAAAACTAAAAAAATATGAAGAAAAAAATAGAAAAAGAGGGACTTCAATTTGAACTTTTTGAAGACGGAACTGTAAAAGTGAGCGATGAAGATGTATCTTCTTTTGATAAGAAGAACACATTTGATCTTAAGTCATGCGCAAAAAAGGTGATAGTTTCTGAGAATGTACATTTACTTCCAGAACAAACTTTTATGAACTGCAATCAGTTGAGCGAAATTATTATTGCAAGTAAGAATATAGAAATCCAACGTCTTGCCTTTTGGTTTTGTTACAATGTAAAGAGTTTGACAATCTTGGGAAAAACCAAGATTGATATATGGGGTATTAAGGATTGTGGCGTAGAAAATGTATTTATTCCGGAAAATCTTCAACTCATTGAGGAGGACTACACTAACTGCTATAGGGATTCCTTTCACTGTTTCAAAAAACTTTTCAGATATAAAATAGATTCTGAAGGGAGACTGTATATTACCGTGTTCAAGTGTGAGAAGGGGGAAATAGAACATATTGACGCAAAGATTGAAGTAACTTATCGAATGGGCAAATCTACTAATGTTTTTATCGATGATTACTATTGCAACAATCAGGTAGAAAGTGAAGAAAACCGAAATCAAGTCCAGTACTTGTTAAAGATACTTTCTGAATATGGTCGTATTTAAATACGAAAAATACTAGTGGATGATTGAAAAGAAAGATATTTTTTATTATTTTGAACATTGCTCTACAAGAAATATTTATGAACCAATTGTAAAACTAATGATGTTTACATTATAAACAGATAGAGCGAAGTTTTTATTGTTTACTAGCACATTTTATCTATGAAGAACGGTGTTCTGTTTTTATGGGGAGTCTTGTCGGCGGCGACAGCTTTTGCCAGTGAGCTTGAACCGGGGTTTGTCTCCATTTTCAATGGGAAAGATCTGTCCGGCTGGGACGGTGATCCCAAGTTCTGGAGTGTGAAAGACGGCGCGATCTGCGGCCAGACCACGCCCGAAAATCCGACTTCGGCCAATACCTTCCTGATTTGGAAAGGGGGAGAGGTCAAGGATTTTGTAGTCCGTCTGGATTATAAGATCACGGGGAATAATCCCGAAAAATGGGGGAATTCCGGTGTGCAGTACCGTTCACAGCGTGTCGGTCAGGAGGGATGGTCCTTGAAAGGCTATCAGGCCGACATTGATACTTCGCGTTTTTATACCGGCATTTTGTATGAGGAAAACGGCCGCGGTATCCTTTCGCTGCGGGGTGAATCCACCGTCATCAAAAAAGATTCCTCTGAGAAAACCGTTTTGCCCAATGAGGAAACCGCTCTGGAAGCTGTCAGCGGCCGTTTGAAAGAATCCATCCATGAATCGGATTGGAACAGCTATTCCATCCGGGTCGAGACTCTTGCCGATTCTTCCACGCGGATCACCCATACCATCAATGGCCAGCTTCTGACCTATGTGGTGGATGCCTCCGGCGCGGGCGCGCGATCCGGTCTGCTGGGCTTGCAGCTTCACGCGGGGCAGAGTATGAAGGTCGAATTCAAAAATATCCGT
>DBVN01000106.1:0-2517 GCA_002308515.1 Verrucomicrobia bacterium UBA1263 | reverse complement strand
ATGAACTGCGTCCGGTCACTTTTATCAAAGATATCGCGCCTCATGCCAGCGGTTCCGTGCTGATCCGCTGGGGACATACTCAGGTGATCTGCGCGGTGACCTGTGAGGAGAATGTTCCCCGCTGGATGAAAGAGCAGAATGTGGAAGGCGGCTGGCTGACGGCGGAGTATTCCATGCTGCCTTACAGCACGCTGACCCGCAAATCCCGTGACATCAGCCGCGGCAAGCTGGATGGTCGCAGTCAGGAGATCCAGCGCTTGATTGGCCGTTCCCTGCGTTCGGTGGTTGATTTAAAACGCCTGAACGGCAAAACATTTTATGTGGACTGTGATGTGCTTCAGGCTGATGGCGGCACACGCACGGCGAGCATCACGGGTTCTTATGTCGCGCTGAAGCTGGCAGTGGCCCGACTTCTGGCGGAAGAAAAGATACAGGAAGACCCGGTCATCAAATCGGTGGCCGCTGTCAGTGTCGGTGTCATCAACGGTATCCCGATGCTGGACTTGAACTATGAAGAAGATTCCACCGCGGAAGTGGACATGAATCTGGTCATGACCTCCGCCGGAGAATTCTGCGAACTCCAGGGTACAGGTGAACGGATCACATTCTCACCGAATGACCTGCAAAAGATGCTCGACCTGGGGCGCGAGGGGATCACAAAGCTGAATCAGCTCCAGGAGCAGATACTGGCTGATTAACTTTTGGAGCCGCAGGTGGGTATGTGTGTAAATAGATAAATTGGGTTAATTCAAGATATAAAACAGAGCCGCGAAATTCTCGCGGCTCTGCTGCAAATCTATCCCTCAAATATTATTTCCTGGCTTCGATCACTTTGCCTTTGGCTTGCAGAACGACTACGGAGGCATAAGGATTCTGATACTCCGTATTCATCGTGATGCGCAGACCTTCTTCGGTGGCTTCAGTCTTGAGAGAAGCGACTTTCGGATCGGCCATCATCCAGGCATTGGCAGTGCCTTCCACGGTCATTGGTACGGTGATCGTGTTGTTTTCGGGCCAGTTGAACACCATCAGATAGAGTGTGTCGCCCTTGGCGGTGATGCGGCCCCAGTCCACACCACGGAGCGGGTTTGCGGTGGTTCCGTAAAGAGCCGTTCCATACTTCTTCATCCACGCGCCCAGTTCATGGAAACGAATGTAAGTGGCTTCCGGGATGGAACCGTCAGGGCAGGGTCCCACATTGAGCAGGTAATTGCCGCCCTTGGAGATGATGTCGATGGTATTGCGGATGATCGTTTCGGAGCTTTTCCAGTTCAGATCGTGGCTGCTGTAGCCCCAGGTGCCGTTCAGTGTCATGCAGACTTCCCAGTCCACGCCCGGCATCCCTGTTTCGGGAATGTACTGTTCCGGTGTGGTGAAGTCGCCCTTGGCGGGATTGAAGATGGAAAGATTATCGCCGGAGACATTGCCGGAATTATACAAGCGATTGTTTTGAATGATCTTCGGATTGCTTTTGCGCACTTGTTCCATTAGGGACTTGGCGCGCCAGTGATGTCCTTCCGCCGTTGGATGTGAAAAATCCCACCACATGATGTCCAGCGGACCGTAGTGGGTGGTCAATTCCTCCACCTGACCGGAGAGAAAGTCCAGATACTTGTTAAAGTCATGTCCCTCAACGGGCAGAGGCTTGTCCTTGTTGCGCTGGTGTTTCAGCGGATGGGGCAGGGTATTGTCAAAAGCGATGTAATCGGGATGATGCCAGTCTATCATGGAGTGATAGATGCCCACTTTCAGATCCTGTTTGCGAACGGCATTGATGATCTCCCTGGCCAGATCGCGTCCGCAGAAGTCCATAGCGTCATAGTCGGTTAGGGCGGAATCATGCAGGGCGAACCCCTCGTGATGCTTGCTGGTGAAGACGACGTACTTGGCACCCATGTCCTTGGCCAGCTGAGCCCATTCGTCGGCAAAACCCTCTTTGGGATGGAACCGCGGACGCAGAACTGCTTCATATTCAGCGGTTGGAACACCGGCGGAGTTTTGTATCCACTCCACGCCGCCATAATACTTTTTGCCGTCCCAGACACCGGCGGCCTGCGAGTAGAGTCCCCAGTGGACAAACATTCCCAGTCGGGCCTCACGCCACCAGGCCATACGCTCATCCCGCTGCTGGGGAGTTTCATCCGACAGGGTAACGGTAGTGGTGGAGACGGTGGCTGTCAGAGCCAGCGTGAGCACTGCGATCTTATGAAAGATACTTCTCATGCCGTTTATGGTAGGAGGTGACCTTTGTGATTGTAAAGGGAAAATTTGTAAGGTGGTGAAAGAGCTATAGATTCAGATAGATATGCGCGGATTTTTATTTCGACAGGATTTACAGGATCCACAGGATCGGATTATTTTCATCCACCCCAGGCCGATATTCACCCTTGCGCCGGGGGAGAATATCTGGTACTTTATTTTTACGTTCCACCGGCCAGGAAGCCGGATAGGAAAAGAAGTCTCTCCGAAGGAATTAGGATGGCTAAGATCTCACCGGAACAGTATGAGGAATACCGC
>DBVN01000031.1 GCA_002308515.1 Verrucomicrobia bacterium UBA1263 | reverse complement strand
AGCTGAAAACAAAGATCCCCGACGGTTTTACCCCGCCGGGGATTTTTTTTAGAACCACAGATGGACACGGATAAACACAGATAAATTATTTAATAACAATATATTATGTGTTATTAAAAATTAAGAAGTGGCTTTGATCAGCTGGGAGACGTGTGAGGTGAGGATCTCCGCGATGGCTTCGATACCCATTCGGTCAATCTCGTCGAAGCGGTTCGGTATCGGGCTGTCTATGTCCAGCACGCCGAGAATGAGGTCAGCCGACGCTCTGAGGGGAACGACTAATTCCGAACGGGATCCGGCGTCGCAAGCGATATGCCCCGGAAACTGACGCACGTCCGGAACGAGGATGCTGCGGTTTTCCTGGACGGCTGTTCCGCAGACCCCTTTGCCCACAGGGATACGGACGCAGGCGGGTTTTCCCTGAAAAGGTCCCAGCACCAGCTCTTTTACTTGTAAACGATAAAGCCCCACCCAGTTGATTTGGGGCAGACTGTGCCAGAGCAGAGAGGAGAGATTGGCCGTGTTGGCGATGAAATCAAACTCTTCGGCCACCAGGGCGCGGGTTTGTTCTTTCAGGAGGTTGTAAAGTTCTGTTTTGGAAAGATCGTTTGTATCGGGCAGATTATACATATCGCTTTTAGAAAATGAATGGAAGACGGTTTCATCTTCCATTCACTTTCTCGTCTTGATCCGTTTTAATTGGTGCTGGATTCCTCAGTGATATTCTTTACCAGAGTGACCATCTTCTCCAGACGGTCGGAAATATCCTTGATGCGCTCCGCGTTGCCGCCGCCGACTTCGGCGATCAGCCATCCGCGGTAGCGGACATCCACCAGCGCCTGAGCGACCGGTTTCCAGTCGAAGTCGCCTTCATCCTGCATCTGGACACTGAATCCTTTCCATTTGCCCTGATCATTGGCCAGCTTGGTATTGAAGCCTTTGATATGCAGATTGACCAGACGGCGGTTCAAAGTACGGATCCAATGCTCCGGCCATCCGGTGTTGACGATATTGCCGATATCGAAGAAGCAGCCGACCCACGGACTATTGACCTGGTCTATATAATAGGCCATTTCAACGGGGCTCAGCAGGAAATTGTTCCACACATTTTCGATGCCGATCTTCACGCGGTTTTCTTCCGCGACATGGATCAGCTGGCGCAGACCTTCCTGGGAATTCTTCCACGCGGTCTCATAGTCCATATTGGCATTGACCACACCGGGAACGACCAGCACATGAGGAGCGCCCAGAGCTTTGCCCTGCTGGATGGCCTTGGTGATGGAAGCGATATAGGTGGCGCGTTTTTGAGGATCGGGTTCGGAAAGATTTTCCTTCCAGTTTCCGCCGAACATGATGCCGGCGATGGGCATTCTGACCTTTTCGCTGGCTTTGAGGATCTCTTCCAGATTCTCATCCGTGGTGGGGCAGGTGACCTCGATGCCCTGGATGCCGCAGTCCCTGGCGATCTGGAACTTTTCTTCCACGGTCTTGCCGTCGGAGATCATGCCCAGACTGACACCCTTGAGGATGGTCGTGGTATTGAAACGGCGGAGAGCTCCGCCATTGCCGTTACCGCCGTTGGGATTACGACCCGCGGGACCTCTGAAAGTGAGAGTTCCCTGTGCCAGAGCGGAAGCTCCGCTGACGATGCCCGCAGCGGCTAACGCGCTGCCTTTAAGAAATTGACGTCTATTCATATTTGTATTCTTTTATTGTTGATGATTTCTGATTAGATTTTAAAAGCTTTCCTGAGCATGGCGATGCTCTTGGGTACTGCCGTGACGGCGTTTTCTTTGCCCTCGAATTCCAGCCCCACATAACCGGAATAACCCGCGGAGGTCACGATCTTGGCGATCCGGTCATAATCCAGATCCAGGGTGTACCACACGCCGCCGCCGTAATAGGTCTTGGCGTGCATATAACCGATGCGCGGAGCCAGTTTGGCGATCTTGTCGTAAGGATCTTCCAGGAAGTTGCCGGTATCGCACATCATTCCCAGCCAGGGAGAATTGACAGCGTCCACGATGCGGATGACACCTTCGGGGGTATAGGTCAGACCCCAGTGGTTTTCCAGATTCAGAACGACACCGCATTCCTGGGCTTTGGGGATACATTGACCGATACAATCAATGCACATATTGAACGCGTCGTCCAGTGTATATCCGGGGATGGGAGGTTCGACACCGCGCGCGGCCATCAGTTCGTCAAAATCCTTGATGGTGTTCCAGCGTCCGCTGTTCAGACGGATAGAGGGGATGCCCATGGCATAAGCCAGTTCGATGCAGTGTTTCGTGTGCTCGATATTCTTTTTCAGTATCTCTTTGTCGGGATATACGAAACCCTGATGGATGGAGAGTGTGCAAAGATCGACACCGCACAGGAAGGCATGGCGTTTCAGCTTGTTCAAATACGCCTTGTCTTCACTTTCCATTTGGCGGTGCAGCACTTCCACCGCGATCCCCAGCTCGCCGGCTTTGGTGATCACATCTTCGATCGGATATTTGACATCCGCGAAGTGCCAGTAAGAGTAGCTGGATACGGCCAGCTTGAAAGAGTAGCTGGATACAGCCAGCTTGATCGGAGCTTTGGGCTTCTGTTCCAAAGTCTTGGTGAGCTTGGAGGCTCCTTTTGTTGAGGCGGAGGCAAGATTCGGCAGAACCAGTCCCGCTGTTCCTGTCAGCGCAGTCGCCAGAAAATTTCTTCGTGATTGCTTCATCATAAAATTATCGTATCGCAACGCCGCTTATTCTAGCAAATCCAAACCGATAATCAAACCTTATTCTGAGTTTTGCTTGTTCCGGGGCGTTTTTTTTTCTATGATGAGGCCGATTGTTGAACGTAACAAAAAGAGTTTTATGAAAATAAAAGAATATATGGTTGCGGCACTGACGGTTGCGAGTGTGCTGGGTCTTTCCTTCACACAAACCGCGGCGGCGGATACGGCCGATGCCGGCAAAAAATACGAGGCGAACTGGGAATCATTGAACAGTCGTCCGACACCGCAATGGTTTTCCGATGCCAAGTTCGGCATCTTTATCCACTGGGGCATCTATGCCGTTCCCGGCTGGGCTCCCAAGGGGCAGTATTCAGAATGGTACTGGAACTGGATATCTAACAAAGATGATAAGAATCCCTCCTGGGTCTTTCATCGGGATCATTTTGGAAAAGATTTCAGCTACAAGGATTTCGCGCCGATGTTCAAGGCGCAGTTGTACGATCCGGAGTTCTGGGCGGATCTTTTTGTGAAGTCGGGCGCAAAGTATGTGGTGCCGACCTCTAAGCATCACGACGGGTACGCGATATGGCCCAGCGCGGAGGCCAGCCGCACCTGGGGGCATCCCTGGAACAGTATGGAAGTGGGGCCGCATCGCGATCTGCTGGGTGATTTGGGCAAGGCGTGCCGGGACCGCGGTCTGCGTTTTGGTTTCTACTATTCCCTTTATGAATGGTATAACCCCTTGTGGCTGAAAGATCATAAACGGTATGTGGATGAGCACATGATCCCACAGTTCAAGGATGTGGTCACCCGTTACAGCCCGGATATCATTTTCTCTGACGGAGAATGGGATATGCCATCCAAGGATTGGAAGAGCGAGGAGCTGCTGGCCTGGGTTTACAATGAGTCTCCCTGTAAAGAGGAAGTGATCGTCAATGACCGCTGGGGTCGGGAATGCCGTCACCACAATGGCGGTTACTACACCACGGAATACGCGGCCGGTATGGATAATGACGCGCATCCCTGGGAGGAATCCCGCGGGATGGCTAATTCCTACGGATACAGCCGCCGGGAAACCGCCGAGGAATACAAGACCAGCCGCTATTTCATTATCTCTCTGGCAGATACAGTCAGCCGCGGAGGAAATCTCCTGCTGGATATCGGACCTGATGAATACGGACTTATCCCGACCATCATGCAGCAGAGACTGCTGGATATTGGTGACTGGTTAAGGGTCAATGGCGAAGCTATTTACGGTACACGCTGCGCGAAGAGAACGACGGAATGGACCGAAGGGGAACGTCCGGATCAGAAACGCGGACAATTTATGGTCACCGACAGCATCATGGATCAGATCGGCCAGACACCCAAGGGAGATTCCGCGCGAAAGAAATGCTTCTTTACCCGCAAAGGACATACCAATTACGCGATCACGACCGGATGGCCCGGCAAAACGCTGACCATCAAGAATATCAAGGTAGATCCTGAGACGGAGGTCACGATGCTGGGAGTCGAAGGAAAGCTGGATTACAAGGTGGACGGCAAGACCTTGACGATCACGGTCCCACAACTCTCTGTGGATGAGGTGCCTTGCCTGTATGCCTACAGCTTCAGGATCACTCATTCGGAGATCCTGCCGGAATAGGCTGAGAGTTTTCTAAACAAAGGACGCGATATCACTGGGGTATTGCGTCTTTTTTATGGAGTGAAAAATTTGTGTAAAGTTTTTTATAATTTTATTTACACAAAAATTTTTGTGTGTATTTCAAGATACACAAAATAATTTGTGTTAAG
>DBVN01000060.1:10721-27896 GCA_002308515.1 Verrucomicrobia bacterium UBA1263 | reverse complement strand
TCAGTGAAGAGACCGGTGGATTCGATCACGACTTCCACGCCCAGTTCTTTCCAGGGAAGACCGCTGGGATCCTTGGCGCTGACGACCTTGATCTGTTTGCCATTGACGATGAGGACATCGGGAGCTTCCTTGTCCGGGGAGGACTTGGCGCAGTCCACGGTACCATTGAAACGACCCTGTGTGGAGTCGTATTTGAGAAGATAAGCCAGATTGTCAGCGGGAACAATGTCACCCACGGCAACGACTTCGACACCTTTTTCAAGAAGACCTTGTTCGGCGATCGCGCGGAAAACCAAGCGGCCAATGCGTCCGAACCCATTGATTGCAACTTTAACTGCCATATTTCTAATTCTTACTTAAACGTGCATCCGGTGATGGGATGCACACGGTACTCTTGTACGATATTTTTTCCAGAAAATCAACGATAAAACTCGCAAAACATTCCAAAGGGATCGAATAAAAATGAAAAAACAGTATAATTAAAAGAAAATCAGAATGTTATAAAATGCGGTCAGGATGAGGGGACGATGAGATACGCGGACACTTGGGAGATTTTGGCATGATTTGGTATTTATAGATGCTCTGTATGAAGATTTTGATTGTTTTTCGGGGCCGGATGTGGTTGAATGATGTGTGTCCGGCGTATTCGCGCCGGATGATATCTATGTAGAATAAGAGGGCTGCGATGGTTCCGCCGGAAGCTCTTTTTGCCTCAACAGCAGAAAGATAAGTTTGGAAGTAAAAGAGAATATCTTTTTCGGAAGGACTGTGTTCCCGGCAGAAGTATCTAACGGTCCGCCTTGAAGTCATTACAAGAAAAGAGCATGAATCTCATAAAAGCTATTTTCCTCTCCTCAGTGGGCAGGAAGTATATCATGGGACTCACGGGAGCGGCAATGTCGGCTTTCGTGTTTGTTCATTTATTGGGTAACCTGCAGATCTTCTTGGGGGCCGACGCTCTCAATAAGTACGCGGTGTTACTGCACTCGAACTTCGCAATTCTGTGGGGTTATCGTTTAGGTCTGGGTACGATCGCGCTGGTACACATCGTGGTGGCGCTGTCCCTGTGGCTGGAAAACCGTGCCGCGCGCCCGGTCAAGTATGTCGTCAACAAGCAGCCGTACACGGATTTTGCCTCCAAGATGATGGTCTGCGGCGGTGTCGCGATCTTCTTCTTTGTGATCTGGCACATCGTGGATCTGACCTGTGGTCTGACCCGCCCGGATGTGGTGAATCAGACGACGATGCTGGGCGACAAACAAGTGGCTGATGTCTATCATATTGTGATCAAGGGTATCGGTCATCCCGTGGCGGGTATCTGCTATCTGATAGCTACCTGCTGTCTGGCTCTGCACCTGTGGCATGGTCTGGAGAGTATCTTCCAGTCCCTGGGTCTGAGAAACAAGACCTATGCGCTGTATATTAAAATAGTGACCAAGGCTGCGGTGCTGTTCTTGTTCGCTGGAATGTGTTTGATTCCTCTCGTTTGCATGTTGGGGATTCTTAAATAACTAAGAGAAAGAGGAGAGAATTTTACAATGAAACTTGATGCAAAAATCCCTTCGGGTCCCCTTGAGACAAAGTGGAGCCACTATAAGGAACACTGCAAGCTGGTCAATCCGGCTAACAAGCGTAAATTTAGCGTGATCGTGGTAGGGACCGGTCTGGCCGGTGCGTCCGCCGCGGCGTCCCTGGGCGAGCTGGGCTATAATGTGACGTGCTTCTGTTATCAGGACAGCGCGCGCCGCGCCCACAGTATCGCGGCTCAGGGCGGTATCAATGCCGCTAAGAACTATCCCAGTGACGGTGACAGTGTTTATCGTCTGTTTTATGATACGATCAAGGGCGGTGACTTCCGTGCCCGCGAGGCCAATGTTTATCGTCTGGCCGAGGTCAGCAACTGCATCATTGACCAGTGTGTGGCGCAGGGTGTCCCGTTTGCCCGTGAATACGGTGGACTGCTGACGAACCGCTCTTTCGGCGGCGCGCAGGTTTCCCGTACCTTCTATGCCAGAGGCCAGACCGGTCAGCAGCTGCTGCTGGGTGCCTATCAGGCTCTGAGCCGTCAGGTGGCCGCTGGTAAAGTCAAGATTTTCAGCCGCACAGAGATGCTGGATCTGGTCGTCGTCAAGGGCGAGGCCAAGGGCATCGTGGTGCGCGATATGGTCACCGGCAAGATCAGCTCCTACGCGGCCGACGCGGTGGTGCTGGCTACCGGCGGTTACGGCAATACGTTCTTCCTGAGCACCAATGCCCGCGGATGTAACTGTATGGCCGCCTGGCGTTCCTACAAACGCGGCGCGGGATTCGCGAATCCCTGCTATACGCAGATCCATCCGACCTGTATCCCGGTCAGCGGTGATCACCAGAGCAAACTGACTCTGATGTCCGAGTCACTGCGTAATGACGGCCGTGTGTGGGTGCCTAAGAACAAGGGCGACAAACGTCCTCCGACTCAGATCCCTGAGAGTGATCGTGATTACTATCTGGAGACCCGTTATCCCTCTTTCGGCAACCTGGCTCCCCGCGATGTGACTTCTCGCGCGGCCAAGCTGGTGTGCGACGCGGGACGCGGTGTGGGCCCGACCGGTCTGGGTGTGTATCTGGACTTCTCCGAGGCGATCGGCCGTCTGGGCCGCAAAGCTATCGAAGAACGCTACGGCAACCTCTTTGAAATGTATGAACGCATCACGGGTGAAGACGCTTATGAATCCCCGATGCGCATCTTCCCGGCTGTCCACTATACGATGGGCGGTTTGTGGGTCGATTATAATTTGATGAGCACGATCCCCGGTCTCTTTGTACTGGGTGAGGCCAACTTCTCTGATCACGGCGCGAACCGCTTGGGCGCGAGCGCGTTGATGCAGGGCTTGTCCGATGGTTACTTTGTGCTGCCTTATACGATCGCCAATTACTTCGGCTCCTCCAAGAAGTTCGTTCCGAGTACCGATTCCGAAGAGTTCAAGGAAGCAGAGAAGACGGCATCCGATCGTATCAAGAAGCTGCTCTCCATCAACGGTAGCCGTACTCCGACCTCCTTCCACCGTGAGCTGGGCAAACTGCTGTGGGACAACTGCGGCATGGCCCGCAGCGAGGAAAGCCTGAAGACGGCTCTGAAGAAGATCGCGGTCATCCGCGACGAGTTCTGGAAGAACCTCAAAGTCGTTGGTGCTGAGAATGAACTGAACCAGACGCTGGAGCTGGCCAACCGCATTTCCGACTATATGGAATTTGCCGAGCTGCTCTGTAAGGACGCTCTGGAACGCAGAGAATCCTGCGGCGGTCACTTCCGTGTGGAATATCAGACGGAAGATAATGAGGCCAAACGCGATGACGAGAATTTTGCCCATGTGGCCGTGTGGGAATACACCGGCGAAGGCAAGGAACCGGTCCGCAATGTGGAACCTCTGAAGTACGAAGTGGTAACTATGAGCCAAAGGAGCTATAAATAATGAGCAAAGATATGAATTTGACCTTAAAGGTTTGGAGACAGAAGGATCAAGCCTCCAATGGTAAAATGGAGACTTACCAGGCGAAAAAAGTCTCGCCGGATATGTCCTTCCTCGAAATGCTGGATGTCGTCAATGAAGACCTGATCCAGAAGGGCCAGGATCCCATTGCTTTTGACTCGGATTGCCGTGAAGGTATCTGTGGTACCTGTTCCATGGTGATCGACGGCGTGCCGCACGGTCCGCAGCGCGGAACCACGGTCTGCCAGCTCCACATGCGCCATTTCAAAGACGGCGACACCATCGCTATCGAGCCCTGGCGCGCCCGTCCGTTCCCGGTGCTGAAGGACCTGATCACGAACCGTTCCGCTCTGGATCGTATCATCCAGGCCGGCGGTTACATCTCGGTCAGCACGGGTAACGCTCCGGCCGCGAACGCTTTACCGATCTCCAAGAAGGCTTCGGACGAGGCTATGGACGCGGCGGCCTGCATCGGCTGCGGTGCGTGCGTGGCGGCTTGTAAGAATGCCTCCGCGATGCTGTTCGTCTCCGCCAAGGTGGGTCACCTGGGACTGCTGCCGCAAGGCCAGCCCGAACGTGACAAACGTGTGTGGAAGATGATCTCTCAGATGGACAAAGAAGGATTCGGCAACTGTACCAACACGTATGCTTGCGAATCGGTTTGCCCGAAGAGAGTCAGTGCTTCATTTATTGCCCGCCTGAACCGTGATTACGCGGTGGCGGTTGCCAAAGGTGAATGTGATCGCTAATAACACAGTCTGTCTGAAAGACTGATAAATGAGATACACATTCCGGTCTGTTCCGGAGTGTGTATCTCGTTATTTGATTTTAGTCTTGCAACGAAAGGCTTTTTCTGGTTTTAATAGCCCGCTAGGTTATGGGATATAACTTATTAAATTTATTGGCAATGGCTGCTCCGCAGGCGGGGCAAGCCCCGAATGAAAAGGCCCAGCTCCTTCAGATGCTGGGTATGATGGCTTTCTTTATCTTGTTCATGTGGTTGTTCTTATTCAGACCACAGCAGAAAAAAGCCAAGGAACACGCGGCAATGTTGAAGACGATCAAAGCCGGCGACCGCATCGTGACGAACGCGGGGATCGTGGCTATCGTGATCTCTGTCAAGGACAAGACTCTGGCGATCCGCTCCGGCGATTCCAAGTTAGAAGTGACGCAAGCTTCTGTGGCAGACATTATTGAGAAAGGTCAGAGTGTGGATGGTTCCAAATAGGACGCTGATCTCAAACAGATTTTTTAGAATAATAGAATAAATATGCAAAGAAAATTAACAGGCAGGACGGTTGCACTTATTTTTATTGTAGTGTGGGCGTTGTATTCCATGTTCCCAATGCGCAGTGGGGATCTGATGGAGGCGTTTCAAAACCGCGCAGAAAATAAAGACGCCGAGTTTGAGGAAATAGCCAAGACGGCGCAGGAGAAGATCACCAAGGATGGCATGGATGCTTATCAGGCTCTCTTTGAGGCCACCGGCACCAACGACATCGCCAAATACTTCCCTCAGCTGGGTGACGTTTCCGAAGAGGATAATCCGACGGTAGCGGTGTTGAACCGCCTGCAGCGGAAGATCGCCGGCAGAGTCCGTCTGGGCTTGGACATCAAGGGTGGTACCTCCTTCCTCGTGGGAATGGAGTCCAGCCGCCTGGAAGATGACCAGCGCTCCAGCGCTCTGGACAAGGCGGTCGAGATTCTCCGTAAGCGTGTGGACAGCATGGGGGTAGCCGAGCCGGAGATCACTCCCAACGGCACCGACCGCATCACGATCGCGCTGCCGGGTCTGACTGAGGCTGAAAACGAAGCCGCCCGCCGCCAGATCGAACGCGCCGCGTTCCTGGAGTTCCGCATGGTGCATCCGCAGAGCGATGAACTGCTGGCCCAGGATTACATCGAGCCTGGTTATGAGATTTTGACCGAGACCCTGAAGAGCAAGCGCAAAGGCGACTCTCAGCAGGAATCCCGCCGCTATCTGGTCAAGAAGAAACCCGAAGAAGGTTTGACCGGTAAATACATCCAGCAGGCCATGGTCCACCGCAACCCGGTGGATAACAGTGTGGCCATCAGCTTTACACTGGATTCCGAAGGCGCGGTGAAATTTGCCAAAGTGACTCGTGAGAACGTGGGTCAGCTGCTCGGTATCGTGCTGGACGGTGAACTGACCAGCGCCCCGCGCATCAATGGTGAGATCCCCAGCGGTTCGGGTGAGATTACCGGTAACTTCACGATCGAAGAGGGTATCGAACTGGCCAACGTGCTGGAGAATCCTCTGGAAACTCCTGTGAAGATTTTGGAAGAGCGCCGTGTGGATCCTTCCCTGGGTGCTGACTCTGTCCGCAGCGGTATCGTGGCCTGTATCATCAGTGCCGTGCTGGTTTCGCTGTTCATGCTTTGTTATTATATGTTCGCCGGTCTGGTGGCCAATATCGCCATGATCCTGAACCTGGTAATCCTGCTGGGTGTGATGTGTCTGATCGGTTCCACGCTGACGATCCCCGGTATTGCCGGTATCGTGCTGACGGTCGGTATGGCCGTTGACGCCAACGTGCTGATTTACGAACGTATCCGTGAAGAGCTGGCCAAGGGCAAGTCTCTGCGCTCGGCGGTCTCCTCCGGTTATGACCGTGCGTTCGGTGTGATTTTCGATGGTAACATCACGACTTTGTTCGCTGGCATCATCATGATCATCATGGGTACAGGTCCGGTTCGCGGCTTCGGTGTGACACTGTCCATCGGTATCGCGACCTCCATGTACACCGCTC
Source organism: Verrucomicrobia bacterium UBA1263 (assembly GCA_002308515.1). GTDB lineage: Bacteria > Verrucomicrobiota > Verrucomicrobiia > Limisphaerales > UBA1412 > UBA1412. The sequence goes on along the minus strand of DBVN01000060.1, from coordinate 21,655 downwards.
TGGTGGTGACACGCCTGGTCTTCGACTACGCTCTCCGCGGCGGCAAGAAGAAACTGGGTATGCTCAAGATCATTGGTGAGACCAATTTCGATTTCATGGGCTGGGCAACCAAAGCCATCGTGATCTCCTCGGTGGTGATCATTGCCGGTCTCGGTTACACCATCTATCGCGGCAGTGATGCCTTGGGTGTGGACTTCAAGGGTGGTGATTCCCTGATGCTGGCTTTTGAGCAAAAGGTACCTCTGGAGAAACTGCGCGCGACCGTGGAGCCTCTGCCGGGTGAAAACCGCGTGGGTTATCAGATGCCGCTTTCCGGCGGTAAAGAGACCCTGAGCGTGGTCGTTCCCGAAGGTCAGGGTGAAGATGTGGAAAAACTGCTGACGGAAACCTATCCGGAAGCCAAGTTCACCCGTCTGTCTCTGGACCGCATCGGTGCCTCTGTGGGCTCTGAGATCACGGTGGGCGCTATCAAGTCGCTCTTGCTGGCGATGCTGGTCATTTTGTTCTATGTGGCTCTGCGCTATGAATTCTCCTTCGCTGTGGGTTCAGTGGTCGCGCTGCTGCACGATATTCTGATGGCGATCGCTGTCTTTGTGATGACGGGCCGTCAGTTCAACGCTCCGATCATCGCGGCGTTGTTGACGATCATCGGTTTCTCTATCAATGATACGATCGTTATCTTTGACCGTGTTCGTGAAGACATCCGCATGGGTGCCAGCGGTACTTTCCGCGAGATCTTCAACCGCGCTATCAATCAGACGCTGGCTCGTACCATCATCACATCTGTGACGGTGTTGCTGGCGGTCGCGGCTCTGTACATCTTCGGCGGTTCAGTCATCAATGACTTCGCCTTTGTGTTCGCGGTGGGTGTGATCGTGGGTACATGGTCATCCCTGTTCATCTCCAGTTCCGTGGTGCTGTGGATCACCAAAGGCCGCAAGCCGAAACTGGGAAGCTCTGATGTGGCGGTCGCGGTCGATCCCACTATTTATCAGGAACCTAAGACAGAGAAGTAATTCTCTTATTTGAGTCAAGTATGGTAACCGGCTCAATGTTAGCCTTTGTAGATATCCAATGGCAGCATTGGGTCGGTTTCATTATTTGTGTCCTGTTCTTTCTGGCCTTGGATCTGGGGCTGTTCCACAAGCATGCCCGTGTGGTCAGCCTGAAGGAAGCCGCGGCGTGGACCGGTCTCTGGGTCACACTTTCGCTCCTGTTCGCGGCAGGGGTATGGCACTGGCGCGGCGCGGAGGAAGGTCAGGAATTTCTGGCCGGGTATATCATCGAGCTCTCTCTCTCGATGGATAATGTTTTCGTGATCGCTCTGATCTTCAGTTATTTTCGCATCCCGCGAATGTACCAGCATGAGGTGCTGTTCTGGGGAATACTGGGCGCGCTGGTGCTGCGCGGCGCGATGATCTTCGCCGGAGCGTCTCTGGTGGAGCGGTTCCACTGGGTGCTGATGATTTTTGGTGTGTTTCTGGTTTACAGCGGTCTCAAGATCGTTTTCTCCAAGGATGATGATAATGTTGACCCGGAAAAGAATGTGGTCCTGCGGCTGGTGCGCAAAATCTATCCTGTGACTTCGCGGCTGCATGGTGAGAAATTCATGATCGTCGAGGCGGGAAAACGGATGCTGACCCCTTTGGCGATGGTGCTGGTGGTAGTGGAGACCACGGATCTGATCTTTGCTCTGGACAGTATCCCCGCTGTGTTCGGCATCACTCAGAAAAAGTTCATCATTTTCACCTCGAATGTCTTCGCGATACTGGGCTTGCGTTCCATGTACTTTGCTCTGGCCGGAGCGGTGGATTACTTCCGCTATTTAAAGGTCGGGCTTTCCGTGGTGCTGGTCTTTATCGGTGTCAAGATGCTGATCGCCGAATGGTTCCCGATCGGGACGGGGCTTTCCCTGGGGATCGTGGCCGCGATCCTGGCACTTTCCATGGCCGCCTCTCTCTGGGGACGGCTGGCTCAGAATAAAAAAGCCTCATGAACCCGGCGCGGAACAAGGAGAAAAAAAGCCGTCCGCAGCCGCCTCCCAAACTTTCTGAAACCCTGCGGGGACTTTTGCGTACAGAGGGGGAGGATCATCCGCTGACTGTCAATTACTTACTGAACAACACGGCTGGACAGGGGATTTTTCTGACGGTGATCCTTCTGGCTCTGCCCTTTATGGTGCCGCTGCTGCCGGGGATGAGCACTCCTTTCGGTGCCGCGATCATCTACCTGGCCTGGACACAGATGGGAGGAAAAAGGAAAGGTCTTCCGGCATGGCTGGGGGATCGTCCTATCCCGAAGGAGAAGTTTTTCAAGATCATCGAAAGTACCTCCCGAATACTTCGCTTCATCGAAGGCGGATTCAAGCCCCGTTTTTCCTGGTGGCTGCTCCTGCCGGGGATCCAGACTTTCCACTGGTTTCTGATCGCTTTCCTGGCGTTTCTGCTGGCACTGCCGATACCGCTTCCGGCATCCAATACTTTTCCCGCGTTCGCGCTGGTCTTTACCACGGCCGCGCTGATGGAGCGGGACGGCATCATGGTCTGGCTGGGATATTTCTTTTCTCTTCTTTCGGTAGTCTGGATCGGGATGTTTATCTTTTTGGGAGACAAACTGTTGGAGTATTTATCCGACTGGTTTTAGTTTTTCATAGAACCACGGATGGACACGGAGGTACACAGAGTCAGATATTTGGCTTTGTAGAGACTACGGTTTGGAGGAAGAGGCTTTTTTACCGTACAGTTTTCGATAAAGATAACGAGCGGAAAGCGTTTTGATTTTTCCATCAGAATAAATCACCACTTTTTGATTGTGCAAGGATTTCTCTTTCAACATGTTTTTATGTGCCAGATCCAATCCTTTGCAAAGTTTCTCTCGGAATTCTCTAATTTCTGCTTCTGAAAGTGTTCTGAACATCGTTAAAAATCCTTTTGTTGAATATTTGTTTTGGAATACTTAAACCGCCTTCTGCGACCATTATTCTGGAAGATTGACTGTTGTCAAAAATCATCCATTGATCCACTACAGGAAGGTATAAATCAAATAAGTACAGCAACCCCGTCCAATAGCGTTTGTAAATAGTTTCTGTAGGGATATTGTGACCGCCTTCCTTGACTCTTTGTTTGACTCTTGATTCTGCCATTTGCGGAGACTTTAACCAAAAATAAATCAGCGAGATAAAGTAACCGCTGGCATGAGCTTGTTTAATCAGTTTCAGATAGGAACGGGATGCCAGAGTGGTTTCTATGGAAAAGGTAGCGTTCTCTTTTAGAAGTTTTTGTATCTGCTGAGACATAAGTTTGCCGGCAGTGATGGCGTTAACTTCTGGATTGAATGGAGACAATCCCCGTGCTATTTCGTCAGCGTTTACAAATTCTCTACAGTTGAGTATATCAGGTAATATCGTATAGGATGCTGTTGTTTTTCCGGCACCGTTGCATCCTGCTATGATAAAAAGCCTTTTTGAGATATTTTTTTGTATATTACTCAATTAGAGATAAATAGCTCCAATGTCCTAAATAAATCGCTAAAACCGGATATATTCTTATGATGTATCTGGTTATCTGAATAACTTTCAGACGTGCTTATTGTTTCTGTTTTTGAGGGGATATGCAATCTCAATTATTTCAAGATATCTCCTCTGTAGGGTGAATTGATGCTATGGGGTTTCAAAATGCATTATAACAAAAGAGCCGTTCACGCAAAGCGTGAACGGCCTTCTCGAACTGATATAACTAATTATGATGACTCGTAATAACTATGCAAAAACAACTACAGCGGACAACCAAAGGGGCTATTTTTCGTCTTTCTTTTTGCCAAGTTCTTCCAAGTACTTGGCTAATTCTTTCATATCTTCCTCTTCCAGTTTATCTTTCAAAGGTTTCATAATAATCTTTTTATCTTTGATAAGACCTTCAGAGATCAATTTGATGACTTCTTCTTGTTTGTCTTTGTACTTTTTCTGGATCTTTTCAGAAGTCAGATCCGCCGCTTTCATTTTACGGCCTATCGTGGTGGTACCTTTTCCGTTTCCACCATGGCAGGGCGCGCAGTTCTTCGCCCAGACAGCAGGGACTTTTTTGTCCGCGTCTGTCTGTTCCGCAGCGTAAGCTTCTCCTAAGCAGAGAGCTAACGCACAAATAATAATCGGCAAATACTTCATATTCTTCCAATCCAACAAGTGAAGATGTTGAGAACTTCAAATGTTAAAGTTGTCCGCGAGCGTTTTATCTCGAGCCGGTGTTGAGTACACTCGCACCCACACCATCATGTTAGACGATGTTTTTTTAAATTTATTCAATCATATCTGAATTTTTTTCAGATAATTCACTATCTTCTTCCGCGGCAGGTTCTTCAACGATGATTTTATCAGTCTGCTGAGCGATTTCTTTTAAAATATCGTAATCTTTCCGGTTATTTGCCGGGTCAAATTTATAGAAATTTTCCAGATTGATCAGGAATTGACGACGGTTTTCGAGTTCTTTTCTGAGTTTTTTATCGCGAGTGGCAATGTAAACAGCGGCCAGTGATTGCTTGTCTGTGATCTCGACACTGTTTTTAGTCACTTGATAGGAAACATCATAGATGCCGTCAGCGTCTATGCGGAAGACATCATAAGGCGGCGAGAGGAAGTTGGGCAGATTGAATTTGAATACCGTTTCGCGCGGATGTTTGAATTTGAAGGTCTTGTTCATGCTGCTGATCTCGTAATCCAGATCCAGAGCGCAGAGCAGCGCGCCGCGGGGACATATAATAGAGGAGAGACTCCAGTCCAGTTTGCTGTTTTTACCGTCCAGGGTCTGAGTGGTGACCTGCTTCCAGGAATCTCCGTAGAGGAAAAAGACTTCCAGCAGACGGGCTTCGCGGTTGATCTTCTGGATGGGAGTGATCAGATCGCGGTATTTGACTAAGGAGCTGATGTTAAGGTTGAACCAGTGAAGAGAAGTGATCCTGGCGCTGAGTGCCTGCCAGGCCAGAGCGCGGAGTTCATTGGGCGTGGGAGCCAGCCGCTTGCGTTCGCCTTGTGCTGTCCAGCTGTCAAAAGGACCTTGTATCCATGCGGATATGGAAACAGGACGGCTGTTTTCGCGCAGGTTCCGGGTGAGGATGCCCATAGTTTCCAGCGGCGCGGCCCAGGTGATCGGCTTCTTTTCCCAGCGGGGATAGAGATCCCACCGTTCAAAGGCGTTAGGCACAGCGAGACGTGCCACGTTGAAATGGGGATAATCGGAAACGCCGGCATACTGGTTCCACTGCCAAGGATTGGTCAGGATCAGTGAGGTCGGTATGCGGAAGCCGCCGTAAACACGCAGCAGTTCCATGGCATCCTGCGGGGAGCAGTTGTTGATCTCATCCTGCACATTCCCAAGGGATTCCGCCGCGTGGATGTTGTTCAGATTGGCATCATTGTCGTACTGGGGCAACGGCTGCATGGTTCCCATCCATTTGATGGGATAGCGCTGATAGAGACCGCCTTTGCCGGTCTGATCCGTATAGCCGGGGATCTCCTGAATGTTGGCGGTATTGATATGGAGAGATTTTAAAGTCTTGAGCCACGGTTCTTTGGTCATGACGTTGGTTCCGTGAGCGTCCGCGGCAATCCAGCCGCCTCCGATGTCAAAGGATTCCCGGCGGACACGCAGCTGTTCCCAGACGGAGGTCGTTTCATAAGCACGTTCCGGGTTGACCAGCGCGATCTCCACAACGGCTGTTGTCAGCTTGAGATGGTTCGGAGTCTTGGCGATGGCCGCGATTTTCTGACCGGGCTGAAGGATGCCGTTGAAGGGGAAAGTGGAGATCTGGCGAGTCTCTTTGTCTCCGCTGGCACTCAGGGAGGCGATCTCCTTCAGCATTCGGAAGGAACTGGACAGGTAAGGCTGATAGATGCGGACAGAGGAGATCTTCCAGTTTTTTTGAGAAAGGTTTTCCAGGTAGAAAACAAGGGAATCCGGCCGCAGGGGATCTACCCCGGTGGAGAGGAAGCAGATAGAAGAAAGTCGTACCTGCTGCTTGGGAATAGTCACGGTGAGGGAGTTTTTACGAGAGTTGATCCAGTCCGTGAATTCCAGCTGAAAGGTGTTATCCGGCTCTATCCATTTGGGAAACATGGAATTGAAGCTGAAAACCGTCAGAGCGTCCGGAGGAATGGTGGTATCATTTTCCGGCCATTCCGCGGGGGTATCCTCCCAGGACCAGGCTTTGTTGAAGACGTTGCGTTTAGGCTCGTTATTATCAAAACGCAGAACATGGACATTGACGGTATCTTCCGCTTTTTTGGAATCAGCGGGAGCGGTGTTGCGTATGAAAAGCTGAACGCGTCCGCCTACCTGAGGTTCATCCTCGTAGTCAAATTCGATGCCTTCCAGTTTCTGATGCGGTGTGACGGTGATGCCGACGACCTCCAGCGGGAAGGATTCATCCTCCGTCGTGTCGTCCGCGAGTACCGGGGAACAGACCACCGTCAGACCGCAGACCGCGGCCAGAAAGCGGATATTGAACGGGATCAGATGTTTAGAGCTGGACTTCCAAGGTAACAGGATGGACAGGACATTCTTCATAAATGGGTACTAACAAGATTTTTTTGCCTTTGAGTTCAGGGGGGATCTTCCACCACCAGGCCAGGAAATCATGTGTAAACTGGTGGGAACCTATCGGTTTATCATCGCAAAATATTTCCACGCGGGGACCGTTGAGAGGAGAGATCAGGCGGGTCTTGGGGTTGAAAATAGAGAAATCGGAGTAGGTTTCGCCGTTCTTGCCGACCAAATTGATATAGATCTGCAGGGTGTCGCCCTGAGTGGTGTCATTGGGATGATAGGCATCCAAGGTCAGCTTGAGCGGTTCGCCCCAGGGAGCGGTAAATTCTTTGCCGGCTTCGATTTGGAAAGAGGTAGAAGAGCGAGGCGCAAAGCTGTCCAGCGGAAAGTGAGCGATCAGATTGTCCGCGTCCTTGGAACGCAAGGCGAACTCGCTGAGGACATAACTGCCCGCGGGGAGCTGGGTGCTGCGGACTTTGCCGTCCAGGGTGATGAGCTGCCATTTGCCGTCGCCGTAGGTCGTTCCGGTTTGAGAAGCTGGAGCCTTGTAGCCGGTCATCAGAGCCACCTGGGTGCGTTTGTCAGTCGTGCGCTCAACGGTATAAGTGCCTGTGGGAAAATCTTTATCCACTGGTGTGACGGTGCAGGAGCGGAGATCCGCGGCGATTTCCCATGTATAGAGTTTATCGTTGAGCGGAAGGTACTTGCCATAAGGTTCGGATTCATTGAGCGGCAGTTCGCAGTCATACACGCCGTTATTGTTGTAATCGCGCAGGACGTAGTCGGACGGGAAGAATTCTAAGGAGCTGGCTTTCTTAGCGTTATCGAAATAAAGATCGTCATTCAGGACTTCCCGGTGGGATACGTTCTGAGAGAATGTGAAGTCACAGTAAGCGTCTTTGAAGGCAATGTGCTGGAGTACTTTGTTGATATCCAGATTGCCTTCCAGAGCCCATCCGTTCCGAACAGCGGCAAAGCCGTAAAAATCGGTGAATTTCCCAGTTTTGGGATCCATATAGCTGCGGGGCGCGCTGAGGAAGCCGCTTTCCAGGTACATGATGGGCTGGATGATGGAATCGGCGGGGAGTGTGCCTTCCGGCAGATTCAATGTAAAGGGACCAAAAAACTTCCGGTATTTGGCAACCTTGTTGTCGCGAAGGACGGGATCGTCTGTCAGGTCACCGTTGTTGTTCAGGTCAATGATAGCGGTATCATAACCTTCGCCTATTTCTTTTTCGGTCAGGCGCATGATGGTAATAGGCTGGCCCCAGGAGGCGATGGTCGGCGGGGTGGGAAAGTTATCACCCAGTACGACAGGACGTTCTGCAGAAAAAAGACGGGCATAGAGCTTTTTAGAAAGAGTTTCAGGTTCTTTGGTGACTTCCGCCGGCTTTTTATCGCTCAGGATGACAACAGTGCAGTATCCCTCCGGGCTGTAAAAGGCGGTACGGGCATCCAGTTTCTTAAAATGCAGCGGGAATGTTTCCGCGCAAAGATTTGCAGTGCAGGCGGCTAAGATAACAGCAGCCAGTCCCCATAAACAAACAGTCTTTTTCATTCTAATCATTCCGTGATTGGATCAGCCTGGAACGGCGATGACACTCAACGGAAGATATACTCTCATGGAAAAGGGCTTCTGTCGAGCAATGATAATAAGAGAAAATTGTTTCATTTTATTTTCCAAAGAGGTATCATGAAGGGGTTATGAGTTTTAGCAGAAGGAACTTTATTGTGGCGGGTGCTACAGCAGCGGCCGGAGCGATCAGTGCTCCCTATATTGCAACGAATATGCGCGCGGCCGCAGCCAGAGGCGATGGCATCCCGTCCAAGATCATTCATTATGTTTCGGACGGAACCAGTCCTTCCATGGTCACGATTTCGGATGTTTTCTCGAAGATGATCCGCGGCAGAGGTCTGTGCTGGATGGAAATGAGCCGCACAGAAGGAACGTTCACGGGATTGATGGACATGGCATCCCTGAATTCCTGCGTGACGGACAGTTCGGCGGCATCCTCCTCCTGGGGCAGCGGTTCCAGGATCAATAACGGCGCGGTGAACTGTCTGCCGGATGGAACTCTTTTGAAACCCCTTTATGAACTGCTTCGTGAGCCGCACTGGAAACGCGGTCTGGTCACGACAACAGAAATCACCCACGCGACACCGGCCGGATTCGGTTCCGCCTGCAAGAGCCGCGGTGACACCACGGAGATCGCCAACTATTACCGCACTCTGGGCATTGACGTGCTGCTGGGCGGCGGTCAGAGTCTCTATAATGAAGAGATGCTGGCATCCTACGACCGTTATGGATATCAGATCATCAAGACAGCCGATGAGCTGAGAAAGATAGATATCAACAAGAAGGTGCTGGGTCTGTTTGCCGGCGGTCATCTGCCGATGACGATCGACTGGCTGAATCACAAGAGTCTGCAAAAGACGGTGCCCCAGCTGGCGGAGATGACAGCCAAAGCACTGGAGATGCTGGGTGAGCATGAACACTTCATTCTGCAGGTGGAAGGCGGCCGCGTGGATCATGCCTGCCATGCTTCTGACGCTCCGGGCGCGACTTATGACCATATCGCGTTCGATGACGCTATCCAGGTTGGTTTGGATTATCAGAAGAAGCATCCCGATACTTTGATCGTGGTGACGGCGGATCACGGCTGCGGCGGTCCCAGCATGAACGGTATGGGTTCCAGCTACACCAGCACGCCGAAACTGCTGCCCAATATGAAGAACGCTCTGGGTTCCTTTGAAAGACTGACGGGCGACCTGAAGAAGTGCGAAAACGCGGTGCAGGTCCAGCGTTATCTGAAAGAGAAGTACAGCGTCCAGATCGGTGTGGACAAGGCCGACCTGCTGCTGCTGGCCCGCGACGGCAAGGGCTGTGTGGGATATGATCCGATCGGCGGTTTCACCGGTCAGCTTGGTCAGGTGCTGGGCAATTACTTCGGCATCAGCTGGGGATCCTGCAATCACTCCGGCGACTTTGTCGCGCTGGTGGCAAAAGGCCCCGGTGCCGAACGCTTCAAGGGCAATATCCGCAACACGGATGTGTTCCGCAACTACATGGATTTCGCGGGATTGAAATTCCGCAACAAGGAATGGACAGGCGAACCGGCCAAGACGGCTTCTGTCTCGTTTGATGGTCACTGGTTAGATACCGCTTTGGTCTAATCTTTGCCACAATAGTCAGCTATCAGTTATCAGCGCGATGACTGATAGCTGACGGTTTATTTTATTATTTGATATTTATTATTTGTTGATTTTTGCACCATGGCAACAGTGGAAGATGTGCGTAAAGCTTTGGAGTCGGTGAAGTATCCCGGTTATTCCCGAAGCATCATTTCATTCAATATCGTCAAGGATATCCGCATGACCGACGCGGGAACGGAGGTCGAGCTGCAGCTGACGACGGACAAGGAAGAAGTCGTGACGGCGCTGCGGAACGGTGTCGAGCGAGTGGTCGGCGAGGTGACCGGTAAGCCGGTTCAGGTCAGGATCACGACTCCGCGGGGACCCGCTCCCGGTCAGGCGGCGGATCCGTTCGCGCAGAAGACCAGCATCCCCGGAGTGAAAAACGTGATCGCCATCGCCAGCGGCAAGGGCGGCGTGGGCAAATCCACGATTGCCGTCAATCTGGCCTGTGAACTGGCGCGCAAGGGGCGCAAGGTCGGTCTGCTGGACTGCGATATTTACGGCCCCAGCATCCCTCTGATGATGGGGGTGAAGACTCAGCCCGAAGTGGACGCGGAGGAACGTCTGATCCCGCCGGTTCAGTACGATGTCAAACTGATGAGCATCGGTTTTCTGCTGGAGGAGGGTTCCCCGGTGATCTGGCGCGGACCTTTGATCATGAAAGCGATCCAGCAGTTCCTGATGTACGTGGTCTGGGGCGAGCTGGATTATCTGCTGGTGGATCTGCCGCCCGGAACCGGCGATGCTCAGTTGTCGCTTTGCCAGACGGTGCCTTTGACCGGCGGCGTGGTGGTGACCACACCGCAGGAAGCCTCCATCGGAGTGGTGCGCCGCGGCATCGGGATGCTGGAACAGGTGCAGGTACCGATCCTGGGCATTGTGGAAAACATGAGTGGTTTCACGACACCGGACGGTCAGCGCGTCAATATCTTCGGTGAAGGCGGCGGCAAGGCGGAGGCAGAACGCAAAGGTTATACTTTCCTGGGAGATGTGCCGCTCTTTGTGAATATCCGTGTGGGCGGTGATCAGGGGGTACCCGTTGTGGTCTCCTCACCGGAATCGGACGCGGCCAAATGCTTTGCCGGAATCGTGGACAAACTGATCCAAAAGGTTGAGAAATGACAGAGAACCCCGAAATCGCTCCTCAGCCCAATCAGGAACCGCTCCAGCCGTCCGCGCAGGAACAAATCCCATCGGCTGACG
>DBVN01000060.1:10486-10644 GCA_002308515.1 Verrucomicrobia bacterium UBA1263 | reverse complement strand
CCGGAAGTCCCGATCAATATCGTGGACATGGGGCTGGTTTATGACGTGCGTGTAGAGGGCAAAAAGGTGTTTGTAAAAATGACCCTGACCATGCCGGGCTGTATGATGGGCCCCAGCATTGCCGGCGATGCGCAAGTGCGCATCCTTGCTCTGCCGGG
>DBVN01000060.1:4591-10403 GCA_002308515.1 Verrucomicrobia bacterium UBA1263 | reverse complement strand
GAATGGATCTGTAAATGAAAAACGCGGTTGGTTATGAAAGGTAGCTGACCGCGTTTTTTGATTTTTAAGGACAATGATGAAAATGCTAACGGTTTGAAGTTATGTCATTTTGGTGTTGACAGATTTTTCTCTTTTTGTTTAAGTAAAAAGAAGTACGGGACATATCTATGGATGAGCTGAAAAATAGTCAGAAAAATGTCAATACGGGAAACAAGCCCTTCCTGGCCGGAGTCATTTTATGGATCGTTGTTTTGTGTGCTTCCGGAGCTTGGCTCAAACACTCCCAACAGCAGGCTGTCAATGACCGGGAACAACAGCAGCAGCGTCTTCGGGAAGAGTCCGACCGGCTCCATACCCAGCTGGACGAGGCCAATGCCCTTTATCTGGCCGAAGCGAACCGGCTCAACGCGGAATCGCGCGATCCGCTGGATCCCGACCGTTTGGTCAATCAGCTGTATGGAATTGATAATTCCATTGATGAATATGAGAGAAATTATCTTGCCTTCTACTGTTTACATGGCCTTTTACTCAATGAGACTAATTCTCTCCCGGCCATCAAAAATCTCCTCGTGAGTGAACACAATTTTGATTTGAATATTAAAAAAATTTATTCTCCCAGAACATTGCGTCAGGAGGTCATGAACCTTTTGATATCCATGAAGAGCCGTCCGGCAGCCGATCTGCTCAGTCAACTTCTTCCGGCGGCTCAGGATTCCAAGGAGATGCGCAATCTTTGCGAAGCCCTCCTGAGTGTTTCCGATGGCTACCGTCCTTACTGCATCCAGGCTGCCCGCGCCATGTATGACCGATTGATCGAGGAGCAAAAGGATACGAATGGCAACGCATCCGAAATAAAATCAATGCGTTCCATTCTTCTTGAGCTTCTTCAGGATAAGGAATTTGCTGTGAAAATTATGGAGCAAAAAGTCTGGCGAAAAGAAAATGGCAAAATTGATATCGACATATTTACAATGTCTTATAAGACCTTGCAGGAGGATGTCATTCCGTATTGCCACGAAGCCGCTCTTTGGCAGGTGGAAAATCAAAAGGATAAATATTTCAATATAAGTTCTACTTTGATTGATATTGTCGAAGAATATATCACACATCCGCAGGCTTCAGATATCCTTCTTATGGCATTGAAAAATGATACAAGAATCTTATATCGTTATGACGTTATACTTGGGTTATCCCTGGATCTGGGGTTTACCAATGAAATAGAAGGTATNNTACTGGCCTCGTGTTACTGATAACGATAAAATGATCTTATCCAATGCCGGTGTCCTTAAGATGATCCAAAAAGCAAATGACCGTTTGCTCTTTTTAGATACGGTTGTCGCTCAATTTGGAAACGATCCGCAAATAATGCAGGCGGTAGAAATCGTTCGTTCTAATTTAAGACATACCGCAAACCCGGATCCAGATAAAGGGGAATGGAAGTTAGATTCATCCTTTAAAGAAATTAGAGACAACATCCATCAGCAGATTGATGATGAAATAAGAGCTCTTGATGAAGAACGTGTTAAAAAATAATATCAAGTACAGTATCAACGTATGAAAAAATTTTATGTCTTTATTATTCTGTGTATTGTCACATTCGGTCTGACCGCGGCTTTCATCGCTCATATTCGTCATTCCAATAAAGAATCACTTACACAACAAGAAGCACAGTGGAACCAGGAAAAGGAACAAATCTTGGCTGAACTGGACTCTCTCAATGTGAGGATGGAAGAATTGAAAAACAATGTATCGGAACAAAATAAACCGGAACTGGAACCGAAAGCTCTGATCGCTCGTTTCCGGGAGATGAAAGATTGGTTTGAAATATTTAAGCCTATCAGTATTCAAACATACAAGAATCCCGATCCAACAGAAACAGAAAAGGTATTAGAAATAAAAGCTCTGCTCCATGATCAGGTAGAAGAAGCGTTTTTCATTTTTCGGGAACTTCAAAATCAAGGGAATAAATCTCTGGATGCCATTCGTGATTATTTGGCCAGCGAACACAATGTAAACCTTTATAATAGAGAATTTCATATATACAAAGATGAGAAAACACCTTATTTATATTTAATTAAGAAAACCAGTGATCAATACAGTCCTGTTCCGGAAACTTCCAGATTAGGCATAATCTATGCCCTGGGAAATATCAAAACCTCCAATGCACTTGAACAGCTTTACCAAACTATGCAAAGGACTACAGACTTTAAGGAGATTACAAGTGCCGGGAATCTTCTTCTGGCCGCGGATATGAAAGCATTCATGCAGCCCGTTTTAAATATTTACAAAGCAATTTTTCCAAATTGCAGTCGTGATGATCAAAATATTCTGCTGATGCTCATCAAGAGAATAAGTGAAAAGGATTTCAAAGAACTACTGCAATCTCTTACTCTCTATAACGACAACGGAGAACTTTCCATAGATATGTTTTGCTTAAAATTAGCAAATATGGGAGAAGAAGGTATTCCGGAAGCTTTTGAAGCTTTTAATCGCTCGAATGCTACCCTGCAGGAAAAAATAAATATTTTAAACTTCGTAAAGCAATTTATAGGTTCAAATGATCAGGTCAATTCTATGTTTATAAACCTGATGAACAACATGGAAGGCAATGATAAGGATTTTGTTGGGGCAACTATTATCATGGGCATTTCCCGGAGCAGAAAAGAGAAGGAAAAACAACAGCAGTATTTGAATCTGCTGAATCAATTGCCAGTAAAGCAAGATGACTCGTCGATCTTTGCAGAATATTTGAGATTAACAAAAGAAAAACTCACTCAGGCAATCGAACAGGAGGATAATTCACCGATGATTCCTCCTTATGAGTATATGGAAAAATACACCCAAAGCAGATATGAATTTGTAAATCAGCATCATTTAGACTTATCTACGACACTGGGATTTAATGTTAATACTCCTTGGTGATATTTACATGCCACCGTTTCTAATAGTTTTTTGATTATTCAGCGCAAAGGACTTTGCAGTGTTTTTTGCAGCAGGCAATGCCGTATTTCAGGATTTTCTCTGCACCTTCGATTTGGTATTTTTTGTTTTCGATTTGGGCAAGTGCCGCCTTGCAGAATTCGTCCAGTCGGTCTTCTTTGTCGTATTTGAGTTCGATGATGATACCCGTTTTTTGATCCGCGATCTCTATGGAAATATCACAGAATCCTTCACCGGATTCACAGTTGGACCGGATCCGCCATTCATCCATACTTAATAACATTCCCAGCAGATAGCCGTGGTAGAAGTTCTCCTTGCCGCTGTCCCGGATGCTGATGTTTTTTCTGAGAAATTCATTGAATTGATCTTCGATTTCCTGAGCTTTGCCCTGGGGAAAGAGTTCGCAGAATTTTCTCAGGTTTTTTGCGTCTTTTTTGATATTCCGGCTGATCCGTTCAAAAATTTTGAATTTGAATACTTCGCGGATGCCGCGATTGGGAATGATCAGATCCAGAGTATCACCGGCGGATTTTCCCTGTTGCGTCAAATATCCGGTCGTGAAGAGAATACTCCATATATTTTCAATGGATCTGTTCAGATCTCGGTAGGTCAATTCCTCGATCACTTTTTTCCTGATGGATCTGCCGTCTAAAAGATCTTCGATCTCACCTTTCAGGGTAGAAGAGTCGGCTTCGCGGATCAGTTTTTCAATGATATCGTTGCCGCTGGTATTCATCCAGTAGGCATGAGGCTCCTCATTGGGGTTTGCTCTCAGATCCTTGCAGTAATTGATGACATCCCAGGGACAGTAGATATCCGCGTCCGCGAAGTGATAGCCGTCATACCAATCCCGGATCGTTTCATAGTGACTGGCAAACTGGTAATAATCGAGCAGTGTTCGGACTTCCGTGTCGGTGAATCCAAAGGAATCACTGAAGCGGGGATGAGTGACGGTAAAGACAGAGACCTTGTTCAGACCTGTGAAAATGCTTTCCTTGGATACCCGGAGACATCCGGTCAGGAGCGCGCAGAACATACTGGAATTCGTCTTCAGCGTCTGTTCAAACAAGACCCGGAGCAAATTTACCATCTTGTCATAGTAGCCGTTCGATTCGGCTTTGGCCAGGGGCACATCATATTCATCTATCAGGATAAGGACTTCCCGGCCGTAATGTTTGCAGAGCAGTTCGGAAAGAGTACGGAGACTGTCCACCAGGATGGGATCCGTTATCTCGCCCAGCAGTAAAGGTTCCAGTTGTTTTTTCTCGAAAATACTCAGCACGGTGCTTTCCATCAGCTGCTGGTGGCGGATAGCTTCGTTGCGGATGACTTTGGCCAGAATGTCTCTTGCCGTTTCAAAGGTATTGGCGTTTATTCCTTTCAGGGAAATGAAGATCACGGGGAACCGGGCCTGGTACCGTTCGCAAAGCTCTTTTTCTTTGGAAATCGCCAATCCGTCAAACAGGGATTTATCCTGGCCGATCTCAAAGAAACATTTGATCATGTCCAGGGTCAGGGTCTTGCCGAATCTGCGCGGGCGCGTGAACAGATTTACGTCTCCCCATTCGGAGAGTAATTCCCGGATGATCAATGTCTTGTCGACGTAATAAAAGTCGTTTTTGATCAGCTTTTTAAAATCTTCAAGGCCAACCGGCAGTTTTTTCATTCCCTGGTTCCTTTCCAAGTCGAACAGAGTTTAGCATTTTTGGCACTCTGTTCCAATTCCTTTTTCGATTCCGCGCGGTAGCTGACTTTCCAGAGGGTGAGTCCTTCGGCGGGAGCGGACATGCCGGCGGATTCGCGGTCGCGCTTTTCAAACATGGCTTCGACATCGGCCGGAGTATAGCGGCCCAGACCGACCTGGACGAGTGTGCCCACGATACTGCGGCACATTTTGTAGAGGAAGCCGTTGCCCTCGATCACAAAGGTGAGCAGGTGTCCGCGTTTCTGGATCTGGCACCGGGTGAGGGTGCGGACGGTGTTTTCAATGAACTGGTCGTGATTGCAGACAAAGGAGCGAAAGTCTTTTTTGCCCACAAAGAGAGCGGCTGCCCGGCGCATGGAAACCAGGTCGAGTGTTTTGGCAACGTGCCAGGCGCGCGCGATCAGCAGGGGGTTCATTCCGGGATGGTTCCAGACCTGATAGCGGTATTCCTTGGAGTGAGCCTGATACTGCGCGTGGAAATCCTGTGGACAGCGCGAGACTTTTTGAATACGGATATCCTCCGGCAGATGGGCGTTCAGAGCCAGGATCAGTTTGCGGATGGGGATGCGGAATTCTTCGCGGGGAACGTCCGCGTGGGCGACCAGTCCCAGCGCGTGGACTCCGGCATCGGTGCGGCTGCATCCGTGGACACCCAGCGAGCCGGGGAAAAGTGCTTTCAGGGCGGTTTCCACGCATTGCTGGACGGCCAGCCCGGAAAGCTGGAACTGCCATCCGGCGTAATGAGTGCCGTCAAAGGCGATCGTCATCCGAAAGCGGTAGTATCCTTTGCGCGGAAAGCGTCCGCTGGCCGGATAGAGTTCTTCTTTGCTCTGCCCGGAGGCAAGAGTCCCCCGCGTTGGGACAGAGCCGGATGATGATGACGCAGCCACGTCGTGTCAGGACCTATTTCAGAGCCGGAGAATTCGGAATCAGTGCGCCCAGGATCGGTTCAAACCATTTATCGGTTTTCACGTCAAAGACGAGAAAGTCGGAGTCGAACTGCCAGTAGCCCCAGCTCCATCCCATTTTTTCGCAGGTGCGGCAGACGTAATCCGTATAGGTCACGCGGGACTCGGTGGGAGCTTTGTCGTAAGCGCCGAACTCGCCCAGATAGACGATGCGGTTATTATCTACGCCCCACTTGCGGGCTTCCTCAAAATCTTTCAC
>DBVN01000060.1:0-4556 GCA_002308515.1 Verrucomicrobia bacterium UBA1263 | reverse complement strand
CCGACCCAGCTGGCACCCTGATGGGTAAAGCGCATCGGCTTGTAATAATGAACAGTTACCAGGATATTGGGATCGTCCACCGGCAGCTCAAGTGTGTGCAACAGATTGATGCTGTTCCATTGGGTCGCGCCGATGATGACGGGGCGTTCCGGGTTTTTCTCGCGGATCACGGCCAGAGCGTCTTTGGCGTAAACATTCCACAGTTTCGCATCGAGCTTGTTATGAGGTTCATTCAGCAGTTCAAAAACGACCCGGTTAGAGTAGCTGGCAAACTTGTCGGACATCTGCCTCCAGAAGGAGAGGAAACGCTCCCGGTTGCCTTCGGGATCCTCGCTCATGGCGTTGTACTCATGCAGATCGAGGATGATCTTCAGATCGTTCCGCAGGGCATTGTCCACGATCCAGTCCAGCGTCGTGTACCACTCGTCTTTCATGCGGTAGCCCTCGTCCGCGCCCAGCTGATGACGGAAGGGATGGATGTTCAGCCGCAGATGGTCGAAGCCGGCCTCTTTGATCTTGGAGAAGTATTCGGCCTTGAAGCGTCTTTGTTCAAAATTGTTCCAGATCGGATCATAGCCCAGCACGTTGACACCGCGTCCCAGTTCCAGCGGAGCCGGGGTCATGGAAGCAAGCTGTGGGGAATCTCCGTCAGCCGCGAAAGCTGTTTCGGTGTGCGCGCTGAATAGAAACGCCGCGCACGCTGTGATGATGGCACTGAATTTGATAAAAGAGTTCATATTTTTTAGTTTCGGGTTCAGGGTCTTCTGATGATCAGACGGGGTATTTCGCGCGAAGGCATCCCGTCACGGCTGATGCCGCGCTCCGGAGTCAGCGGAGAAGTCCTGGCTGTCGGAGCTGCGGTCGGCGGTGTGATCGGGGAGTTATCGG
Source organism: Verrucomicrobia bacterium UBA1263 (assembly GCA_002308515.1). Classification (GTDB taxonomy): domain Bacteria; phylum Verrucomicrobiota; class Verrucomicrobiia; order Limisphaerales; family UBA1412; genus UBA1412. The sequence goes on along the minus strand of DBVN01000060.1, from coordinate 3,668 downwards.
TTCCGGGCAGTGTGATGCCGCCGGGACTGGACGGAAGTGTATTGCCGCCGCCGGCATCCGTTCCAAAGAGATTTCCGGTGGAAGAACTGATGTTGACTCTTTCCGAAAGATTCGCGGCCGGAGTGGTATTGGCCGGATTTTGAGAGCCGGAAGAGATCATAGAACGAAAGTCATTGAGACTCTGCTCGCGCTGCTGACGGGCAGCGAACGGATTGTCTATCTTGACCGCGGCGGATTTGGAACTGCCGTTGAAGAAGTCCCAGACATTGTTATTGCCAGAGGCGGAGGAGGCGGAAAACACCCTGGAATGGATATCGGCATCTTTGCTGAAGGGGGAGTTTTGCGTGCCGCTCACGATCCGATCCGCGGAGCTTTTGGCGTTTGCCGCCGAAGCCGCTGAACTTTCACTGTCGCTGAGTTTTACCTTGGAGGAAACATCGTTTTTCGCGCCGGAGGCGGCTGCCGCGGCCAGAGCCTCGTCTTTATCCTTGGAATCACCGGGATCTCCGTTGATGAACTTGTAGATCAGCAGGTTCTTTTTGTCGCCCAGGATGATGGATTCCACGGTCTCATTTTCCTTTATTTCCTCTTCAGTGTCACGGGTATCTTTCTTTTCCCAGATCTCTTTTTCCGCGTCGTCCACGACTTCATCGGGATCCGCGTAGGCCCAGTTTTCCTGGCGGTCGCGTTTTTCCTCCATGCGTTTCTTTTCGGCTTTGGTCATGCGGCGGGGCTTGTTCGCGTTTTGGTACTGTCCGCCCAGGAGCGGCATATATCCCTGCAGGGAAGTGGAAGCGTCATTGGCGCTTTCCATCAGCTCTTCTTCCTCTTTCACCTCTTTGTGGGGACGAGGTAGGCTGATGCTTCCCGACTCACTGAAGCGGATCTGCCTGTTGGGAGTTCCGCGCAAAGCCTGTGACTGAGACGGGAGAGGCTGTCCACTGTTCTCGGCGAGAGTGATTTGCTGATTATAGGGATTGCGGTCCGCCTTTAAACGGGTAATGACCGGTGACAGCAAAGACACCAGAAACAGGATCGCCAGGCTGCAGCCCGCGATCGGCAGCAGCAGTCTGAAAAATTTTGAATTAAAAAAGTTCATAACCTTTTGTTTTCCACAAACAACAACCAAGTTCAAATCTAACACACCTCTGACAAGTTTTCAACCGTATTTTGACAGTTCACACCCAAAGCCGAATCCCGGCGAGGATGACAGAGGAAGATTTAGATTGCATCTCTGTTAAATGACACTATCATTTCTTTCAGTAATTCCTTTTGCGTAAAGGAAAAATGATGTGTATGAAGAAGCAATATCAAAAATTATCAGGTGTTTCCTGTTTGGCGGCGGGAATTCTATTGGCATCTGTCAATATTCAGGCTGATGTTCCAAGTCTTCATTACGANNATCAATGGAAAAGATTTTATAATAACTTATACAGGAATACTTTATAGCAGCAGTGACGCTGTCATCTGGACAGAAGTGAAATCCGCTTCCAGTCCCTATAAAGTGCAGACCGGGAACAAGAAACAGTTCTTCTGCGCCAAAGGCGAATCAAAAAATTTCACGATCCCGCTTTCGGATACGGTGGATCTGAATATGATCTGGATCGAACCGGGTACATTCATCATGGGCAGTCCGGAAGATGAGCTGGGCAGATGGGATGATGAAGTCCAACATGAAGTCACATTGACAAAGGAGTATTGGCTGGGGAAATATGAGGTGACCCAGGCGCAGTATAAGGCCGTGATGGGGAAGAATCCTTCCTATTTCTGGTTGGGAGATGATTGGCCGGTGGAACAGGTAAGCTGGGATGACGCGATGGATTTTTGTGCCAAGCTGACAGCTATAGAGAAGGAAGCCGGAAGAGTGCCAGAGGGGTATGGATATACTCTGCCGACCGAGGCACAATGGGAATATGCCTGCCGTGCCGGAACGACTACAGCCCTGAACAGCGGAAAGGATCTGTCATCTGTCAACAAGTGTTCCGAAATGGATGAAGTGGGGTGGTATGGATACAACAGCGATGATATGAGTCAGCGGGTGGGACAAAAGCAGCCGAATGCCTGGGGTCTGTATGACATGCATGGGAATGTGTGGGAATGGTGTTCAGACTTGCGTGGAGATTATCCGACTTCAGCGGTAGTTGATCCCAAGGGACCCGACACAGGCTGGAACCATATCATGCGCGGGGGCAGTTGGGCCAATCCGGCCGTGACTTGCCGTTCCGCGAGGCGGGGAAATCCGCTTGGCGGCTCCAGCGGCGGCAATCTTATAGGATTTCGTGTCGCGCTGGCTCCGGTTCCGCCTACCGGGGATATGACGATCCCGCTTTCGGAAACGGTGAACTTGGACATGATCTGGATCAAACCGGGCACATTCATGATGGGCAGTCCTGAAGATGAACTGGGCAGAAATGCGGAAAAAGAAATCCAGCATCAGGTGACACTGACTAAAGCCTACTGGCTGGGTAAATATGAGGTGACCCAGGCTCAATATGAAACCATTATGGAAACGAATCCCGCCAAATTCAAAGGAGCCGATCTGCCGGTGGAGATGGTCAGTTGGAGTGACGCGAAGGAGTTCTGCAAAAAACTGACAGAAATCGAGAAAGAAGCCGGAAGACTGCCGGATGGATATGAATATACTTTGCCGACGGAGGCTCAATGGGAATATGCCTGCCGTGCCGGAACAACGACAGCCCTGAACAGCGGGAAGAATTTGTCAGATATGTACGTATGTCCCGAAATGGATGAAGTGGGTTGGTATGTCGGCAATAGTGATGAAACGACTCATCCGGCAGGACAGAAACAGCCGAACGCGTGGGGACTCTATGACATGCACGGGAATGTGATGGAATGGTGTTTGGACATATATTGGAGTACTTATCCGTCAACACCCGTAACGGATCCCACAGGAGCGGACTCGGGGTCTTATATGGTGGTTCGCGGGGGGCTCTGGGTCAGCAGCGCGAGCGGTTGCCGTTCGGCTTCCCGGAGTTCCTGTATGTTTTCCGGTCGCCTCAACAGCGTAGGTTTTCGCGTGGCGCTGGCTCCGGTCAAATAGAATAATTTAAATAAACATATTAGAAAATGACTGTAAATAAATTGACATCCGGCCTTTTAGGGCTGGCACTGGTGACAGTGATGGCACAGGCCGCGAAGCCGACCATCAATTGTAAGACAGACGGAGATGATCTGATAGTGAGCTATACAGGAACGCTTTATCAGAGTGAGGACGCGGTCCATTGGACAGAAGTCGCGTCTGCCTCCAGTCCGTATCAGGTAAAAATGGGAAACAAAAAACTGTTTTTCTGCTCCAAAGGAGAATCAGAAAATAAAAACTTCACGATCCCGCTTTCGGATACGGTGGATCTGGATATGATCTGGATCGAACCGGGTACCTTTATCATGGGCAGTCCTGAAGATGAACTGGGCAGAGGTGTATATTATAGCGAAACCCAGCATCAGGTGACCCTGACCCAAGGGTATTGGATGGGTAAGTTTGAGGTGACCCGGGCCCAGTATGAAGCGGTGATGGGAACGAATCCCTCAGGATCCGGCAGAGCCGACTTGCCGGTGGCAAGAGTGAATTGGAGTGAATCGATGGAATTTTGCGCCAAACTGACAGCCATCGAACGAGAAGCAGGTCGTCTGCCGGAGGGGTATGAATA
>DBVN01000065.1 GCA_002308515.1 Verrucomicrobia bacterium UBA1263 | reverse complement strand
CACCATTCCCATACATTCCCATGCATGTCATAGAGTCCCCAGACATTCGGCAGTTTCTGTTCCACCGGATGAGTCGTTTTATCGCTGTTGTATATATACCACCCCACTTCATCCATTTCGGGACATTGATCTTTATTCGATAAATTCTTTCCGCTATTCAGGGCCGTAGTCGTCCCGGCACGGCAGGCGTATTCCCACTGGGCTTCAGTCGGCAAAGTGTATTCATAACCCCCCGGCAGACGGCCCGCCGCCTTCTCGATCTCCGTCAGCTTGGTACAAAACTCCATCGCGTCATTCCAACTGAGCCTCTCCACCGGCAAATTGGCTCCTCTGAAATAAGAGGGATTTTTTCCTGTTATGGCTTCGTACTGTGCCTGAGTGACTTCATATTTCCCCAGCCAGTAATCTTTGGTCAAAGTNNCCCTGTGTCAGGGTCACCTGATGCTGGACTTCATCACTCTCTCTGCCCAGTTCGTCCTCCGGACTGCCCATCGTGAAGGTTCCCGCCGGACACCAAACCATGTCCAGACTGACACCGTTGGCCAATGTGATTGAAAAATTCTCCTTCTGCGCCTCGTGCAGTTTGTAGAATGTGTCCCGTATCTCCTGGATCGTGCCAATATAGAGATAGACATCATATTCAAAAGTCATCCCCTTCTTGATGGCAAACCTCCGAAGCGGCGCGAAATATGAACAGGAATCCCCTTCCGGACCTGTCTTGCCGCTGCCTTTGTAGCGATAATCTGTACAGCGGGTGGAACCGGGAGTGTAAACACCAATCCCCCAATCCTTGTCATTCACATAAGCGCCCCATTCCTCCGTGCGGACATGGGATTCATTGGGCCAGCCGGGAACAACGGACTTCAGCTTGTCGTGAGTCCAGGGCTTTCCGCCGTCATAAAAAACCATGTTCGGATAATCCGCGTCCACGAAAACGGCCGGCAGTTCGTGATCCTTTTCGGGATGATCCTTGGCGTTTTCTCCTGTATTCCTGAAGATATAATGGATATGAGCCACATCGCCCTCCAATGTGATCCGCTCCTCCATTTCCGTTTCCGGCATCGCGTTGTCACCGCCCCAGTTCACCGGTTCGGAAACGACCTTCAGACTTTCCTTCTCCAAAACGTGAGAACGCACTTTGGCCTTGCGTCCCTTGCTGCCTCCGCCCTGGATCGGATTCCATACCCAGGGACTTCCGGCCCAGACACTGCCGTCCGGCTCACCGTAGTAAGACTGCTGGATGAAGCGCCCCTCATCCGCGTGATTGAGGAGGTTCTTCTTTGTGGAAGACTGGGCAAAATAAAACACACTGCCGCCGCGGTCCAGATCGATCCCCAGACGGACTTTGCCGTTATCAATATAATACTTGCCGGTTTTTAGCTCGGCGGATTTTTCTTTCTGAGCCTCCGTCGGCAGATCCTTCGCGGTTTGAGCCGTCTGATTCGTTTCGGCCAGGAGCGTCGTCACCGTCAAAAAACCTAAAAGCACTGTTCCCAAAAAACTTCTTTTTGTCATAATATGAGCAAATCAACCTGTTGATTATACATCTTTCTCATTTTTTCGCAAGTATCTTTTACCTCAAAAGTCTCCATCAAAATACCTCAAAAGTCTCCATCAAAATACCTCAAAAGTCTCCATCAAAATACCTCAAAAGTCTCTATCAAAATACCTCAAAAGCCTCCAATAAAAAATATAATATACTGAAACAGAATAAAATAGAGAAATAATAAAAACTCCGTTGACAAGCCTTCAAAAATGATATAATTTTATGCGCGGGAGCATAAGAGATTATGCCATATTTAGAACGAATCGCGGATCAGCAGTTGAAACTGCATCTGGAATGCTTTGGAGCGACACTCATTACCGGCCCTAAATGGTGCGGCAAAACAACTACCGCCAAACAACAGGCCAAAAGCGTCATCCAGATACAGGATCCAGACATGCGGGAAAATTACCTTTTCACCGCAAGGACCAAGCCGTCTCTGCTGCTGGAAGGTGAAAACCCTCGCCTGATCGACGAATGGCAGGAAGCCCCTGTTCTCTGGGACGCGGTTCGTATGTCCGTGGATAGCCTTCAAAAAGAAGGGCTTTACATCCTGACCGGCTCCACAACAGTGAACGACAAGCTGATCCATCATACGGGCACGGGACGCATCTCACGCATAAAAATGTATCCTATGTCTCTGTTTGAATCCCAGGAGTCTAACGGTTGCATTTCTTTGCGGAAACTCTTTGATGAAAAGGATTACGATATTGATGGAAAGCGTTCCGACCTCTCCATCGAACAACTGATTTTTGCTGCCTGCCGAGGCGGTTGGCCGGCTTCGCTCAAGAAGAGATCCGACACGGCTAAGCTCATGATTGCCAGAGAATATTTGCAAAATATCTGCCAATCAGATATTTCCTCTGTGGACGGCGTGACCCGGAACCCTTCTCAGACAGCGCTCATTTTAAAGTCTTACGCGAGGAACATTTCCACCCTGGCCAGCAAAGAATGTCTGCTCAAAGATATTAGTGCCAACGCGGAAAATACCTCCATCAATTCGCTTTACGCCTATCTTAACGCGCTGGAACGTCTTTTTGTTCTGGAAGATGTAGAAGCCTGGTGTCCCTCCATCCGTTCGGCGACGACCATCCGAGCCGGTCAGAAACGTGAATTTGTGGACCCTTCCATCGCGATCGCGGCTCTGGGGCTGACACCGGAGTATCTGAAACAAGATCTGAAGACCTTCGGATTTCTCTTTGAATGCTTGTGTATCAGAGATTTAAAAATCTATTCCCAAGCTCTGCGCGGACATCTTTCCTATTACCATGACCGCTATGGACTGGAAGCGGATGCCGTCCTGCATTTGCAAGACGGGCGGTACGCCTTGATCGAATTCAAACTGGGAAGCAGTGAGATCGAACTGGGAGCCAAGCATTTGTTGAAAATCAAGGAACTGGTGAAAGAATACAACCAAAAAGAACCCCAGCATCCTCTGCGGGAACCGGATCTGCTGCTGATCATTACCGGCGGGAATATGGCCATTACCCGTGATGACGGAGTAAAAATCATCCCTATCGGTTGTCTGCGGGATTGAGAGATTCACAGATCTCTCATTCTTTTTGGAACTTTGATCTTTTCGACAATAGATCAAAACTTCATCTCAACCAATCTCTTGCCCAACTCAAAGGCGCGCTCCATATCTTTCGGGAATTGTTTTTCCCTCATTTCCTTCTTGTGTGCCGGATCAAACAAATCACAATTATATTTGGAATAATCATTGAACTGCAGCGTATCATAGGAATACAATCCCTCCGCATAACCCATGATATGTTCCATATTTTTAACACTCTCTCCCATAAGAATATCATAATGGATTCGTCCGACCAATTCCTCCGGGCAGTTCATGGTGAAAATAACTCCGGTCGGAATGATCCGATCCAACCTTCTTTTCAATCCGCCTTTTTCTTTGTCAACCATGTAAGTGTGATTGGCAAACAGCAGGCGTTCCAAAAAGCATCTGAAGACACCACTGGGATAGGAGAAATAAACAGGACTGCCCAAAATGATCGCATCCGCGACAACACATTTCTCCAGAATGGGTTGGATATCATCCTTGATCGCGCAGACGCCATGAGTCGTTGAGCCTTTTCTTTGACAGGAAAAGCAACTGAGACACCCCTTGAACTTATAATCATACAGATTGAAATACTCTGCCTCCGCTCCAACCGACTCGGCACCTCTTTGGGCTTCCTTCAATAACATGGCTGTATTGAAATTCTTTCTCGGACTTCCATTCAAAATAACGACTTTTTTCATATCTATTCTTTATCTTATTATTTATCGACAGGATGATCTGGTATTTTTCTCTCCAAACCATCTGAATAACTGCACAGACAAATGCTTGTTTTATTGTAGAGTACAAAAATAAATCGCACAATAGATTTTCTCCCAAGTTTGAAAGACCAGACAAGATCCTCCACACTACTCTCTGTCAGGCAAAAGCTGACAAAGATGAAGATCGCCATGTATGGAAGTTCTTTTGATCCCATCCTTCCTTTCGGTGCGCTTTTTTTTTGAGGCAATGCGCAACCCGTTCCGGGTTTATTTAGCGGCTGGACAAGAAACGGTTGAACGTGTACACTGGAGGCGAGTTCGGTTTCAGGGAGTCTTTCCTTGTGCCGAGACCTGATACTTACTGGATGAGTCATCATAGAAAAGAATCAAAATCTTCCGCGAAACCTTCTAAAGGAAAGGTTTTTCTGAATCGTTTGATCAGTACGGTCATCCTTTGGGGGATCATACTGGCACCGGGATTCCTTCAGGGGCATATCGCCGGAGATTATATCTTCCTCTTTCTGATCATGGCTCTTTCTTTTTTGGGACTGCGAGAGTTTTATCACATTGCCCGTTCCAAGGGGATATCTTGTTTCGACCGTCTGGGCGGAGCCGGCGGGATCATCTTGCTGGGCAGCACCTTCTTTTACCTGACGGGATACTGGGAACGCGCGGCGGGCGATTCACGCGCCAATGACTTTGAAACAGCGATCGTCGTACTGTTCGTGCTGTGTCTGTGCACACGCCAGCTCTTTGCCAGGAACCATCCGGCGGCGCTGGTGAGCATCTCCACGACGCTTTTCGGGTTCATTTATGTTCCCTGGCTGCTGAATTTTATACAGAAAATCTATTTTTTCACCGGTGTCTCCGGCATCCATTATGTGTTTTTCTTTGTGCTGGTGACCAAGTTCAGTGACATGGGCGGTTATGTGGTCGGTTCGCTGATAGGCCGGCACAAGGTCATTCCGCGCGTGAGTCCCGGCAAGACCTGGGAAGGACTGGGCGGCGCGCTTTTGTTCTCCACCAGCGGCAGTGTGTTGTTCTACACACTGGATAAAGCGAACCTCACCGGGATGGATCTGCGCCACGCCATCGCGCTGGGTGTCATTCTGAGTCTGGCGGCGGTGATTGGTGATCTGATCGAATCCCTCATCAAACGGGAAGCCGGCATCAAAGACTCCGGCAGGTTCTTCCCCGGCATCGGGGGGATGCTGGATCTGCTGGACAGTATTTTATTCAACGCGCCCATTATGTATCTGTATCTGAGGCATGTTATTATGTAGGCCGCACCTGTCTGCGGCAAAAAATTTTTGGAAATGAAAAAGGTAGTATTACTTGGCTGTACCGGTTCCATCGGGACCAGCAGCGTGAAAGTCGTCAACGATCTGTCAGACCGTCTCCAAGTCGTGGGACTGGGTGCCGGCAATAACGTCAAACTGCTGTTGGAACAGACCCGCAGTCTCCATCCCAAAGCCGTCAGCATCCAATCCGAAGAGAACGCTGAGCTTTTGAAAAAAGAACTGGACGGTTCTACGGAAGTCTATTGCGGCGAGGAAGGTCTGATCAAGCTGGCCACTATGCCCGAAGCCGATATCGTCCTCATTTCCATCATCGGCACGACCGGTCTCAAACCGGCGTTGGCCGCCATCCGCGCCGGCAAAGATATCGCCCTGGCCAGCAAGGAAGTCCTGGTCGTAGCCGGCGAGATCGTCATGAGCGAGGCCAAAAAGTACGGAGTCAACGTCCTGACTGTGGACAGCGAGCACTCCGCCATCTTCCAGTGTCTGGAAGGCCGCAAGCCCGAAAGCGTCCGCCGTCTGATCCTGACCGCTTCGGGAGGTCCCTTCCGCAAGACTCCGAAATCTGAGTTTGCCAGCATCACGCTGGAAAAAGCACTCAAGCATCCCAGCTGGTCCATGGGACGCAAGATCACGCTGGACTCCGCCACACTCTTCAATAAAGGTTTGGAAATGATCGAGGCACGCTGGCTTTTCAATATGGGCATCGAAAAGGTCTCCGTGCTGGTGCATCCCCAGAGCATCGTCCACTCGATGGTCGAGTTTGTGGACGGCTCCATTCTGGCGCAGCTGAGCACACCGGATATGTGCCTGCCCATCCAGTACGCCCTGACCTGGCCCGAACGTGTCCAAAGCACTCGCGTCCAAACCGATTTTGCCGCGATCGGAACACTCACTTTTGAAAACCCGGACGAAGACCGTTTCCCCGCTCTGCGTCTGGCGCGCGAAGCCGGTCTCAAAGGCGGTACTCTGCCTTGTGTCCTGAACGCCGCGAACGAGATCGCCGTCGAATCCTTCATCAACAGCAAACTCCGTTTTGACCAGATCAGCACTCTGGTGGAAGATGTCATGTCCGCTCACCACCGGATAGACCATCCCACGCTCGACCAGCTGCTGGAAGCCGACCGCTGGGCCAGAGACAACGCGCGCTCCCGGATCTAACCCGTTCCCTTTCAAAACCCAATGAAACCCAAGATCATCGAGCTGTGCGACGGGACCGTCATTCCGATCCTTTACGAGGACCGGAACGTTCTGGCACTGGACAAACCCAGCGGCTGGATGCTGGTTCCTAACACTTGGGTGAATACCTCGCGCAATTTACAGCTGGCACTGGAATCCTCCATGATCGGCGGAGATTTCTGGGCCAAGTCCCGCAATCTGAAGTTCATCCGCTATATCCACCGGCTGGACGCGGACGCTTCCGGCATCCTGCTGATGGCCAAGAACCCAGCCGTTCTCAGCGTCATTGGCAAACTCTTCGAGGAACGCAAGGTGGAAAAACATTATTACGCTGTGGTGGAAGGAGTTCCTGAACAACAGGAATGGGTCTGCAATCTGCCTTTGTCGGAAAGGATCCCGCAAAAGAAATTCAGTCCGGGCAAAGGCGGTGTCAAAGCATTCGAGGAGGGTAAAGTCCGCGCTTTTGTGGACGAACGCTCCGGCAAGGAAGCCGTAACGGCGTTCCGTGTTCTCAAATCCAATGGAAAACGCTCTCTGATTGAAGCCCTTCCGCACACCGGGCGCACCCATCAGATCCGTGTCCACCTGCAAGCCAGCGGGTTCCCCATCGTGGGCGATCCCCTCTACGGGAAGAAAGGAGCCACTCTGGCGCTCCGGGCCGTTTTCCTCTCCTACTACGACAGCTTCCAGAAAAAGAGGATCCATATCGAGGCTCCGTCCCGGCATTTCCTGAAAGCCTACGGCATTGAGCCGCTCTCCAAAGAAGAGACCCCGGCGGAATAAGCCCCTCTTTCCCGGAATTATAAGCTTCCATTCAAGGCTCATTTCATCCATAATTTCCGGCATGAGAAGTCTTGTTGCTGCGACTCTCTTGGCCGCGGGATATGTTGCCGCTCACGCCGAAGAGAAAACTTGGAAATTCACAGATAAAAGCCCCGTTCCGGAGGTGGATCCTTCTTCGATCCTGGACTTGAAAGACACAGTCACCCTGGAAGCCTGGATCAAGCCGGAAAAACAAGCTTCCGGCGGAGGCCGCATCATTGATAAACTAATCGCGGGAAGCAGTGTGGGCTATCTGCTGGACACTTATCCCGGCAACTCCCTGCGCATGATCACCGCCGAAGGGATCATCACCGCTGAGAACAAGCTGCCCGTGGACGAATGGTGCCATGTGGCCGGTGTTTTCAGCCGCTCCAAAGGCATTTTTAAAATCTACCTCAACGGCAAAGAAGTGGGCGACGCCTCCAAGCAGGGCATGAAGCCGCTGGAAACCAATAAAACTCCCCTGCGCTTTGGTGCCGACAGCGACCGGCAGAACCGTTTCCGCGGACAGATGGCCAAGGCCGCCGTTTACAAGGAAGCCCTCAGCGCCGAAGAGATCGCCGCCGCCGCTCAGCCGGAGAATAAATACAAGATCGCCGGAGCCGGGTGCATCGGCGCGTGGATCTTTACCGAATCCGGCAATAAAACTCTTCTCTCCAATATGGTCGCCAACGGCCCTGAGATCAATATGGATAACTTTATACCGCTGGCCGGGGAAGCGCTTCCTCCTGACAACACTAACATGACCCTGTGGTACCGTCAGCCGGCCGCGGACTGGAATCAGGCTCTGCCGCTGGGCAACGGACGACTGGGTGCGATGGTCTTTGGCGGGATCCGCAATGAACTGATCCAGCTCAATGAAGACACGCTCTGGTCCGGGATGCCCCATGACTACAACAAAAAGAACGCCTACAAATTCCTTTCGGAGATCCAAAAGCTCCTCTTTGAAGGCAAGAGCGAGGAAGCCCGCAAGATATCCGACCGCGAGTTCATGAGTGACCCTCTCTATCAGCAGGCGTACCAGCCGCTGGGCGATCTGATCCTGAAATTCCCCGATCACAAAAACATCAAGAACTACCGCCGCGAGCTGGATATCGAAAACGGCATCGCGCGCATCCGCTATGAGGTGGATGATGTCGTTTATACTCGTGAAGTTTTCATCTCTGTGCCGGATCAGGTCCTCGTTGTCCATGTTTCCAGCAGCAAGCCGGGAACCCTCAACATGAGCGCCGGACTGAACACGCCTCTGCCTCACAAGCAAATGTTTGAAGGCGGCAAGCGTATCGTCGTGGCCGGCTGCTGGCAAGGCGACGGCAAGATCCGCGGTGTCCAGAGCGATCTGAAAGGCAAGGGACTTGACTTCGAGACCTGCCTGGAAGCTCAGGTGGAAGGTGGTGAACTGGGCGAGACCGAAGACAAGCTCACCATCACCAACGCCAACAATGTCACATTCCTGTTGGCCGCGGCCACAAGCTACGTCAATTATCACGACATCAGCGCCGTTCCCGGCAAACGCTGGAGACCGCAGCTGGAAGCCGCGTCCAAGAAAAGCTATCTGGCCCTGCTCGGCGATCATACGGCGGAACATGCTGACAAGATGAACCGCGTCACTCTCTCACTGGAACCCGGCGACATTAAGAAACTTGAAGAAGAAAAAGGCAAAAAAACCGCTCCGGCTTCCTTCATCGAACCCCAGAACGCGATGAAGCTCCCCACAGACGAACGCATCAGGGCCATCACCGAAAGCCGCGGCGCTCACAGCGATCCGCATCTGAATATGCTATACGCCCAATTCGGCCGCTACCTGACTCTGGGTGCCAGCCGTCCGGGCACACAGCCAGCAAACCTGCAGGGCATCTGGAATAAAGATACCGTTCCGGCCTGGGGCAGCAAGTACACCATCAACATCAATATCGAAATGAACTACTGGCCGACAGAAGTAGGCAATCTGGCTGAGTGCCACACGCCGCTTTTCGACATGCTGGACGATCTGCGTGTAACCGGTGCCGAGACCGCCAAACAGTATTACAACGCGCGCGGTTTCGTCGCCCATCACAATACCGATCTCTGGCGCATCGCCGGACCTGTGGATGGTGTCTGGGGAGTCTGGCCGATGGCCGCCGCCTGGATGGCGCGTCATCCTTACGAACACTACCTTTTCTCACAAGACAAGGAATTTCTGCGTGACCGCGCCTGGCCCATCATGAAGGAAGCCGCGCTCTTCATTCTGGATTTCCTCATCCCTGCTCCGGCGGATTCACCGGTCGCGGGCAAGCTGGTCACGAATCCCAGCCACTCACCGGAAAATACTTTTGTCCGCGCGGACGGCACACGCAGTCAATTCACCTACGCGGCGACTATGGATCTGATGATCATCCACGACCTGTTCGTGAACTGTCTGGACGCGGCAAAGATCCTGGACGGCGGCAAAAACAATTTTGAAACAGACTTCGTGGCACAGGTTCAGAAAGCTCTGAAGAACCTGGCTCCGCTGCAGATCAGCCCCAAAGACGGCCGACTCCAGGAATGGGTGGAGGACTACAAAGACGCGGAACCCGGTCACCGTCACATGTCGCACTTCTACGGACTGCATCCGGGTCACCAGATATCTCTGCGTGAAACGCCGGAACTGGCCGCGGCATTGCGCAAGAGTCTGGACACCCGTCTGGACAACGGCGGCGGCGGTACCGGCTNNGGAGCCGTGCCTGGGTCGTCAACTTTGCCGCGCGCTTTGAAGACGCGGATCTGGCCTGGCGCAATCTCCAGCAGCTTCTGGCACGCTGCACGCTGCCCAATATGTTCGACAACCATCCGCCNNTCCAGATCGACGGCAATTTCGGCGGATGCGCCGCGGTGTTCGAGATGCTCCTGCAAAGCCACACCAGCGAAGGACTCAACCTGCTCCCGGCTCTGCCTGATGCCTGGCGCGGCGGTTCTGTGGGCGGACTTCGCGCGCGCGGCGGTTTCGAGNNNCTGCTGGGCCGACGGCAAGCTGGTGGAAGCCGGCATTCTCTCGCTGGCCGGCAAAGAATGCTCTGTCCGCTACGGCGGCAAGACCGCTAAATTCAAGACACAGCCAGGTCACATCTACACGCTGAACGGAGACCTGAAACTGAAATAGTGAAGACTCCCTTCGACGATATCAAAAAGTACATGGAGGACCCTTCATCACGGGCGGACTTCAATCATCCGCCCCGTGATTACACCGAAAAGAAAGCGCTCCAGTGGCCGCTTTTGGTCGAGAAGGAACTCATAGAAGGAAATCCCCTGCTGGCCGAACGCGCGGAAAAGAAACTCATCGCCCAGCTTCAGCGGATGCTGGATCTTTTCCCCAAAAGCTCCTATCCCGTTTTCAAAAATATCAAGCTGTTCCTGATGGGCGGCAAGGCGATGAAGTACGGCGGATACGATTCCGGCGGCGAGTATCATCAAAAGAAAGCTCCCGAATTTTACAGCTATCTCGATCCGCGCATGGCCTCCAGCGTGGTCATCTATTCCGCCTCGAATTACGATTGGCTTTCCGATTTCTGGTCGCTCAAAGTCCTCGTCCATGAGTTTTCCCACGCCTACCAGCTGGAGCAGTGGCCGGAAGACAAGCCGGAGATCGTCAAAGCCTGGGAACACGCCAAAGAGCAGGGTCTTTACAAGAAGACCGCCCGTCATGACAGTGTCATTCTGGAAGGTCCTTATGTGATGACCAATGCGCTGGAATACTTCGCCGAGCTGAGCTGTATGTATTTCTGCGGATGCGATTATGCTCCCTATACCCGACAGGAGCTTCTGGCCTATGACCTGACCGGTCACGCCATGATCGAACAACTCTGGGGGCTGGCTCCCACTGACTCGTAAATCTTTCATGAACGCCGCCTGCCTTATTTATAACCCTGCCGCGCGCGGTGAAAAAGCTGTTGCCCTGCGCCGGAAAATTGAACGTCTGAGTGATGTCACCCTGATGCCTACGGAACGGCCGGGCCACGCGACGGAGCTGGCGGCAAAGGCGGCGGACAGCGGTGCTGAACTCGTTATCGCTGTCGGCGGTGACGGCACTCTCTACGAAGTCATCAACGGTCTCATGCGCGCAAATCACCATCCCCGTTTGGGGCTGATCCCGGCAGGAACGGCAAACGTCTTCGCACTGGAACACGGCATTCCCTGGGATTTTGAGGGCGCTCTGCAAACCGCGTTCCACGGCACGCCCAAAACGATAGACCTGATCCGTGCCGATTTCCAAAATGGCACCCGCTGCGCTGCACAACTGGCCGGTGTCGGTTTCGACGCGATGACTCTGGGCTTCGTCAGCTGGGAGCTGAAGAAAAAATACGGCAAGCTGGCTTACTGGATCGCCGCCGTCAAAGCCCTTTTCCATGCGCGGCCTGCTTTGACCTGCTCGTTCAACGGACGCCGCCGTGAATGCGGACTGGCATTGATCGGGAACGGTCGTTTTTACGGCGGCAGACTCGTCTGTTTTCCCGATGCTTCCCCGGTGGACGGAATGATGGATCTGACCTTGTTCCCCAGGGTCGGACTGATTACCGCAACGCGTGTCTGCGCCCGTATCCTCATGGGCCGCTCACTTTGTCTGAACCGCGCGGATTACTTTCAAACCAATCAAATCACGATCGAGAGTCCCGGTGTGGACTTCCAGCTGGAGGGCGAATGGGTCGGTGTCTCTCCGGTCACCTTTTCGATCATCAAACACGCGTTGACCTTCAACGCTCCCGGCCCGCGATAACACAGGAGAAAATAAAAATGTTAGTTGTACATGTTCATATCAAGATCAAACCCGAATGCGTAGATCGCTTCATTGCCGCTTCTTTGGAAAACGCGTCCTACAGCAGACAGGAGCCGGGCATCGCCCGTTTTGACCTGGTGCGGAGTCAGGACGATCCCAACCAGTTCGTGCTGGAGGAAGTTTACCGCGACACCGAAGCCGCCGCCGCGCACAAGACCACCGCTCACTATGCCAAATGGCGCGATGCCATGGTGGATATGATGGCCGAACCCCGTTTCAGCAAAAAGTACACCCTGCTTTGATCCGCGGATATGATCACAGACCGTTTTGATTTTGCCTCTGCGGGCCGTATCCTTTTTGGACGCGGCAGGATCGCTGAACTGCCCGATCTCATTAAGCTGTCGGGCAAAAAAGTGATGCTGGTCACCGGTGCGCATCCCGGCCGCCATGACTCACTGCGTGCTCAGCTGGAAAAAGCCGGACTCAGCGTCGCGGTCGAACCCGTCAGCGGTGAACCCACCGTCCGGCGCGTCAGCGAGATCACCGATTCCATCCTGCGCCAGCAGTGCGAAGTCGTTGCCGGCATCGGCGGCGGCAGTGTCATTGACGCGGGCAAAGCGGCAGCTGCTCTGGCCAATAATCCGGGCGACATCATGGACTATCTGGAAGTCGTCGGCGCGGGCAAACCGCTCCCTCACACATCTCTCCCCTATATCGCCATCCCAACCACTGCCGGCACTGGTGCCGAAGTCACCAAAAACTCCGTCATCACGGTTCCCGAACAGCATGTCAAGGTCAGCTTGCGTTCTCCTTTCATGCTGCCCCGGTTCGCTCTGGTGGATCCCGACCTGGCTCTGGATTGTCCGCCGGAGGTCTCCGTCAACTGCGGTTTTGACGCACTCTGCCATCTGATCGAAGCCTACCTCTCGGCCAAGGCCACTCCCATGAGCGATGCCGTCTGCCGCGAAGGTCTCTCACGCATGGGCGGCGGTGCCCTCATGCTCCACTGGATGCGCCCCGATGATCCGAACGTGATGGGGAACGTCTCCCTGGGCAGTCTGCTGGGTGGAATGGCTCTGGCCAACGGCGGTCTGGGTGCTGTCCACGGTTTCGCCGGTGTGATCGGCGGTATGACCGGCGCTCCGCATGGTGCCGTCTGCGCGGCTCTGCTCCCGGCTGTGCTGAGAATGAATCTCGACATCGCACGCCAAGGCAAACAGCCGCTCTGCCGTCAGACCATGGCACGCATCAACGAGACCGCTCTCATGCTCTCCCGTGACGTGAACTCCAAAACTCAGGATCTCATTACACTGATCGAAAAAATGAGTACTCAGCAAAACGTCGCCGGTCTGGAAAAACGAGGCGTAAAAAGAGCCGACTTCCCTGTCATCATCGAAAAAGCCTCCCGTGCCAGCAGCATGAAAGGAAACCCTTTCCCTCTGACAGCGGAACAGCTCTTCCAGATTCTGGACGAATCTTTCTAAAAGAAACCATTGCCAATAAACACAAAAAATCCCCGGCGGGGTAAAAAACGTCGGGGATTCTTTGTTTTCAGCTCAAAAAGCCTCTATTTCACCGGAACCAGCGCCACGCGGAAACCACTACGGTAGTCGGTGTCACTGGGGTTGAAGTAGTCTCGAATCGCTGAACGGCAGCGGTACGCTCTGGTGTCCCAACTGCCACCGCGATCCACACCCAACGAACCTGTATTTGGTCCCTTGGGATCGGTCACCACTGAAGCCGGATAATCTCCATACCAGTCTAAACACCATTCCCATACATTCCCGTGCATATCATACAGCCCCCAGGCATTCGGCTTTTT
>DBVN01000089.1:9851-10791 GCA_002308515.1 Verrucomicrobia bacterium UBA1263 | reverse complement strand
TTCCCATCTCTATGGGATGCTAGTGAATCAAAATAATGAAAACGATCAAAACCATTAAAGAAGGTAAAAATTTCAAAGCTGTAAACATAGGGAACATCTCGGAGATCATCGAGCACGAACTCGTTCTGGGTCCTGATTTCAAGATCCAGGGTAAAGTTTTTGCCGGTCAGTCTGTTGGAGCCACAGGCAGCGAGCTGAGTTTCCAGACACTGGTTCCCGGTCAGGACAGCGGTTTCCTGCACGCTCACAAGACACATGAGGAACTTTACATCATTCTGCGCGGCGAGGGTTCCTATCAGGTGGACGGAGAGGTCTTCCCCGTCAGCGAAGGAACGATCATCCGGGTCGCCCCCGATGGCAAACGGGCTCTGAAAAACACCGGCAAGGAAAACCTGACAATGCTCTGCATCCAGTACAAGGCCAATGCATTCAACGAATCCGACAGTCCCATGACCGATGGCATCATCCTGCAGGAACCCTTGAAGTGGTAAGGAAGTGCCCATGGAATGGTGCAGTCTGGTATAAAAACAAAAATGATCACCCTTTTACGCAACCCCTTACAGGGTTGTCAATTGGATGACTCCTTTCCCCGGGTAGAACGCTGCGCGTTCAACCCGGGGCTGTGTGACGATACCCTCTATCGAGGGTATTCAAAATGGAGACGCGAGAATCTCGCGTCTACGGTTCATCTTATTGTTATTCAATAATTTATTTATGTGTATATGTGGTTCCATATAATTCCATCTGTCACCCCGTCGGGGTTTGATTTTGTGGTAAATCGTTACCGGGGATTTCGCTTCGCTCCATCCCCGGCTGTAATCTGTTGTCCCGTTGGGACTCAAAGAATGAGCCGCGCGTGCGCGACTGTCATTTACATCCCGAAGGGATCCATTTTAAAAGCCTGAAAGGCTGCTAGATTACAGGCAGGGGTGCAGCGCAG
>DBVN01000089.1:0-9839 GCA_002308515.1 Verrucomicrobia bacterium UBA1263 | reverse complement strand
CACATATTCAAGTCCCGAAGGCGACGTCAGACGAACTTCAACAGGGGAAAATATAACTAATTCTATAACAAATAATTACCCGTGTCCATCCGTGATTCTTTTTGATGACCCTGTTCCGGGTTTTCAGAATGAGGCTTGAATCCCGCGGCAGGTTGACGGATAATGACGGCGGAGATCATACAAGATCAGTTATAACTATGAAGATCACTCTTTTTGCTCCCTGCTTCATTGATGCCCTGTTCCCGAACGTGGGCATGAACGCAGTCAAGATTTTAGAAAAACTGGGTCACCGGGTCGAAGCTCCGGCGGAGCTTGCCTGCTGCGGTCAGCCCGCTTTCAACACCGGCTACTGGGATGAGGCGCGCGCGGTCGCGTCCAAAGTGGTCGAGCGTCTGCATGACGCTGAGGCCGTTGTGCTTCCCTCCGGATCCTGCACGGCGATGATCCACAAGTTCTATCCCGAATTATTCAAAGGGACTCCGCTGGAAGCCAAGGCCAACAAGCTGGCCGCGCATACCTGGGAATTCTCGGACTTTCTGGTCACCCAGCTGGGCGTGACCGACCTGGGAGCCTCTTTCCACGGCAAAGTCACCTTCCATGACGGTTGTCACGGACTGCGTGAACTGGGCATCCATGACCAGCCGCGCATCCTGATGAGCCATATCAAGGGCTTGACCCTGATCGAGATGAGAGCCGTCCAATGCTGCGGCTTCGGCGGAACGTTCTCCGCCAAGTTCCCGCCCATTTCCTCCAGCATGGGAGACAGCAAGGTCGCCCTGGCACTGGAGACCGGCGCGGATTACCTGGTCAGCAATGATTCCAGCTGCCTGATGCACATCCAGGGGATCGCTGATAAACAGGGTAAGAAACTGAAAACCATGCATCTGATAGATCTGCTCGTCCGCCATGAATAATCTCGCTAAAAAATTCCATGAAGACGCGGCCCGGATGGCCGCCGATGTCCAGCATCGCAACACGATCACGACCGCTCTGGGCAAATACGCGGAAGGCCGTGACAAGAAGATCGCCGAATTTCAGGACTGGCAGGGCGCGCGTCAGATGGCTTCCGATATCAAACAGGCCGTTCATACCGATCTGGAGAAGTATCTGAGCCAGCTGACCGAAAAACTCACCTCGCGCGGCACGCACGTCCATCGCGCGGCGACCGGCGAGGATGCCTGCCGGATCATCCTGGACATCCTGAAACAGAAGAACGCCAAGAGCATGGTCAAATCCAAGTCCATGACCTCCGAGGAGATCCACCTGAACCACGCGCTGGAAAAGGCGGGCTACCGGGTCGTGGAGTCCGACCTGGGTGAGTTCATCGTCCAGCTGAGAGACGAGCCGCCCTATCACATCGTCTTCCCGGCCATGCACCTGACCCGGTATCAGATCAGCGACCTCTTCCACGCGAAACTGGGGACCGCTCCCACGAGCAACCCGGAGGAGCTGACCATGATCGCTCGCAAGAGCCTACGCCGTGAGTACTGCCAGGCGGATGTCGGTTTTACCGGAGCCAATTTCGCTATCGCCGATACCGGCATGATCTCCGTGACAGAGAACGAAGGCAATTCCCGTCTTTCGGCTTCCCTGCCCAAGACAATGATCACCCTGATCGGCATCGAGAAAGTCATCCCGCGGATGCAGGATCTGGCTCTCTACCTGCCGATGCTGGCAACGGTCGGCTGCGCGCAGACGGTCACCTGCTACAACACCCTTTACAGCGGACCCCGTCAGCCCGGCGAGTGCGACGGTCCCGAAGAGTATCATGTCATCCTGCTGGACAACGGACGCTCCGAGATCAGCAAGGATCCCGTCTATCGGGAAGTACTCAAGTGTATGCGCTGCGGCTCCTGCATCAACGTCTGCCCGGTCTATAAGAGCATCGGCGGCCATACCTACAACGCCACCTATCCCGGCCCGATCGGCTCCGTGCTGATGCCGCGGCTCTTTGACCTGCAGAAGTTCAAGCATCTTTCCTTTGCCTGCTCGCTCTGCTGCGCCTGCCGTGATATTTGCCCGGTAAAGATCAATCTGCCGCATCTGATCCTGAAGAACCGCGAGGCGGCTTCCACACAGTATCCGAAGTTCTTCGAGCGGGTCGCCTTCAAATGCGCTTCCCTGCTTTTCAATGTCCCGTTCTTCTGGAAGTGGGGCAAACGCATGGGATGGATCGGACAGAAATTCCATCCGATCATCGAAGGCACCGCCATTGACCCGGCCCGGTGCTGGACCGCCACGCGCAGAGCGCCCAAGCTGGTCTGGAAGAGCTTCAAAGACCTTTGGAAACGTCACAGCAAATAACCCGCAAAGAAGGAATCAAGACAATGAACGATTTCAAACCATTTCTGCCCAAAGCCGAAACCGAATACAGCGCCATGGTCGCCCAGTTCGCCGCCAAATCCAAAGATCTGACGACCCGGTTCTTCCATGTCGCCAACCAGACGGAAGCCGTTGAGGTGATCCAAAAGATGAAGGAAGAGGAAAAATGGGATTCGCTGGCCAGCCATCACACGCCACTGACCGACAGCACCGTGAAAAAGCTGGGTCTGCCCTGTCTCTGGACCGATCCCGGCTACGCGACCGCTGATCTGGAAAAGGTGCCCGTCTCCATCACGACCTGTGACGCGCTGATCGCGCAGACCGGCAGTATCTTCCTGACCTCGAAATCCTGCGGAGGCCGGGCGATCTCCATCCTGCCGCCGCATCACATCGTGCTGGCCACAAAGGAACAGCTCCTTTCGGATCTGCCCGCAGCCTACAAGTATATGCAGGAGAAATACGCGGACGGTTATCCCAGCATGATGACGCTGGNNGTCACCGGCCCCAGCCGTACCGGCGACATCGAACGCATCCTGGTGCTGGGCGCGCACGGCCCACGCAAGCTGACTGTGATCCTGATAGAAGGATAAGCCAGCCGCTGCCCTAAGCAAAATATCCGCCAGAAAACTGACGGATATTTTTTTGTTATAAAATCTCTCTATTCCATCTCTGGCTGGCTGGGATACCATGGCGCGATAGGTCTGTCCTGCCATCTGTTGTCTTTGATGACTTTCTCCCAACTTTCATCCCCCTGAGGATAATAGGTAGTTAATGTCTGAGGCGTGTAGAGATATATATAACTTTTAACATCAGGCAAATCCCCTCTATAGTAAACATACTTCAGATTTTTACACTCGTGAAATACAAGAGACCCCATTTCAGATACACTGGCAGAAATCTCAATACTCTTCAGATTGGAACAGTATTGAAACGCGACTGTTTCTATAACCTTTACTTTATCGGGGATTGAAATACTTTCCAGACTTCTGCAATTATCAAAGGCACCCGCATCAATTTTGACAACATTACTGCCTATCGAGATATTTGTTAAACTTACGCAAGATTTAAACGCACCTTGCTCCAATTCCAGAACACTATCGGGTATCTCTATAAACGGCAGACTTTTGCATTTCTCAAACGCATATGGCCCTATCCATTCAACGCCTTTAGGTATCTTTGCATTTACTAATTTTTCACAGCCTGAAAATGTGCCAGCACAAATAAACGTAATACCTTCTGGAATTACTATATTTGTTAATCCAGAACCAGCAAATGCTTTCCACTCTATCAACTGCACGCTATTTGGAATGGTTACACTGTCTAAATCAATGCAGCCAAAAAATGTATTATAATGGATATTTGTAATTCCATTAGGAATGATAAAATTTGTCAAACCAGTACTGTAAAATGCCGAATTTTCAATGTTTTTAATATTGTCGTCAATATCCAAACTCTTCAATTTCTGACAATTTCTGAATGCACGTTCTTCAATAGTAGTAACACTTTTTGGAATATCAATATTTGTCAGATTGAAACAATCTTCAAACATGGATATTGAAATGCGTGTAATTCCATCCGGAAGAACAATATTCATTAAATTTTCACAATGTGAAAAAGCCTGTTCATCAATATTGGTAACACTGTTAGGAATCTTTATATTCTCCAAACTAGGACAATAGAAAAACGCATCACGTTTGATACAAACAATACTGTCCGGCAATTCTATACTTTTCAGGTTTGTACAAGAACTAAATACTCCATCCTCAATAGTGGTAATACCAGAAGTGATCACTATATTCGTTATCCCATAATTATATGAAAATGCGCTTGGTCCTATATAGGTTACGCTTTCTGGTATCACTATATTTTTGAATCTCGTACTTGTAAAAGCACCTCTTTCGATATTGATAACAGTATCAGGAATTTTTAATTCTTTCAAATTTGTACATCCGCCAAAGGCCGCGACACCGATTCTGGTAACATTCTCAGGGATGATAAAATCCGACAAATTAGGGCAAACACAAAATAAACCATCCGCAATATCTTTAATGTTATTGGGGAGTACTGCCTTTTTCAAATTATAACATTCATGGAATGCATTTGTACCAATACTTTCAACACTGTCTGGAATGAATACACTTTCTAATTTTTTACACTTAAAAAATGCTTTATCACTAATACTGACAACCTTATATATTTTTCCATGCCTTTTGATATAAGAAGGGATATTAACATCTCCTGAAATGGAATGTGATCGTGCCGCCACAGAAACAGTCCCCCCTGTATCATCTTCGGTGAGAACAGTATATTTCAGATCTGGCAGTAGTTTTACATAAATAACCCACGCCATAATCAGCAATAATACTGTGATCAAACTGTACACAAATTTCTTCTTCATTGGTTTCCTTTCTCAGTCTCCTGATAAATCAAACCACAGTTCATCAATCTGAAAAATAGTATATATATTCAGGCAGATATACAAGTAAAAAATGACAGCGTCCCTGAATAAAAAAGAGACGTTCCAAAGAAAACGTCTCTAATCATTTCTAAAAAATTGATCCCTGTTATTCCTTGATGATCCCGCGGGCTTTGAGCCAATAGAGCAAATCATGGGTCCAGGGATGATATTCCGCTTCGGTCATTCCCTCGACGGATTTGTAGCGTTCACCAGCCAGAGCCAGTCCGTGGATGCCCTTCTCATAAATATGCAGATCGAACGGAACACCGGCCTTGCGCAAGGCAGCCGCGAAAAAGAGCGAGTTCTCCACCGGTACGATCTCATCTTCAAAGGTGTGCCAGATGAAGCAGGGCGGAGTGTTCTTGTCCACCTGTTTTTCACTGCTCACATATTCCAGCATTCCCTCGGAGGGTTCTTTGCCCAGCAGATGCTCGATCGTGCCCTTATTGGCAAATTCACCGGAAGTGATCACCGGATAGCAGAGGATGCCAAAATCGGGACGCGAACTCAGACGGTCGATCGGATCCGTCACCTTCGGGTTCTCCAGTTCATAATGAGTCAAAACCGAGCTGACCAGATGTCCACCCGCGGAGGAACCGATGATGCCGACCTTGTTCACATCCACACCCCATTTCTGGCTGTTGAAGCGGACATAACGGATCGCTCTGGCGGCATCCATCCACATGGCCGGGTGACGATAACCGCTGGAGGCCAGGCGGTACTTCAGAAGAAACGCCGTCACCCCGTGATTCGCCAGAAACTGAGCATACTCGGAACCTTCCAGCTTATCCGCCAGCATCCAGTAACCGCCACCGGGACACACGATCACCGCGGAACCGTTGGCCTTTTCTTTGGCCGGCAAAAAAATCGTCAGGGTCGGGATATCCTTGTCTTCCTTGCCCTGGGCATAAGGAGCATCCCCGTCCCACAGGCGAACCGTCTCCTCTGCCGCGAAAGCGTTCACACCAGCCGCAACCAGCACACAGACAAATAATTTCAATAAAATCTTCATCATAACTCCGCTATTGTAGGATATTTGCCACCGGATGGCAATAAAACTAAGGATGAAAAATTTTATCATCTGCAAGTCTTTGGAATACTGGATATTATTTATTTTTCAATCACAAAGTCAATTTAGTGATTGCACAACAACGCTTTTGGCTTCAGACTAGTCACGTTGCGGCTTGCGGCCGACACGTCATAATAAGTCACTTATGAAAACATTTAGAAATATCATCGGCATGAGTCTCCTGAGTTCCGCCCTGCTCTGGGCCGGAGACTGCAATTTACAAGCAAACCCTCTGGATCTCGATTCCCTGAAGGGACAATCCATTTTCTACGGTGAAAACGTCTCCCGTCCGGATTCGATCAACTCGGCGGAACTGACTGCCCCGGAAGCGGTCGAAGCCGCGGAAGTGCTTTTCAAAGAGTATCAGAAGGAACTGAAAAAGAATTTCGGCCCGGAATGGGGAAAGAAAGTCCTCCTGAAAGGCGATCTGAAAATGCCCTTTGACATCCGGCTCTTTGGCGATAAACCGGAAGACGGACGCAGTCTCTACATCTCGATGCACGGCGGCGGCAACGCTCCGAAACAGCTGAACGACAGCCAGTGGGCCAATCAGATCATTCTCTATACACCGGAAGAAGGCGTTTACATCGCGCCCAGGGCTCCCTTTGATGACTGGAATATGTGGTTCCGTCCGGAGATGGATTTCTTCTTTGATCGCCTGATCCAGCTGGCCGTGGTCGAGCTGGACGTGAACCCCAACAAGGTCTATCTGATGGGATACTCCGCCGGCGGCGACGGTGTGTACCGCATGGCACCGCGCATGGCTGACCGCTGGGCCGCGGCCTCCATGATGGCCGGACATCCCGGCGATGTTTCTCCGCTGAATCTGCGCAATATCGGCTTCTCTTTCTGGTGCGGTGCCAATGACAGCGCTTATGACCGCAATAAGATGACGGAATCCTTTGAGAAGAAGCTGGCCGAATTGAAAGAAAATGATCCCAGCGGTTATACCTACGAAATGCATCTGATGCAGGGCAAAGGCCACTGGATGGACAGAGAAGACGCGGCGGCGATCCCCTGGATGGCTAAGTTCCGCCGTGATTTCCTGCCCGCGAAAGTCGCCTGGCGTCAGGAAGAAGCCGATGCCATGCCTCTGCAGTTCTACTGGCTGGCTATCCCCAAAGAGCAGGCCCGCAAAGGCGCGACCGTCATCGCCAAACGCGGAAGCAATACCATCACTCTGGAAAAATGCGATTACAGCGAGCTTTACATTCTGCTGAATGATACCATGATGGATCTGAACAAGCCCGTCACCGTCCTTTACAACGGCAAGGAGCTTTTCAACGGCAAAGTGAAACGCACCCTGGAAAACATTTATGATTCCATCCGCGACCGTGGTGATCAGGATTCCATTTTCAGCGCTAAAATAAAGGTCGAGATCAAGTAAACTATGTCAGAAAAAATTCTCCTAACAGGCGGCGCGGGCTACATCGGCAGTCATACCGCCGTGGAACTGCTCAACGCCGGTTATGAAGTCCTCTGTGTGGACAACTGCTACAACAGCAGTCCCGACGCTCTGAAGCGCGTGGAAAAAATCACCGGCAAGACCGTCAAATTCTATCAGGATGATATCCTGGACGCGGACGCGATGCGCCGGATCTTTTCCGAAAACAAAATCGACGCGGTCATCCATTTCGCGGGATTGAAAGCGGTCGGTGAATCGGTCTCTGTGCCTCTCAGGTATTACCACAACAATATCAGCGGCACGGTCGTCCTCTGCGAAGCCATGCAGGAGGCCGGTGTCAAGCGTATCGTTTTCAGTTCCTCGGCGACTGTCTATGGTTTGCCCAAGTCGCTCCCCATCCGTGAGGACTTTCCGCTCTCCGCGACGAATCCCTACGGCCGCACCAAGCTGATGATCGAAGAGATCCTGCGAGATCTTGCCGTATCGGATCCGGAATGGAGCACTTCCATCCTGCGCTATTTCAACCCGGTGGGCGCGCACAAGAGCGGACAGATTGGAGAATCCCCGCGCGGCATCCCCAATAATCTGATGCCCTACATCGCACAGGTCGCAACCGGTAAATTGACCAAGCTGCGTGTATTCGGCAATGATTATCCCACACCGGACGGCACCGGCGTGCGTGATTATATCCATGTGACCGATTTGGCGCTGGGACATCTGGCCGCGCTGAAACGGGCACTGACCAAGACCGGTGTGGATGTTTACAATCTGGGCACAGGAAACGGCTACAGCGTTCTCCAGTTGCTGAAGGCTTTTGAAAAAGCGGCGAACAAGACCATCCCTTACGAGATCGTTGAGCGTCGTCCGGGTGATATCGCCGCCTGCTATGCCGATGCCTCCAAAGCTAAGGCTGAGCTTGGCTGGCAGGCCACACGCGGTGTGGATGAGATGTGCGAAGATGTCTGGCGCTGGCAGTCCGGTGTAGGCGCGAATCTGTAAACAGACTATTTGCAAAAAGGGCGTGAGGATCGTCTCACGCCTTTTTTATTACTTTGCGTCCTTCAGCCGGTAAAGCATCTCTCCCGCTTTTGGCACCAGCAGGATCCCCTCCTCTTCCCGGTCGGCAAAATCTTCCGGACGGATGTTCCGCGGATCCCGATAGCCCAGGTTCAGCCGCCGGCAGACATTCTCCGGGATCTGTGTAGCCAGTGTCACACGGGCACGGGGCGTTTCCACTCCGCTGACGGGATCATACTGACCACCGCCGAAAACGTGTGTGCAATGTGCCAGCACTCCCCACGGTTCCGTTTTATACCGTTCCCATTGTTTCAGGAAAAAGTCACGGCAGTGATAGCCGTTCTTCAGAATACGCTCGCCGTGTGTGTCCGATATCTTAGACAGATGCGGCGCGTAAATGATCAGCTCACCGCCGTCAGCCAACACCGGCTCCAGCTTGTACATACACTTGCCGGCAACCCACAGCTCGTCATACATCTCCGGAGCGCAGGATAATATCTGTCGAAAGGCGTGATCCTTGAACGTCACATGCAGCCTCTCTGTATGCGGCCACGCATCAGCCCAGGCTTGCTCCGGCGTACCTGCTGTCAGCACCGCCAGGTCACCCCGGTGATCCGTGACCATGCAAAGACAAAACTTAGGCATATCTATCAGTGCCGCAGCGCGATCCACCACGGCACGCACCGGTGTATGCGCCCGGCCGATGATGGCAGGACTGGTCACGACTGCTCCCAGCCAATGAAAAAAGTTGATGATCTCTGCTCCCGATATTCCGGGGAAAAGATATTTGTTGCCGCCAGAGAATCCGACCACTTCATGCGGATAGACAGGCCCCAGGATCAGGATCTGGTCATAATCAAATATCTTCCGATTCACCTGCACCTCCACTTCCATTGAGAACAGACCGCCGGAAAGCTCCGCGATCGTCTCGCGAGTCAGTTTGCCGACTGTTTTCAGCGCAGCAGGATCACTCCAGTCATGATTGAAAAAACGGACTTTTCCATAACGCACTGAGCGTTCCCGTTCGGTTAGGTCCAGACGGCGGCAGATCGCTTCCTCACTCATGGGCGGATGAGTTCCCAGCGCCACCATCACATCCAGCATGGCGGCACTGCCCAGCCACAAATCGCAGAACGCCTTGAACAGCATCCCCAATGGTGCCGTCCGTGTCTGATCAGGCACGATCAGGAGCGTTTTTCGCCCTGACAATCCCCATTCTTTTGTTTGCTCCGCCAGCCAGGTTTTGACCTGTCCGGCAGTGTCCTGTTTTTCATCTATCCACAGCTGACTCATTTTGATCCTCACAGCATTTACTGCTTCAGGGATATTTTCCTTCATTTCTCCCCTTGTCTCAAGAGAAAACAAAGGCCGGAGCTTTTTTCAAAACTTCGGCCTTTATTTTTCCCGGTTTGGGGTGCCCTTACGAGAAGGACACCCGCAAATCAAGTGTTATTTATTGGATTACTTCACCAGACGATAGTATGCCGCGTCATCTGTCATCGGGACTCTGGCCTGATAGGCACCGCCCACAAATTCGCCCTGGATGATCGTCCAGTTGGCGCTGTCGG